>JBBPZC010000212.1:0-12586 GCA_038199275.1 Actinomycetales bacterium
CCGTTCTCCACCCGCCCGCATTGGGGCAAGGTGTTCGACGCAGGAGCCTCCTCCCTGGCGCCGCTCTACCCGCGCTTTGACGACTTCAAAAAGCTGGCGCAGGAGCTGGACCCCGAAGCGAAGTTCTGCAACGAGTTCCTGACGCGCACGGTGTTCGCGGAGTAGGGGGCGCGGAGTAGCCACGGGGCGCCGGCATCTTTCTCGGTCCGACCAGTCCAGTAAACGACAAAGAGTGTTGTCTGGAGCTGCGAGGTGCACGCTTTTAAGCATGCAACGCACAGTTCCAGACAACACTCGAAGGAGTGGGCCGGCGGGCCTGTGTTCCGCCGGGCTTGTGTTCCGCCAGGCCAAGGTTCCGGCTGGTTATTGTGCCGGCACTGCTTCTGCTGCTTCCACGGCAGGCTGGGTCAACGGCACTGCGGGCGGACGCTCGCAGGTGCTCGTGATGTTCACAGCACGCCCGGTATGGGCGGACTCCAACATCGATTCCATGATCTCCAGTGCGTGGAACGCCAGTTTGCCGCCGGCGCGCGGTTCCTGGCCGGGAGCAGTCAGCGCCAAGTCCTGCAGGCCAATGCCACGGCTGGAATCCATGTATCCGCCCGCAACGGGCAGCGTTTCCCACCCGTCACCGCCGAGCGCATGCAGTTTCACCTCGCCATCAAAATGGTTCGGGTCCGGCACCTTCAGGGAGCCGGTCTCGCCGTGGATCTCAATGTTGGCGGCTTGCGTGGCCACCGCGTCGAAACTCATGACCAGCGTGGAGAGAGCGCCGGATTCATGAATCAGCACGCCCGTGACATGGCTGTCCGTGCTGACGGGAACCGTTTCGCCCGCTCTGGGACCGCTGCCAATGGTGCGCTCTGAGCGGGTGTGGCTGGCGGCGCCAATGACGGAAGCCACAGGACCCAGTAGTGTTACAAGGGCCGAAACGTAGTACGGGCCCATGTCCAGCAGCGGTCCGCCGCCGGGGACGTAATAGAAGTCCGGGTTCGGGTGCCAGCGCTCGTGGCCGGGGCACATCATGGTGGCGGTGGCCGAGATGGGTCGCCCAATCAGGCCGTCGTCGATGGCCTTGCGCGCCGTCTGCGTGCCCGTGCCCAAGACCGTATCCGGCGCCGAACCCACCAACACCCCGGCAGCGGCGGCAGCTTCCAGAACCGTCCGTCCCTCTTCGGTTGTTGCGGCGAGGGGCTTCTCTCCGTACACGTGCTTGCCCGCCGCGATGGCCTGGAGCGCAACCTGCGCATGCGCGGCCGGAATGGTGAGGTTCAAGACCAGGCCGATCCCGGCGTCGTCCATCAACTCCGCAACGGACAGGGCGCGGACGCCGGGATTCTCAGCGGCCACGGCCTCGGCGCGGGCCAGATCCAGGTCAGCGACGGCGACCAGGCGCACGGCGTCCAGGGTGGGGAAGGTCTTGAGATATTGGGTGATGATATTGCCGCAGCCGACGATACCGATGTTCAGGGGGGTGGTTAGCGGCTGGCCCACAGCATGCCTCTTTCGATGATGGTTTTGACGTTCGGATCTTCCAGGATGTCCACGTGGTGGCCGGGGGTGGCGACAAAGATGCGGCCGTTGCCCCAGCTGCGCGTCCAGATGGCGGGGGAGGTGACCTCGCGGTGCCACGGGTCCCATTCGCGCACCTTTTGGGTGGTGGTTGCCAGGACGTCGATGTAGCTGTCGGCGAGGACCCAGTACTGTTCGGTGACGAGATCGAAGTCGGCGATGCCCTCGGTGATTGGGTGCGCGGCGGCGGCCGGGGTCATGTTGACCGTGTACGGGACGTAATTATCGGATTGCTCGCCCTCGCATTCGTCGGGGTGTTTGCCGGGGTGGCAGGCGAACTGGCCGCCGATCAGGTGCAGATAGTCCGAGTTGTTGCGGTAGGAATCGGCAATCCCGCCGTGCCAACCGGCCATGCCGGTGCCCGCCTCAATGGCGGCGCGCAGGCCCTCAAACTCCGCTTTTTCAATGGTCGTCATGGTGTTGCACTGGACAATGAGGTCCACGGTGGCCATGTAGCCGGCGTCGGCGTAGACGGCCGGGCTTTCCTCCACCCGGACGTCAAAACCGTTGGCTTTCAGGTACGGAATGAAGAGCTCGGTGGTTTCCACGGGCTGATGCCCGTCCCAACCGCCGCGCACGACGAGTGCATTTTTGACGCTCATGCTGTATTTCCTTTGATTGTGGTCCATTGGCTGTTGTTGGCGGCGCTGTCCTCGACGGCGGCCAAGACTTTTTGGACGCCCAGGGCGTCCCGGAACGACGGCGTCGGGGCCGTTTTGTTGCCCAGTGCGGTCACCAGATCCACCACCTGGTGGGTGAAGCCGTGCTCATAACCGAGGCCGTGTCCGGTTGGCCACCAGTTGCCCACATAGGGGTGGACGGGTTCGGTGACCATGATCCGGTGGAAGCCGCGCGCGTCCTCGGCGTCGGTGCCGTCGTAGAACTGCAGGAAGTTCATGTCTTCAAAGTCGAACGCGACCGAGCCAAGTGTGCCGTTGACCTCCAGCCGGTTGGCGTTCTTTCGGCCCAGGGCGGTGCGGGTCGCTTCAAACACGCCGATCGCGCCGCCGTCGAACCTTGCTGTGAAAAGTGCGGCGTCATCAACGGTGACGGGCCCGCGGGGCGTCTCCTCGGTGACGTCGCCGTGGCCGCCGAGGCCCACAAATTCGCCGCCCACGGGCCGCTCCTTCGTGAACGTTTCCAGAATGGCGGAGACGCCGGTGATGTTCAGGCCCGTGACAAACTGGGCAGAGTCAATGCTATGTGCACCAATGTCGCCCAGCGCCCCGGAGCCCGATTTTTCCTTGTCCAAGCGCCAGGTCAGCGGCGCGTTGGGATCGCTCAGCCAGTCCTGCAGGTACTGTGCGCGGACATGGCGGATGGTGCCGATGCGGCCGTCGTCCACCATCCTCTTCATCTGCGCCAGCGCCGGCGTGCGGCGGTACGAGTAGCCGCACATGGAAAAGACGCCCTTGGCGGCGGCCTCCTCGGCAACGGCGGTCATCTCCTCCGCCTCGGCGACGCTGTTGGCCAGCGGCTTCTCACACAACACGTGCTTGCCGGCTTTCAGCGCCGCAATGGCAATTTCGGCGTGTGTGTTGCCGGGGGTGCAAATATCGATGAGGTCAATGTCGTCACGTTCAATGAGTGCGCGCCAGTCCGTTTCCACCGAGCCCCAGCCCATGCGTTGGGCGGCGTGTTCGACGGCGGACCGGTTCCGTCCGGCGATCGCCGTCAGCTCCGGGGTGAGCGGCAAATCAAAGAAGCGGTGTGCGGTGCGCCAGGCGTGCGAATGGGCGGCACCCATGAACGCGTAACCTGCCATGCCCACCCGCAGTGCGGGGGGTGAGAGCTGAGACATTAAAAAGTTCCTTAATGCTTGGGGATTGTTTTTCGGGTGTGCTTACTTGCTGAAACCGGCTGTGAGTCCGCTCAGGAGCTGGCGGCGGCCGATGATGTACAGCACGAGCACTGGCAGTGTGCTCAGAACCACCGAGGCCAGAACTGCCGGGATGTTGACGCTGAACTCGCCTTGGAACGTCCACAGGCCCAGCGGCAAAACCCTCAACTCCGGGCTCTGCGTCAGGATCAGCGGCAGCAGGAACCCGTTCCACACGCCGAGACCGTTGTAGATGCCGACCGTGACAATGGCCGGCTTGGTCAGCGGCAGGGCAAGGCGCCACATGGTCTGCCATTCACTGCAGCCATCAAGCCGCATGGACTCGAACAGCTCGTTTGGTACGTCGCGGATGAAGTTGCACATGATCAGCACGCTCAGCGGGATTGCGAAGGCAATGGAGGGCAGGATGATCGCGAGCAGACTGTCGTACAGGTTCATCTTGATGATCATCAAGTACACCGGGATGATGGTGGCCTGCAACGGAATGGCCAGGCCCATCAGGAACAGGGCGTTGACGCCTTTTAGGAATTTCCCGTTGCCGCGGACAATGGCGAAGGAGGCCATGAACGCCACGGCCAAGGTGGGGATGACGGCTCCGACGGTGATGATGAGGCTGTTGAAGAAGTACCGGGTGAAGTCGGCCTCTATCACCATCTTGTAATTTTCCAGTGTGGGTGCCGCGGGCGGGGCCAACGGGTTCTCACTGAAATACCCGGCCTGGGTCTTCAGACTGGTGATGACAATGTAATAGATGGGGATGATGGTGACGGCCAGCCACAACCAGCCGGCCGTTCCACCGGGCAGGTTCAGCTTGCCAAAGCTGCGTTTGATCTTGCTGTTGCGTGCAGGCTCCGTGACCCGGTTCTTCCGGGCGGGGCTCAGAGTTGTGGCCATGTTACATACCTTCCAATTGGCTGCCGCCGCGATCCTTGCCACCCAGACGCTGCAGGAACAGCGCCAAGGCCAGCCCAATCACCACGAGAATCACGGCAAGAACACTGGCCGGGCCCATGAGGTTGGCACGGAAGCCCGTCAGGTACATGTCGAGGGGGAGGATGCGGGTGGCGTTGCCGGGGCCGCCGGCGGTCAGAACAAAGATCAAGTCAAAGTACGTCAAGGCACCTACTGTCATCAGTGTGGAGGACGTAATGATGGTGTACTTCAGCTGCGGAATCGTGATGAAGAAGAACTGCTTGACCTTCCCCGCCCCGTCAATCTCCGCAGCCTCATAAATGGAGCGCGGAATCTGACGCACACCACCTTGGTATATCAGGGTGTGGAATGGGACGAACTGCCAGGCGATGACGAAGATGACAACGCCGAGCGCCAGACCCGGATCACCGAGCCAGTCCTGGGCCAGGAACGGCAGCTTCAGTCCGGCCGCCAGACCAAAATTCGGATCCAGCAATGCCTTGTAGGCAATGGCTATGGCAGCAGAGGAGAGCAGCAGCGGCAGGAAGTACAGCACGGCCAGGAAGGCCCGGTACTTCTGGCTGCCGGCCGTGAATACGCCCAACAGCAGGGACACCGGAGTCTGAATGGCCCAGGAAACGATCATGACCACAAACGTCAGCCACAGTGCGTGATACATGCCGGGATCGGCAAAGACACTGAGCCAGTTGCCAACCCCGGCCAGTGTGATGGCGCCAATTCCGTCCCAGTTGGTGAAGCTCAGGAGCAGAACTCCGATGAGCGGGATGATGGCAAAGAAGGTGAAGAAGATCAGCGCCGGAACGGCAAGCCAATTCAATGATCCGGTTTTGCCCTTGGACCGTTCCTGACTGCGTACCTTGGTGCGGGACGGCGCGGGCGTATCCTTGGCCGTCATCTGGCCGGTGCTCATTTGCCGATGGTCGCGTTCATGTTGCTTGCGAACTTTTCGGGCGTGATGGATTTGACGAACAGCTGGTCAATGTTGTTCAGCAAGGCTTCCGATGCCACGGGGCTCAACGCCTGGTCCCAAGACTGCTGGTAGTTCGGGGCGTCCTTGCTCAGGTTGTAGACGTACGTCAGGAAGTCCTTGTCGTCACTGCTGCCGAACCGGTCTTCAATATCGTT
This sequence comes from Actinomycetales bacterium, assembly GCA_038199275.1. Classification (GTDB taxonomy): domain Bacteria; phylum Actinomycetota; class Actinomycetes; order Actinomycetales; family Micrococcaceae; genus Specibacter. The sequence goes on from JBBPZC010000212.1 coordinate 5,471, forward strand.
CACGACGGGCACGCTGCCGGAGTCAATATAGCCGTTGATTTCTGCGTCAGCCAGCAAACCTTCTGCGAAGAACTTCTTGGCGCTTTCCTTTTCGGCGTCGGTGGCCTTGGTGGAGATGGAGAGGTAGTTGGCCGGGTTGCCCACGGCATTCTTGGGATCTCCCTTGCCTCCGGACACGGCCGGGAAGTCCACCCACCCGAGATTGCCGTCCTGGACGAAGCCGGCACCGTCGTTCTTCATGCCGCCGTAGGTCCAACCACCGTGGAGCATCATGGCTGCCTTGCCAGTGAACAGCAGTGCCTGATCGGCGTTGCTGTCCGCGGTGATGGAGGAGAAGCCCTTGATGAACCCGTCGGCAGCGACGAGTTCCTGAATCATTGTCAACGCCTCGATGGCGGCCGGGTGGGACCACGCTTCGGGCTTGCCGGTGAAAATGTCATTGAAGACTTCGGGGCCGCCTACACGGTCAAACATGTATTCAAGCCACATCATGGATGTCCAGCGCGACTGGCCACCGAGTGAAATCGGGGCAACGCCCATGTCGTTGAACGTTTTGACCAGTGACATCAGATCATCCCAGGTCTTGGGCGGCTGCGCGCCAGCCTTCTCGAAGAGCTCCTTGTTGTAGTAGAAGATGATGGGCTGAACGGTGGTTGCCGGTATGCCGTAAATCTTGCCGTCCACGGTGGCAGCCCCGAAGGCGGAAGCAAACAGGCGATCCTTCACGTCCGGGTTCTCATCAAACCAGCTGGTCAAATCTTCCACCTGGGACGCTTCCGCGTAGGACTTCAACACTCCACCGCCCCATCCGTAGATGAGGGTTGGTGCCTGGCCGGCGCCAATGGCGGTCTTGATTTTGGTCTTGTAGGCATCGTTCTGGAAGAACGTGACCTTGATGGTGTTCTCGGGATTCGCCTTCCCGAAAGCCTCAAGTGAAGTCTTGCGGATTGTCTCGTTGGGATCGCCGCTGACGGACCACATGGATGCTCCGGATTCGCCGGCCTTGGGGCCGGAGGTGCCACAGGCGCTGATGCCCAGGGCGGCTACGGGGACCAGGGCGGCAAGTGCAAGAAAGGAACGGCGTGACGTGGGCTGGTGTTTCATCTTAATCTCCATTGAAAGGGCCAACATGATGGGTTGAAACATTGCGTTCGAAACATTTCGCAACTAATTCTGTACGTGGTGAATATATAACCGTGTTTTACATCACACGTCAAGGGCCGGTGCCGGGAAGTTGACGTGAACTGGTAATTGCGCCACACTTCGAGAAATGAAACATTTCGAAAGAGTGCTTTCGAAACGTGCTGGCGAGCAGAGGGGAAGTTGCAGTGGAGAACAAGAAGCGGAACAAACCTGTGCTGGCCACCGTGGCAGCACTGGCCGGTGTCTCCGCACCCACCGTCTCGAAGGTGATCAATGGCCGTGACGACGTGGCCGCACCCACTCGGGCCCGAGTTCAGAAGGTCCTGGATGAGTTGGGCTACGAATCTCCGGTGCTGCGCAGGGCACGCTCGTCAGGGCCCGCCATGGTTGACCTGGTCATCGACGGGATAAACAACTACTACTCCATTGAAGTGCTCTCCGGCATCCTGGACTTTGCGGACGTGGCAGGGGTGGAGATTGTATTGGGCAACATGACCCCGGCCAAGCTCCGTAGTGCCAACCATGAACACTGGGCGCAGCGCATGGTGGAGTCGGGACGCAAGGGCCTGATCCTGGTGACCTCGGAGTTCAGCTCCGAGCAGATGGAACACTTCAAGCGGCGAAACATTCCCGTTGTGGTGATAGACCCGCTGAATCCGCCGCACAACGGCATTGTCAGCGTCGGCGCCACCAACTGGGCCGGCGGCAAAGCCGCGACGGAACACTTGTTGGCGCTGGGCCACCGGAACATTGCCTACCTGGGCGGGCCGGCAACCGCCGAGTGCAATGTGGCCAGACAGCACGGCTACCTGGCCGCGCTCATGGGACACGGCATACCCACCCGTGCCGAGTACCTGCTGGGGGGTGCGTTCTCCCACAGCTTCGGAGTTTCCGGGACACGGCAGCTATTGGCACTTGCGCAGCCGCCCACGGCCATTTTCGCCGGCAGTGACTCCACCGCCCTTGGAGTGCTGGAAGAAGCCCGACGGCAGGGATTGCGGATCCCGGAGGAGCTAAGCCTTGTGGGCTTTGATGGGACCGACCTCACCGAACAGACGCTGCCACGTCTGACGTCCGTGGCGCAGCCCCTGAAGGAGATGGGGCGGGCCGCCCTGCGGTCAGTGTTGCGGCTCGGCAGGGGCGAGGTTCTCGACTCGCCCCATGTAGAGCTGGCCACGACGCTGGTGGTCCGGGATTCGACGGCGGCGCCTCAGATGGCCCTCAAGGCAACGCCCAAGGCGGCACTCAAGGCAACGCCCAAGGTGCCGACCGAGGCCCACCCCTAGGTCCCGGCGTCGACCGTCACCGCATCAGTGCCGCAGTTCATCGCAAAATTCCGGCCCCGTGAAAAGGTGGGCAAAATACGCCGGTAACATGTTTCACATCACATCAACGTGGATGGAGAGAACAATGGGCCCACAAGCGCAAAACTACCGGGACGAATACGCACGCAGTCTCAACGAGCCCGAGCGGTTCTGGCTCGAGGCAGCACAAGCGGTGGACTGGATGGTGCCGCCACAGCAGGCCCACAATGGGCGCTCGGCCCCCAACGGACGCTGGTTTGCCGACGCCGAACTGAACACGTCCGCGAACGCCCTGGACCGGCACGTCGAGGCCGGACGCGGAGACCAACCGGCCCTGATCCACGACTCTGCCATGACCGGGACGCAAAGCGTCTACACCTACCGGGAGCTCACCGACCTGGTGGCGCGCTTCGCCGGAGTGCTCCGTGCCCAAGGCGTAGGCAAAGGCGACCGGGTCCTGATCTACCTGCCCATGATTCCCGAAGCCGCCATCGCCATGCTCGCCTCGGCCCGCCTGGGCGCCGTGCACTCCGTCGTCTTTGGCGGGTTCGCCGCCAGTGAGCTCGCCGTGCGCATCAAGGACGCCGCCCCCAAGGTGGTCATCACCACCTCCGGCGGCCTGGAGCCGAACCGCAAAATCGAGTACCTGCCCACCGTCCATGAAGCCCTGGCCAAAGCCGGGGTGGCCGAGCTGCCCGTGGTCATCAAGCACCGGGACGGGTTCACCACCAACCCCGCGGACCTCGGTCTCAACGCCGTGGATTGGGACGACGCGATCGCAGACGCAACGCCCGCCGCACCCGTGCCGGTGAAGGGCTCCGACCCGCTCTACATCCTCTACACCTCGGGAACCACAGGCGCACCCAAAGGTGTGGTGCGCGACAATGGCGGGCACGCCGTCGCACTTTCGTGGAGCATGGCCAACCTTTATGACATCCACGCCGGCGATGTGTGGTGGACGGCCTCGGATGTGGGCTGGGTGGTGGGCCATTCCTACATTGTGTACGGCCCGCTGCTGGCCGGGGCCACAACCCTCATGTATGAGGGCAAGCCCGTGGGCACCCCCGACGCCGGCGCCTTCTGGCGCGTCATTGCCGAGCACGGCGTGAAGGCACTTTTCACCGCCCCCACTGCCTTGCGTGCCATCCGCAAGATGGACCCGGAGGCAGCGCTGTTGAAGAAGTACGACGTCGGCACCCTCCAAACGCTGTTCACTGCCGGTGAGCGCCTCGACGTGGACACATACCACTGGGCCGGCCGCGTGCTGGGTGTCCCTGTCGTGGACCATTGGTGGCAGACCGAGACCGGTTGGGCCATTGTGGGCAATCCGCGCGGACTGGAGCCGCTGCCCATCAAGGCCGGTTCACCCACGCTGCCCATGCCCGGATTTGACCTGCGTATTGTTGACGGCCTGGGTGCTGAAGTTGCTGTGGGGGAGGAGGGCAACATTGTGCTGGCCCTGCCGCTGCCTCCCGGCACCTTGTCCACCCTGTGGGACGACGACGAACGATTTGTGAGCTCCTACCTGCAGGCCTTTGACGGCTGCTACGCCACAGGGGATTCCGGCTATCGCGACGAGGACGGCTACGTGTTTGTCATGGGCCGCACCGATGACGTGATCAACGTGGCCGGACACCGGCTCTCCACCGGAGCCATTGAGCAGGTCATTGGCACGCACCCGGCCGTGGCCGAATGCGCGGTGATTGGCGTGGCCGATGTGCTGAAGGGGCAGAAGGCGGCCGGGTTTGTGGTGCTCAAGGCCGGGGTGGACATGGATGCTGCCGAACTCCAGGCCGAGTTGGTGGCGTTGGTCCGCAAGGAGATTGGCCCGGTGGCGGATTTCAAGACCGTCATCGTGGTGGACGCGCTGCCCAAGACCCGCTCTGGAAAGATCCTGCGCAAGACCATGCGCCAGATTGCCGACGGCGACGACTACGTGGTGCCCTCAACCATCGAGGACCGCTCAGTCATCGACAACCTCATCCCGGTGCTCACCCATCGTTGATGTGTGGGCTAACGACGTCTCCTCCGCGTTGAGGTGTGGGCTAACGACGTCTCCTCCGCGTTGAGGTGTGGGGTAACGACGCCTCCTCCGCGTTGAGGTGTGGGCTAACGACGCCTCCTCCGCGTTGAGGTGTGGGCTAACGACGCCCAGTGTCTGAGTTGGCCGCGTCCAATCGTCAGGCAGCGCGTCCACCCCATCCTTGGGTGTAGAGGGCTTCGCGGACGAGCCTGACCACGGCTCTGTCACCAGCTTTATACAGCATGGCCTTGGTGATTCTCAGCTGCAACCAGCCAAGTTGCTTCATCAGGAGGTCGCGGGCGTCGTCGATGTCCTTCTGGCGCGGGGTCCGGTGATGTTCGCCGTCGTACTCAATGGATATCTTCCAAACAGGCAGGGCAAGGTCGGGCCAGGAGACGTGACGACCGTGAGCGTCTTGAACGACAAAGTTCAAGACGAGTTCAGGGATTCCGGCCCGCTGAAGTGAGAGCCGAATTCTGGTCTCAGGAGGTGAATCTACGCCCACTTTGATCAATTCCACTGCTTCCCTTGCCTTCACGATTCCGCGTCGTCGAAATTCGTGGAGAACTGCGTGTCGGAGCTCGGGCAAAGGGACCAAGGGGACACGCTTGGGCCCAAAAATCCGGTCATGGGCGCAGACAAGGAAGTCGCCGGCCGCCACCAGATCGTCCAACTCCAGCACGGCCGCCAGATCCAGCCAGGTACGCAGCGGTGACGTCACCCGCAAACCTCGCAACTCGACTACGTCACCTTGGTTGAAGTGGGTGTGGTGTCCGGTAACACCGTTTCGCGCCGGTGGATTGTTCGCAGCATTCCGGGAGAGATGAATGTCGAAGCGGCCAGCGAGCCAAGGCGGCAAGGGTATTTCCCACAGCAGGGCTGCCGTGCTGTGGCTCGCAACCCCGCCGGGTGTCGCGCTCAGGAGTGGTCGAATGCGGCTGTCGAGGTCTTGTTCGACGTCCCAGGGCACCCGAATGCCGCGACTGGGGGTGTAAAGATCGGACGCATCCGTCCGCCGTCGCTTGATGCCACACTCATCTGACTCGCTCACGAGGAACGAGCGTCCTTGCAATGGTTCGGGGAGGGGCTGGGCCTTGGTCATGCCATTAAGTGTGGCTGCAAGCACGAGGCGTATCCGTGGAATTTCCGAGGTTATCCACAGTCTCCAACGGCAATTAGGCGTCGTTACCTCACACCTCAACGGAGGGGACGCGTCGTTACCTCACACCTCAACGGAGGGGCGGAGCCAGCGGTATTCGAGTTCCGGCCGGCCGGGGGAGCCGTGCCGCGGAGCCTTCGCGGCCGAGCCGGTTTCCACCAGGTGGTCAAGGTAGCGCCGGGCCGTCACACGCGACATGGCCAGACCCGCGGCAGCCTCGGTGGCGGATGCCGCAGCGCTCTGGTCCCGCAGCCAGCGGGCCACGGCCGTCAGGGTTTCCTGCAGCATGCCCTTGGGCAGTTGCAGTTTCCCGCTGGGCCGCAGCGTGGACAGGGCACTGTCGATGGCATCCTGGCTGGTGTGCGAGCGGTCCGCCAGTGCGTAGTGATAGCCGCGGTAGCGTTCCAGCTTGTCCCGGAATGCGGCGAAGGTGAATGGCTTGATCAGGTACGCCGTGATGCCCAGGGCGATGGCCGAACGCACCACCTGGATTTCCTGCACCGCCGTGATGGCCACCACATCCGGCACCAGGCCCAGCCCGTGAATGCGCCGCAGCAGGTCCAGGCCGTGCCCGTCGGTCAGGTTCATGTCCAGCAGCACCAGCTGGATGGCCGGCGTGGCCGGGTCGTTCAGAACGGCCAGTGCGGCACCCATCCCGCCCGCCGTGGCGGCCACCTCGAAACCGTCCAGGCGCCTGACATAGTCCGCGTGCGCTGCCAGGGCAATGGGCTCATCGTCCACCACCAGCACCCGGATGGGCAGGGTTCCGCTCATGTGTGTTCCTCAGTTTCCTGTTGTGTGTGCCGCAGCGGCCGCTGAAAGGGGTACGACGACGGTCATGACAGCACCGCCGTCATTCTCGCCGGAGATGGTGCCTCCCAATGCGGCGGTGGCCCGGCGTATCAAGGCAATCCCATAGCCGCGTCCGCCAGGTGCCACCGACGTCTTGCCGGTGGTGCCGATCCGGCCCAGCACATCAAGGTCCGTGGTGGGCAGCCCCGGGCCGTTGTCCGCCACGGTGATGGTGAGGGTGCCGTCGGCCACGAGCAGGTCCGCCCACACCGTGGGTGTGGGCGAATGGCCGGCCGCAGCGTCAATGGCGTTGTCCACCAAATTCCCCAGCAGGGTCACCAATTCCCTGGCGTCCAGCAGTCCGTGAGGCAGGGTGCCGGAGCCGCTCAATTCCAGTGCCACCCCGCGTTCGTCCGCCTGCGCGCCCTTTCCCATGAGCAGTGCCGCCAGGAACGGCTCATCCAGGGTGCCGACAAATTCCCCGCCCAACCGGACCGTGTCTGTGAGGTCGGCGGTGGCGAAGTCCAGGGCTTCCCGGGCGCGGCCCAGTTCAATCAGGGAGGTGATGGCATGCAGCCGGTTGGCGTGTTCATGGGTTTGGGACCGGAGCGCCTCCACCAGGGTCTGGGTGCTGCTGAGGCTTCCGGCCAGCTGGGTCAAGTCCGTGTGGTCGCGCAGCGTGACAACGGTTCCCG
>JBBPZC010000213.1:0-3033 GCA_038199275.1 Actinomycetales bacterium
AGGTCGTCACCCGGGGCACCCCGCCGCGAAAGGAGGGTTGCCGGCCAGCAAACCGGGGCTTAACGCTGGCACTCGTGACCTATGCACCAAAGGCTATCCGATGATTTCCGCCCGCGCATTTATTACGATTCTTTTCGAAGCGCCTGTGGAGGACCTTCTGAAGGTGGGCAAAAAGAACGACGGCGGGGGGCCGCCGTCGTTCTTAACTCACCTGTGCTTCTACCCGAGTGGGCGGCGAAATCAGGCCAAAAGATCATCCCAAGCCGGATTCAAGCGCTGCAGCACCTCGGTGTGAAGGATGGAATTGGTGGCCAAGGCGTTGCCGCCGAAAGGACCGTCGGCGCCCTCGAGCGAGGTGAAGCGGCCGCCGGCTTCCTGCACGATCGGGACCAGGGCGGCCATGTCATACAGGTTCAGTTCGGGCTCGCAGGCAATGTCGACGCTGCCTTCGGCAACCATGCAGTAGGACCAGAAGTCGCCGTAGGCGCGCGTGCGCCAGACGTCGTCGGTCAGGGAGATGAACTCGTCGCGGTTGCCGCGATCGGCCCAGCCGGTCAGGGAGGAGTAGGACAGGGAGGCGTCCTTGAGTTCGGCCACGTTGGAAACCCGGATGCGTGTGGCCGAGGCGAGGGACTTGCCCATGTAGGCGCCCGTGCCACTGGCGGCCCACCAACGTTTGCCCAGCGCGGGTGCGCTGACAAGCCCAACGACAGGGACGCCGTCGTCCACAAGAGCGATCAGTGTGGCCCAGACCGGGACGCCGCGGACAAAGTTCTTGGTGCCGTCGATGGGGTCGATGATCCAGCGGCGCGATCCGTGACCGCTGCTGCCAAACTCCTCACCGAGGACTGCATCGCGCGGTCGGACCCGGGACAGCTGGCTGCGGATCGACTCTTCGGCGGCCTTGTCGGCGTCCGTGACGGGGGTCAGGTCCGGCTTGGTCTCCACGGTCAGGTCAAGGGCTTTGAAGCGGGACATGGTGAGGTCGTCCACGCTGTCGGCCAGGACATGGGCCAAGCGGAGGTCGTCATTGTACGTCTGGGGTTCAATGGTCATGGGTTTACGCTATCGCGGTTTCGAGGCAAGTCGGGGCACGACGCCACTTTCGTGAAGTCCTACGCACCATTGGCCGAATAATGCGTATGAGTTCAGGCGGAGAGAAGCAGTGCTGGGCCCACGCTGGCAGGGTTCCCTGGCCGAGGTACGAGGTGTGGCGCCGGTGCTGGGCCCACAAGCGATCGTGCTGGACCCGCAAGCGATCTCGCTGGGCCCACAAGCGCGAGGGCCCCGCTTCGAGCTTGCGAGGAGGGGGAGCGCTTGGGGACTACTCCGTGACGCCTAGTTCCTTCTCCGCTGCGCGTCCTTCCGTGCGGTCGCTGGTGCCAAGGAGGCGACGCAGCGAGGCAAGGCGGGCCGGTCCGGCGTCGCCCGCGTGTCCGGCGGCAACGTAGGGGTCCAGCCCGCAGTTCACGGCAGCGCTGTCATGTTTGCAGCCACGTTCACAGTCGTCGGTGCCGGGCTGCAGATCGGGGAACGCCTGAAGGATCCTGTCAGCATCCACATGCGCGAGGCCGAAGGAGCGGATGCCGGGTGTGTCGATGATCCACGAACCCGGCAGCGCATCTTGCAGTCGCAGCGCCAACGCGGAGGACGAGGTGTGCCGGCCGCGGCCGGTGACGGCATTGACGCCGCCGGTGGCCCGTTGGGAGCCGGTCAGGGCGTTGACCATGGTGGACTTTCCGACGCCGGAGTGCCCCACCAGGACGCTGACCTTCCCGTCGAGGTAGCCGTGCAATTGCTCCACCGCGCCACCTGCGAGCAGGGCGGAATCGCCGTCGTCGCTGCGTGCGTCAATGCCGGAGGCACCGTCGGCAGCGGTACGGCTGATAATGACTGTCATGTCGAGGTGCTGATAGTTGGCCAGCAACTCGTCCGGTGCCTTGATATCCGTTTTGGTGATCAGCAGCAGCGGTGCAATGCCGGAATCGTAAGCGGCAACGAGGGCGCGGTCAATGAAACCGGTGCGCGGTTCCGGGTTGGCAGCAGCCACCACGATGACCAATTGGTCCGCGTTGGCCACCACCGCCCGCTCCACGGGATCGGTGTCGTCGGCGCTGCGGCGCAGCAGGGTGCGCCGCTCCTCCACGCGGACCAGCCGGGCGAGGGTGTCCGGCTTGCCGGAGGTGTCTCCCACCAGCGCCACAAAGTCACCGGCCACTACGGGATTGCGCCGTAATTCCCGGGCCCGCGCCGCGATCAGGATGCGCTGCGTGGGCAGGTCCTCATCCACAATCGCGGTGTAGCGGCCGCGGTCAACCGTGACGATCCGGCCAATGACCGCGTCGTCATACGCGGGCCGGTCCTTGGTGCGCGGCCGGCTGCCCTTCTTGTTGGCGCGAACGCGGACATCGGACTCGTCCCAGTTGCTGTAATCCTTTGCCATCCCTAAGCCCCGGCTTCCACCGCCGCCGCAGGGATGCTTGAAGGCTCTGCCGTCTGTGCCACCATGGCCGCCCACATGGCAGGGAAGTCCGGCATGGTCTTGGCCGTGGTACCAATGTTTTCAACTTCGACGCCGGACACGGCCAGGCCGATGATGGCTCCGGCAGTGGCCATGCGGTGGTCGTGGTAGCTGTGGAACACGCCGCCGTGCAGGGGAGCGGGGTTGATGATCAGCCCGTCCTCCGTCTCCTCGGCGTTGCCGCCCAACGCATTGATCTCTGCCACAAGTGCGGCGAGGCGATCAGTCTCATGCCCGCGCAGATGGGAGATGCCGCGCAAGCGCGACGGCGTGGAAGCAAGTGCGCAAATGGCAGCCGTGGAGGGTGCCAACTCGGAGGTGTCGGAAATATCAACACCGCGGATTTCCGCCCCGCCGGTCACCGTCAACACGCCGTCCTCCAGCGTCACGGTGGCACCGAACTGCGGCAGGATTTCACGCCATTTATCTCCCACCTGGGTGGTGTTTGAGGGCCAGTTGGGAATGCGCACGGTGCCGCGGGTGGCAAGAGCAGCCGCCAGGAAAGGCCCGGC
>JBBPZC010000214.1:0-31796 GCA_038199275.1 Actinomycetales bacterium
GTCATGACGTTTTCCAGCGCGGTGCGGCCCGGGAGCAGGTTGAACTGCTGGAACACGAAGCCGATGCTGGCCCCGCGCAGCCTGGCCCGTGCGTTGTTGCGCAGCTTGTCCACGGGCTTACCCTCAAATTCCATGGAACCGGAGCTGGGTGAATCCAGCAGGCCCAGGATGTTCAGCAGGGTCGATTTGCCGCAACCGGAGCGGCCCACGATTGCGGTGTGATCGCCCACCCGGATCTGCAGGTCAATGCCGCGCAGGATGTGCAGTTGCTCGTCGTCCGGCAGCAGCACGGTGCGGGTGACGTCCCGCAGGTCCACGAGGGGCGGGGCGTCGGTGGATGGATTGGCGTGGGAGGTCTGGACGCCGGAGTTTGGTCCGTCGTCGCCTTGAACTGCATCGGGCAGAGCTGCCCTGCTCTGTTCGTCGGGGTCGTTGAAAATGCTGGTCACGCTCAGCCGCCGATCCTGACGGGGCCGAACATCTGCCCGTCTTCCTGCGGCGCGTCCACGCCGGGGACAAACTGCAGCACCGTTTCACCCTCGGCCAGACCGGAGACAATCTCAACGTGCTCGCCGTCGTTCAGGCCCAACACAACCTCACGCTCCTCGGGTGGGTTGCCGCCGTCGGCCGCGGGAATCCAGACCAGACCTTTCTGGACACTGCCTTTCACCGCCGTCAACGGCAGGGTCAGCACGTTCTGGGATTCCCCCGCGGTGAGGGTGATGGTGGCCCCAAGGCCGGGGAAGACCGTGACGTCGGCCGGCACGGCGCAGCTGACCTGGCCGGCGCTTTCGCCCTGTGCCATGGGATCGATGCCGCCCATGGCGTTGGGATCCGGAGTCTCACCGCTTTCCTTGTTGCTCAGCTGCACGTCGGGGCAGGTGAAGGGTGCCGGTCCGTTGGTGAGCGTGCCGGTGGCCGTGGTGGGTTTGCCCAGGAGGCGGAACTGTTGGGCGGTGTTCAGGGATCCGCTGATGGAGAATGTGCCGGGGGCGACGGTTCCTGCGTTGTCGCCAACGCCCACTTCCTGGTTCAGCAGCACAGTCAGGGTGTTCAGGGTGCCCGACGCCGGTGCCAGGACATCGTTGTAGCTGTATACCGGGGCCGGAGGTGCTGCTGGCGCCTCGTCGTCGCTGCTCGGGGCAACGTCAACAACGTCGGGAATTTCTTCGGCTCGGATTTGGAACAGCCGGTCGCCGGCGTTCACCACTGTGCCCTCTTGAACAAAGAAGTACACAACCTTGCCGGCAGCCGTGGAGCGCACAGCAACGGCGGCGTCACTTTGGACGGTGCCGGTGACGTCCACTGTGTTGGTGACGGTGCCGACCACGGGTTCAATGACGGGGACTTGAATGCCGCCGCCTGGCACGAGTGATTCGCTTTGGTCCTTGAGCCCGTCAAAAAAAGCTATTTTGACCAGTGCTGCGGCAATGATGCTGAAGATCAGCAACCACAGGATTGGAAAAACAACGCGGCGCAAAACTCGCATGAACTGGATCCTTCCGGACTCTCCCCAACAAGTCCCCGGACGGAGAAGTGCATTTGTTTAACCTAGCCGATTGAGTTGGCGATGCTGGGACTGTTACCGCCCCGGCGCGTGGTGTGCAGACTCCGCGTGGTGTGCAGACCTCGCGTGGTGTGCAGACCTCGCGTGGCGTGAAGCGGATTGTCAGCGCAACAACGCACGCAGCTCGTCAACGGCGGACACGGGACGGGCGCACACCATCTCGCGGCACACATAAGCCAATGGCACATCGTGGGCGCCGGTTCCAACGGTGGGAGCGGCTTCGGCATCCTCAGCCGTGCTGCCGGAGCGTTCGCTGCCGGTTCGCTCATTCAGCGAGCGTCCCTCGAAGAGCGGCAGCGGCGCCGAACCGGCCCCGTCCCACACCGCAATGGCCAGTCCCGGCGTGGTTGCGGCCCAGGCTGCGCGCACCAGGACGTCGCGCGCCGCGCCTTCGCGGCCGACAATCGCCAGCTCCAGGGGACCCGCCGCCAGTGCGAGTCCTGCACCCAGCAGTCCTCCGGCGGAGCGGGGCGCACGGGCGGCCACCTGGGGACCGGCAGCCAGCATGCTCTCCGCCATGGCCCGGTGTCGGGTGGATCCGGTGTAGGCGGACCAGGTCAGGAACGCTTCCGCCAGCAACGCGACCCCGCCCGTCGTAGCGTTGTCGAACGGGTCGGCAAAACGTGAGCCCTGCAGCGGATCGGCACCGTCGCCGGCACCATGGTTGAACACGACGCCGTCGGCAATGAAATCGGACTCCGCCGCGTCCACCAGTTCCCCGGCGAACTCAAACCAGCGAGACTCCCCCGTGGCCGCATAGAGCGCCAGGAACCCGCTGGCGCAGGCGGCATAATCCTCCAAAAGCCCCTTGATGCCGCGGGCAGTCCCGTCATGTGAGACCCTGCGCAGCGCCCCATCCCAATGGACTTCGTGCAAATACTCCCCCAGTTCGACGGCGGACTCCAGCCACGTGGGCTCGTCCAGAACCATGGCAGCCTCGATCAGGGCCCGCAGCAGCATGGCGTTCCAGGCGGCAACGACCTTCTCATCCCGGCCCGGCATGACCCTGGCTGAACGGCGTTTGAGCAAGGCCGGCTTCAACATTTCCCAGGCGCGGCGCTGCTCCGGAGCAAGCGGGCCGGTTGCGTGCAGTGGAAAAGTCTCCTCCGGTTCGGCCGAGCCATCAGCGCCGATGTGCGAATCAGTGCCGGCGGCCAGGCCGACACCGACGTGCGTGTCATGGCCGACGCCCGGGTCATGGCCGACGTGCAGCGCCCGAGCCACCGCAGCCGCGAGAGCCTCGGCGCCCCGACCGTCGGCGTCATGCCCGTTGGCAACCACCTCGCGGGCGGCCGTTTGAAGTTCCGCCAGGCTCCAGCGGTAGCTGGCGCCTTCAAGATGGACGCCGTCAATGACGGTGTCGGCATCGAGGGAGGAGGCGAACGCCCCGCCGGGCAGGCGCATCTCCGCCATCAGCCAGCCGACCGTCGCCGCCACAGCCTCGCGGGCCTCGCCCACACCTAATTCGGCCACCGCCGATGCAACCTGGCCGGGCACTGCGCCGCCGGACGTTCCACCGCCGGGCGCTGCGCCGCCGGACGTTCCACCGCCGGGCGCTGCGCCGCCGGACGTTCCACCGCTGGACGTTCCACCGCTGAGCGCTGCGCCGCCGGGTTCGGAGCCGGAAGGTACACTGCCGCAGGCGGCTGCCCGGGACTCCACTTCCCTTATCCAGTGCACCAGCACCTGCAGCAGTCCTGCGTTGTCGTACAGCATTTTTTCGTAGTGCGGTTCGGACCAATCCGCCCTCACGCTGTACCTGGCGAAGCCACCGCCGAGCCGGTCAAAGAGGGCCGAACGAACCATGGCACCGAGCGTGCGCCCGGCCAGTCCGCGTGCCTGCCCGGCCGTTTCGGTGCCGGACGCGGCGTGCCGAAGCAGAAATTCCAGGGCCGGGACTGGCGGGAATTTGGGTGCCTGGCCAAATCCGCCGTGCACCGTATCCTCGGCGTCGAGCATGGCCGCCAGCGCCGTCTCGGCCGGGGCCAGCCAGTTGGACTCCTGCCGGGCCGGAAGTTCGACGGCGTCCGGCACCGCCGCGTTCACCTGCCACATGGGCTTGGCGAGGGTTTGGGCGAGGGCATCCGCCGTCGTTTCCACTTGGTCGCGGCGAATCCGCCACGCCTCCTCGACTGCTTCGAGCACTTGGCGGAAGGAGGGCCGGCCCGTGCCGGCATTCGGTGGGAAATACGTTCCGGCGTAGAAGGCCTTGCCCGCCGGGGTCAGGAACACGCTCATGGGCCAGCCGCCCTGCCCGCTCAGGGCCTGGGTGGCGGCCATGTAAGCGTCATCCACGTCCGGGCGTTCCTCACGGTCCACCTTGATGGAGACGAAGCGCTGGTTCAGGTACTCGGCAATGGCGGGGTCGGCGAAGGACTCCCCCGCCATGACATGGCACCAGTGGCAGGCGGCGTAACCCACCGACAGAAAAATGGGTACGTCCCGGGCCACGGCCTCGGCAAACGCTGCATCGTCAAAGGGCTGCCAGTGGACCGGATTCTGCGCATGCTGGCGAAGATAAGCACTAGGTTCACCCGCCAGCCTGTTCATCTCTGCCGCCTACGCCCTGGGACCCGGGGTGTTGTCCGGGTCCGGGCCATCAGCGGGATCCGCCGGGGCGGCCGGGACCTTGGGCCCGCCGTCGTTCAAGTAGCTGGCATCCTTCATGTCCTGCTCGCTCATGATGGGGATGCCCATGTATTCGGCGTCGGGGCCGTGTGAACCGCCCACCAAACCTTCTTCAACCTGGGCCCGGTAACGGACCCGGCGGATGCGCTTGACCATGTCACGAATCAGGAAAACCATGACGATGACAATGCCGAAGGTGATGATGAAGCCCAGCGTTCCGGGCGTGATCTGGTCCTCGGACAGGCCGGGGCGCAAGCCGGGAGGTGAAGGGATGACAGGTTCAGTGACGGCCAGGAAAATCAGTTTAAGCACAATTCGTCTTTCGTTTCATCCCCGTACGGCGAAGTGCTGTACGGGAAAACGTCCACTATCTATCGTAAGCCAGCAAAGAGGTCATTCTCGGGCCCGGTGGTGGGAACGCGGGATTCAATGAGCGAATAGTCCTCCCACGGCCACACTTTCCGCTGCATGGCGGGACTGACGGCGAAGAAGAAACCGTTCGGATCGACCTGGGTGGCATGGGCGCGCAGGGCGTCGTCGCGCGTCTCAAAGTAGTCGCCGCAGTCAATCTGCGTGGTGGCCGGGTGCCGGCTCGTGGGCGGGGTGTGCCCCTCGGTGTCCGCCTCCTGCCAGGCCGCGAGCCGCTCGGCGTAGGGCGAGGCCAGTCCGGCTTCCTCCAGGGCAAAGTGCAGGGCGCGGAAACGCTGGGGGTTGAAGGCCAGATCGTAGTACAACTTCGACGGCACCCACGGCTCACCGGTGCCGGGGTACTTCTCCGGATCACCGGCAGCATGGAACGCCTCAACGGTGACTTTGTGCGCCATGATGTGGTCCGGGTGCGGGTAGCCGCCGTTTTCGTCATAGGAGACGATGACCTGCGGCTTGAAGCGGCGCACCAGGCGGACCAGGGGTGCTGCGGCAACCTCCAACGGCTTCAAAGCGAAGCAGTTGACCGGCAGCGCAGGCAGGGGCTCCCCCTCCGGCAGGCCGGAGTCGGTGAAGCCCAGCCACTGGTGCGCGATGCCCAGAATTTTCGCTGCCCTGGCCATTTCCAGCCGGCGCGCACCGCCCATGTCCCGTGCCGAATGGGGATCCCCAATCAGGGCCGGGTTCTGAATGTCGCCGCGTTCACCACCGGTGCACGTGGCAACCATCACCTCGACTCCGGAGGCAACATAGGAGGCCATCATGGCGGCACCCTTGCTGGCCTCATCATCCGGGTGGGCATGAACCGCCAAAAGACGCAGCGGTTGCGTCTTTGTTTGCTCGTTGCTGTTCAAGGGGTTACCTTCGATTCTGCTGAAAAGGTGGATCGTGGAATGTTGGACGGAAAATCAGGGCGTCAAAGAGCGGCTAAACTTGGTGCTAGTCCAACGCCTCCTCCATGGGGCGGCCAGACCGCGGCAGACCGCGGAAAAGACACAAGTGGATGCAGTGACAAATTCTGATTCTCCGGCAGCTACCAGCCTAGCCAATCGATACGGCACACCCAAGCGGAGCGTGCCTAAACGAACGCAAAAAATCCTGTTGATAGTCGCGGCCGTGCTGTCCGTGGCATGGGTCTTGTGGTCCGTCATAGGTGGCAACGCCGGTGTGAGCCAAAAAATACTCAGCTACAACGTGGTGGACGGCACCATGACCACAGTCGATTTGTCCCTCACGAAGGACCCCGACGCCACCGCGAAATGCGCGCTTAAGGCCATGAACGACGCGTACGCGGTCGTCGGCTGGAAGGTCATCACGATTGGCCCCAACGGAACAGATGTTGGCTCGGCAAATGGCCGCACCACCACGGTTCGCGGCGAGCTTCGCACCGATTCCCTGGCCGTCACCGGAGTCGTGGAAAACTGCTGGATCGCGGACCCCGCGTAACACTCCCCACGTCATTTCTTGGGTTTATCCCTCTTATTGACTAAACTGGATCTTATTACCATCTGCCCCGCGTGGTCAGTCCTTGAATGTGCAGTGCGAAATTGCAGTGCATGGCCTGTGTGCTTTCGCAAAAAGCACACAGACTAAAAAATATTCAAGGCAGGCACCTGCTGCGGGGCCTTTGCTTTTGTACATTCAAGGAGAACTACGTGCCTACCACCAACAGTGCGCCTTCAGCATGGCTGACCCAGGAAGCCTACAACCGCCTGCAGGCTGAGCTGACGGAGCTTTCCGGTCCCGGCCGGGCAGAGATTGTCAGCAAGATCGAAGAGGCCCGCCAAGAAGGCGACTTGAAGGAAAACGGCGGCTACCACGCAGCCAAGGATGAGCAGGGCAAGATTGAAGCCCGCATCCGCCAGCTCAGCGAAATGCTGATCAACGCCCGCGTGGGTGAGGCTCCCGCCGACGACGGAATTGTCGAGCAGGGCATGGTTGTCGTTGCCACCATTGCGGGAGATAAAACCACGTTCCTGCTGGGCAGCCGCGAAGTGGGCGCCGGCGACCTCGAGGTCTTCAGCGAACGCTCCGCACTGGGCGCAGCCATCATCGGCCACAAGGTGGGCGACAAGCTCAGCTACCTGGCACCGAACGGCCGCGACATTGCCGTGGAGATCATCTCCGCCAAGCCCTACCAGAGCTAGGACCTTCCAGAGCTGGGATTCTCCAGAGTTAACACTCTCGGGAGCCAAGCCCGTTCTGGAGGGGCCCAGCTCGTCGGCCTGTTCAAGGGAGTAAAAACGACCCGCACCAACGCCAATTCAGGCGCCAGGTGCGGGTCGTTTTTGTGCAACGTGAGAGTTCAGTAGGGGCAAACAAACAGTGCCTAGTGCACCACGATCGGCTGGAAGCCCTCAGCACGCAGCGCGGTGAGCACCAACTCGCAGTGTTCGTGGCCCTTGGTTTCCAGGTTGACGGTGATGGAGACGTCGCCCATGGAGATGGAGCCACCCACACGTGTGTGGTCCACACCGGTGACATTGGCGTCGTTCTCGGCAATGATGCGCGAGATCGTGGCCAGGGAGCCCGGACGGTCGTTGAGCATCATGCGCACCGTCATGAACCGGCCCGCCGCGGCGAGACCGCGCTGGATCACCTTGAGCATGAGCATCGGGTCAATGTTGCCACCCGAGAGGATGACCGCCGTCGTGCCCGGATTTTCAATCTTGCCCTCCATCAGCGCCGCAACACCCACGGCGCCGGCCGGCTCCACCACCATCTTGGAGCGCTCCAGCAAGAAGATCAGGGCCCGGGCCAGGGAGTCCTCGCTGACGGTGATGACATCATCCACCAGCTCGCGGATGATGGAGAACGGCAGCTGCCCGGGACGCCCCACGGCAATGCCGTCGGCCATGGTGGAGACCTTCTTCAACGGCACCAGCGCGTCGGCCGCGAGAGAGGGCGGGTACGCTGCGGCATTTTCGGCCTGCACACCGATCACACGGATCTCCCGGCCCAATTCCTTGGCGCGCGCCTTCACGGCCACGGCCACACCGGCCAGCAGCCCGCCGCCGCCAACGCCCATGACGATGGTGTCCACGTTGGGGACCTGCTCCAGGATCTCCAGCCCAATGGTCCCCTGCCCCGACACCACATCAACGTTGTTGAACGGGTGCACAAACACGGCCCCGGTCTCATTCGCGTAGCGCTCCGCCTCGGCGAGCGATTCATCCACGTTGTAGCCGTGCAGCACCACCTCGGCACCATGCCCGCGCGTCGCCGCCAGCTTGGGCAGGGCCACACCCACGGGCATGTAGATCCGGGCCTGGATGCCCAGCGCCTTGGCTGCCACAGCAACACCCTGGGCATGGTTTCCGGCGGAGGCCGCCACCACACCCCGGGCGCGCTCCTCGGCCGTCAGCTTCGCCATCCGCACGTACGCGCCGCGCACCTTGAACGAGCCCGCGCGCTGCAGATTTTCGCACTTGAGGAACACCTCGGAACCGGTCATGCGTCCCAGCGCCCGCGAACTCTCAATCGGGGTCAGGGCAATAATCTCAGTCAACAACTCCCGTGCCTTTTCGACATCTGCAATGGTGACGGGGAGATTGCTGCTTGCGTTCACGGTACTTTTCTCTTTCTTTTGCGGCTTTGTGGTGGAACAAGTGCCAATCCGGTGACGGCGGCAAAATCTGGGCGCCGGTTGTTCTTCAGTGTCCGACGGCGGAACCTGGCTTATTCCCTTTCGCCGGCTTCGCTGACACCCAGGAGGGCGTCGTCCGTTTCGGTGTGGGAATCGGCAGAGGTTCCGGTGGGCGCGTCGGAGGGTCCGGCGTCGGGCGCCACTTGGGGAATGCCGTATTTTTCCCCAATCTCCGGATCGTGTTCCCAACCCCGCCCGGCAATGTAGCGGACGAACGAGTTGGCCACGGCCAGCATGGGCACGGCAAACAGTGCACCGAGAATGCCGGCGACTCCGGATCCCGCTGCGACGGCCAGGATGACAGCCACGGGATGCAGCGAGACGGCCCTGCCCATGATGAAGGGCTGGAGTGCGTGGCTCTCGAGCTGCTGGACCAGGAGCACGATGCCGAGCATGATCAGTGCGTTGACCCAGCCGTTGGCCACGAGTGCCAGCAGCACGGCCACGGCACCGGTGACCAGGGCACCCACCACGGGGATGAATGAGCCAACAAAGACCAGGACACCCAGCGGCAGGGCCAGCGGAACCTGGATGATGGCGGCGCCGGCACCAATACCAATGGCGTCAACCGCGGCGACCAGGATCTGGACACGGGCGTAGTTGCCCAAAGATGTCCATCCCTTGCGGGCGGCCCCGTCCACGGCGGGGCGGGCGCTGCGGGGGAAGAACTTCACCACAAAGGCCCAAATATCCTGGCCCTCCAGAAGGAAGAACAGCAGGATGAACAGGGTCAGCAACAGTCCCACGGTGAAGTGGGTCAGGCTGCTGCCCACACCCAAAGCGCCGGAGAGGATGGCGTTGGAATTGTTCTGCAGCGCGGCAAGTGCGTCGTTGAGATAGGTGGTGAGCTGGTCGTTGCTCAGACCAAGGGGGCCGGAGGTCAGCCACTCCTGAATCTGAATCAGGCCCTTGATGGCCTGCTGGCTCAGGTCAGTGAATCCCACCACCAGTTGCCGGCCCACCAGGAACAGCGCGCCGAGGACCAGGACGACGAGACCCACCTCGGCGATGGCAACGCTCAGGCCCTGCGGCACGCCAATCTGCTTGAGCTTCTTCACGATCGGGCGCAGCAAGGTGGCCAGGATCGTGGCGATCATGATTGGGATCAGCAAGATGGTGACCTGGCTCAACAGCCAGACCAGCATGGCGCAGACAATTAGGAGGGCAGCGAGCCGCCAGGACCACGCCCCTGCCACCCGCATCCCAAAAGGGACACCGGAATGATCGGCGGTGGAAGTGTTTTTGGGCTCCCGGTTTAAAGGCGTCATGAACTAATAATTCCCCATGAAGCAAAGATCCGTGAAACGCAGTCCATTCCGGCGTGGCCGCCGCCCTGCAGGCCCGCCACGGGACAGGCTTGGTGAGTGGCCCTAAAGGGACGATTCAATGCCCCACTTCATGGTGAAACTGCTGCCCGGTTCCAGCCATTTCAGGCCGTCGCCGGAGTTGAACGCATTGGCGGGTCCGGTCATGGGTTCCATGGCGACGGCCAGGGTGCGGTGCGGGAAACTTTCCGTGATGTAGATGTGGACGTACTCCACACTGTCGTCGTGCCACAAACTGACGCTGCGCCCATCCGGCGCCGACAGCGTGTGCCGCCCCACGCCGTCGTCCGTCAACAACTGGGTGAAGGCGGTGTCCATGCGCGAGTCCGGGACGCGGCGCCCCTCGCGCAGATCGTAGTGGCCGGTGACGGGGACGGCGGCGGAGGGGATCATGCGATCGTTGACCGGGAGGTAGGCGCCGGCGTTGGCCTGGATCGAAAGCGTCTGGGGATCGGCGTCGCCCACGGTGAAGTAGGGATGGGCACCCAGGACGAACGGGGCCTTGCGGGCGGAGTCATTGATGAGCGTCTGGGCCACCCGCAGATGGCCCTTGGAATCCACTTCGTAACGGACCTGATGGCGGGCCAGGAACGGGTAGCCGTGCTGCGGATGAATGACGGCTTCCAGGAGCACATGGCTTTCGGACTGCTCCAACGCGTGGTAGCCGGTGTTGCGCAGGAGCCCGTGAATGGCGTTGTTCAGCGGAACTTCGGTGATGTCCAGCTGTTGGGGAGCACCCTCCAGCTGCCAAAGTCCGCCGTCAATGCGGTTGGCGAACGGAGCGAGGGTCAGGCCTGCGGCGCCGGGGGCAACTTCATTTTCCGGATAGCTTTCCACCAGCGCGATGCCGTTGCGTTCATAGCTGCGCAGCCCGGCCGCGAGAGAGGTAATGGTGGCGGTGGACTGGCCGTTGCGCACAATAAACTGTGCGCCCGAGGCCGCCCGGTTTCCCGTGGTGTCAGTGGAAGTGGTCATGCGCTTTAGGCTACCCCTTCGATCCGACGTGCAACTTTCATGACCTCCCCTGTTTGCAATGCACATCACACAAATGTAATAATTTGTTTGAATCTGTTTACTTTAGCTTCGTCTTAGTGTGGAGGGTCCCCGATGCTGGCACCGGAACGTCAAGCGCGCATTCTCAAGGAACTGCAAATTCATGAAGCAGTGCGGGTGGCCGATATTGCGGTGGCCCTGAACGTCAGCGAAATGACGATCCGCCGCGACATCGAAGCCCTCGATCAAAGCGGACTGGCACGGAAGATCCATGGCGGCGCCACGCGGCTGTCCCCACTCAGCGCACTGGAACCAGGTTTTTCGCTCAATGTGGACAAGGAACATGACGCCAAGGCGGCCATTGCACGCCGGGCGCTGGAGCTGATCCAACCCGGCATGACGCTGGCCCTGACCGGCGGCACCACCACCTACCAGCTGGCCGTGCTGCTGAGTGCCCAATTGGACCGGCTGCGCGGGCTGACGGTTGTCACCAACTCGCTGAAGGCCGCAGAACTGTTGTACCGCCAGCAGGGCCGCTCCGATGTAAAAGTCATTGTTACGGGAGGCGAACGCACCCCGTCCGAGGCGTTGGTGGGACCGGTGGCGCGCATGGTCCTGAACAAACTCAACACAGACCTCTGCTTCATGGGCGTCCACGGCATTGACGCCGACCGTGGCCTGACCAGCCCCAACTGGCTGGAAGCTGAAACCAACGCCGCATTCATCGAGGCAACCACCCGCCTGGTGGTTCTGGCAGACAGCACCAAGTTCCACGTTCGCTCACTGGCCTCCATCGCCTCCCTGGCTGCCGTGGACACCATCATCACCGACTCCTCCGCGCCGACCGCAACCCGCGAGCTGTTCAGCTCCCGTGTGCCGCACTTCATCGAGGCCCCGGCCGCCTCCACCGCCTCATCGAACCAGACCAGCGCGAACCACGCCAGCTCGAACCAGACCAGGAAGATCTCATGACCCGCGCAACATCAACCCTGTTGGCCGATGGCCGGGAGCTCATTTACTTCGACGACGGGCACACGGCCAAGAACCACGACGCCGCGGATACCCGCCCCCTGGATCCCCGCTCCGAGGAAAACACCGGCGAGCTGCGCTTTGACGCACTGACCGGCGACTGGGTTGCCATCGCTGCGCACCGCCAAACGCGCACGTATCTGCCACCGGCCAACCAGTGCCCGCTGTGTCCCACCACCGGTGAAAACCTCTCCGAAATCCCGGACTCCAGCTATGACGTGGCCGTCTTTGAGAACCGTTTCCCCTCGCTCGGCCCGGCCGTGGGCCAGGTTCCGGAAAATCCTGTGTGGGGCACGAAGGGCCGTGCCTTCGGCCGCTGCGAAGTTGTTGCGTTCACCCCGGAACACACGGGCTCCTTTGCCGGGTTGTCCACCGAACGTGCCCGCACCGTCATTGACGCATGGGCCCACCGCACGCAGGCACTGAGCGCGCTGCCCGGCGTCGCCCAGGTGTTCCCTTTCGAAAACCGCGGCCAGGACATTGGTGTGACCCTGCACCATCCGCACGGGCAGATTTACGCCTACTCGTATGTGCCCCCGCGCAGCCAGGTCATGGCCACCGCCGCCCGCAGGTTCTACGACGCCCATGACGGGCAGGCAACCCTGCTGGGCGATATCGTGGCCAGCGAGTCCGCCTCCGGCGACCGCATGGTCGCCCAGGGCAGGCACTTTAGCGCGTACGTTCCTTTTGCCGCCCACATGCCGTTGGAAATCCACCTCACCCCGCACCGCCACGTCCCCGACTTCGCCGCACTGAGCCATGAGGAACGTGACGAGCTCGCCGTGATGTACCTTGATCTGCTGCGCGCCGTGGACAACATTTATGACACGCCCACTCCTTACATTGCGGCTTGGCACCAGGCCCCGTTGGATTCCTTCCTGCGCCCGGCCGGGCGCTTGCACCTGGAATTGACGTCCCCGCGCCGTGCGGCCGACAAGTTGAAATTCCTGGCCGGTTCCGAGGCCGCCATGGGCGCGTTCATCAATGACACCACCCCCGAGCAGACCGCCGCCATGCTGCGCGGCACCTCTTCGATTTTGAAGCCTCCAACCTTGAAAGCAGGACTCGCGTGAGCCACTCCATCGACACCGCCTTTCTGCGGCAGTCCTTTGAAACCACGTTCGGCACCGGGCCCGACGGCGTCTGGGAGGCACCGGGGCGCGTGAACCTGATTGGTGAGCACACCGACTACAACGAAGGCTTTGTGCTGCCGTTCGCGATTGACCGGGCCGCCGCCGTCGCCATCCGCCTGCGTGAGGACAACACGGCCCGCCTCGTCTCCAGCTTTGGCGATCAGGACATGGTGGTTGTTGATCTGGCCACGCTCTCGCACGAGAGCATGCAGGGCTGGACCGCGTACCCGCTGGGCGTTGTGTGGGTCATGGCGCAGATGGGCATCGCCATTGGCGGCTTTGATTTGTACCTGCACTCCACGGTCCCCTCCGGCGCGGGCCTGTCCTCTTCCGCCGCCATCGAATGCGCCGTCGCCACGGCTTTCAATGAACTGCAAGACGCCGGGCTCAGCCTGAACGAACTGGTTCTGGTGGGCCAGCGTGCCGAGAACGAGGTGGTGGGCGCCCCGACCGGCATCCTGGACCAGTCGGCCTCCCTGCTCTCCACCGACGGCCACGCCGTTTTCCTGGACTGCCGCACCCAGGAATCCAAGCTGGTGCCACTGGATCTGGCCGCCGCCGGCCTGCTGATCCTGGTGGTCGACACCAAGGTCACCCATGCCCACGCCACGGGCGGTTACGCGGCCCGCCGCGCCTCCTGCGAGCTGGGCGCGCAGGTGCTCGGCGTTGCCGCGCTGCGCGACATTGCCCTCACGGATCTGCCCGAGGCCGCCGGCTTGCTCGATGAGGAAAGCTATCGGAGGGTGCGCCACATCGTGAGCGAGAACCAGCGTGTGCTGGACACCGTTGCCCTGTTGGACGACGCCGGACCGGTCGCCATCGGCGATCTGCTCACCGCCAGTCATGCCTCCATGCGCGACGACTTTGAGATCTCCTGCCCCGAACTGGATCTCGCGGTGGACACCGCCTTGGCCGAGGGAGCCTTGGGTGCCCGCATGACCGGTGGAGGTTTTGGCGGATCCGCCATTGCGCTGATCCCGGCTGCCGACGAGGCAAAGGTGGGTGCCGCCGTCGTACGCGCCTTTGCAGAGGCAGGATACGCCGCACCGGACATCTTCGCCGTCTCCCCCGCCCCGGGCGCACGCAGGGTCGACTGACCCACCGCCTTAAACGAAAAGGGTCTCGACGGGCTCGACCATCGCTGATCGAGCCCGTCGAGACCATTTTTTATTACTGGCTCAATCAGCTCTTGAAGTCCGCGTGGGCCTGATGGGCCGCGGCGATCTGCTCGAGGATCTCCTCGGAGTCCTTGTGCTTGTCGCGGTACTTGATTTCCATGGTGCTGATGGTGTTTTCCTCAACCATGAGCATTCCGTACACGCGCTCCCGCTCACCCTTGTCCGCGGTGTAGTCCAGGTCAAGGTAGCTCTCGGCGTGGCGGCGGGCGTTGTTCAGCACGGTCTGGGCCTTGCCGGACTTGCTCACGAGTGAGGCAACGATGGTCACGGCCAGGACGCCGATGATCACGATCAGGGACAGGGCCGTGCTGATCTCGAACACGGGAACGTGCTCGCCGCCGTTGATGAACGGCAGGTTGTTCTCGTGCAGGGCGTGCAGGACCAGCTTGACGCCAATGAACGCCAGGATGGTGGCCAAGCCATAGGAAAGGTAGATCAGGCGGTCCAGCAGGCCGTCCAGCAGGAAGTAAAGCTGGCGCAGGCCCATGAGGGAGAACGCCGTGGCGGTGAAGACAATGTACACGTTCTGGGTCAGCCCGAAGATGGCGGGGATGGAATCCAGGGCGAAGAGCAGGTCGGTGCCACCAATGGCGACCATGACCAACAGCATCGGGGTCAGGACCTTCTTGCCGTCAATGCGGGTGACGAGCTTGTCGCCGTCGTACTTATCCGAGGTGTTGAACAACTTCTTGGCGATTTTGATGATGAAGTTGTCCGCGTCGTCGCCGTCGCTGTCCTCTTCCTTGAGCAGGTTGCCCGCGGTGATGAGCAGGATGATGCCGAAGATGTAGAACATCCAGGACCAGGTGTTGATCAAGGCGGCACCGGCGAAAATGAACGCCGTTCGGGCAATCAGTGCGAAGACGATGCCGAAGAGGAGCACCTTTTGCTGGTCCTCGCGGGGCACCTTGAAGCTGGCCATGATGACCAGGAAGACGAAGAGGTTGTCAACGCTCAGTGCCTTTTCGGTGATGTAGCCGGCGAAGTATTCCCCGCCCATGGTGACGCCACCGAAGATCCAAACCACCACGCCGAAGACGATGGCCAGGCCCACATAGATGGACGACCAGATTGCCGCTTCCTTGAGGGTGGGGATGTGTGCCTTGCGGATGTGGAAGAAGTAGTCGAAGGCCAAGAGGCCCAAAATGACCACAATGGTAATGCCCCAGATCAGAGGGGAGACGGTCATGAGTTACTTTCGTTAGGTGCGGAACAGGGGTTGATGCGGCTCCATATGAACAACGCCCGGTCCCAAACGGGCCGGGCGTCGTTGCCAGAGCATGGTTAGTCGTTGCCTCGCAGGATTGCGAGCAGTCGCAGGATCTCGATGTACAGCCACACAAGTGTGACGGTCAAACCGAAGGCCGCGGTCCAGGAGTACTTCACGGGCAGGCCGTTCTGAACTCCCTTTTCAATGGAGGTGAAATCAACAATCAGCGAGAACGCTGCCAGACCGATGGCCAGCAGGCCCAAAACAACACCAAACGGGATGTTGGTGCCCGGGATGTCCATGCTGCGCACGCCCCACGGACTGTTGGTGACGTTGAAGATCATGAGGAAGAAGTTGATGAGCGAGAACAGTGCGTAACCGGCCAGGGCGATGATGAAGAAACGCGTCATCTTCGGCGTGGCACGGACCTTGGCGTTGCGGAACAGCACCAATGTCACCAGGAACACGCTGAGTGTTCCCAGCACGGCTTGGACCACGATGCCCGGGTAGCTTGCCTCAAGCAGTCCCGAGATGCCGCCCAGGAACATGCCTTCAAAGAGTGCATACCCAAGAATGAGCAGCGGTGAGGGCTGCTTCTTGAATGAATTCACCAGGCCCAGCACCAGGCCGACGATCATGCCCGGCCACATCAGGACCGGAACCATCCAGCCGAGGGCCGCACCCACCAGCACCAGGGCGAGGGTGATCACGGTCTTCATGATGACGTCGTCGTATGTCATCCGGCCGGTCTGTCCGGCGTTGGCTGAGGGCTTGTTGTACAGGTCCTGCAACTGCTGTGCGGAGAATTGCGCCTGGGCAGCCATGGTGTCGGCGCCGCCATTGACGTAGCCCCGCTGGGATGCCGGCGTGTCCTTGAAGTTCTTGTTATTGGCAAAAACCGGGTTGCCACCAAGTGCCATGGTGTTGAATCCTCCAAAATAGGGGGTAAAAGTATTATCAACTCTATCAAGTTAGACGCAACTGACGGCCGAATTGTTCCACAAACGAACCATTATCAGGGCATTCCCAGCAAACGTTCACCTAGAGTTCGCTTGTTGGTGTTTTTGTTACCGTCCGGGCATGCCTGGGCGGTGGGCGTGGGACTGCGATATTTTGGTACCCCAGGTCGGACTCGAACCGACACTGAACAGATTTTAAGTCTGGTGCCTCTGCCATTGGGCTACTGGGGCGTGGCCGATTCGTTCACCGGCACATGTAAACACTACTGGATACGCCGGTCAGCCGAGAAATGGATGGGCCCGCAGGGACTCCCATCGGCCGAACCCCGCAGGAACCCAGGTCACCCCAAGGAGCTGAACGGTTCCGCATATTTGAACCGGCCGTGGGCAGCCGGGTCGTACGCTTCCAAGGCCAGGGCCATGAAGTGCGAACCCCACGACGGATCCGGCGAGGCAATGCCCAGCGAATCAGCCGGCACAAAACCAAACCGAGGGTAGTACTCGCTGCTGCCCAGCAGGACCAGCGTGGATTCACCCATTTCATTCGCTGCTGCAATACTGGCATTCATCAGCGCCTTGCCAATGCCCTGCCTCTGGTAGCCGGGCTGTACCGCGATCGGCCCCAGGCCCAAAGACTGGTGCGTTCCAATCTTGGCACGTGTTGTGATGACGTAACCCAGGATCTCGCCACGGGCCCCCTCGGCCACGAGGGACAGCGCCGGCAGATATTCACGGGCACCAAAAAGCTGCCGCAACAGTCTCGCCTCCACCGGCTCCGGGAAGGCAGCCTGAACCAGGGCAAGTATCTCGGGCCTGTCCCCCGCCTGCTCACGACGCACGATCATCGCCCCAGTCTATCCATTCGGCGGGACCATGATTTTCCGCCGCATCATTCAACCGGAAAGTCCGACGGCGGCCCGCCCGCATGTGGGGAGAGCCGCCGTCGGACGTGGAAAAACAGGCAGTGCCTGGAAGCTACTTGGCGGAAGCAGATTCCTTGGGAGCATCGGCCGTCTCAGCCGTCTCAGCCTTGGCATCCGCAGCAGGAGCTACCGGTGCGGCAGCCGGTGCCGCAGCAGCGGCAGGCTTGGGCTTCGGGGTTGCGGCAGCCACAAAGGTGACACGCGGCTGATCCAGGTTTTCCAGCTGGGACAGGTCGCGGCCGGCAACCATGGCGACGAACCAATCGTTGATGACACGGAACTTGCGCTCCACCGTGGGCATGGCCAGGCCGTGGTAACCGCGGTGTGCCAACCAGGCCGGTGCGCCCTTGAGCTGGATGCCCATGATCTTGGCAACACCCTTCCACTGACCGAAACCGGCAACAGCGCCGAGGTTCTTGTGCTTGTAACCCTTCAGCGGCTTGTTGAAACGGCTGGCCCACAGGTTCTTGGCCAGGCGCTTGGCCTGACGCAAGGCGTGCTGGGCGTTCGGGACACAGGTGCCATCCGGCAGCCCGCCGGTGACATCCGGAACAGCCGCAACGTCGCCGGCGGCCCAGGCGTTTTCAATAACGCCGAATTCGCCGTTGACCTGCAGGTTGGCGTTCACCGAAACGCGGCCGCGGGGCTCGATCGGGAAGTCGGTGGAGCGGACCATGGGGTTGGCCATGACTCCGGCGGTCCAGATCAGGGTGTCTGCATCGAACTGCTGGGCAACGCTCTTGTCCGGCAGGTTGATCAGCTTGATATTGTTGTCTTCGGCGTTGTCCAGCGAGGTGTTCAGCAGAACTTCAACACCGCGGCTGCGCAGGTGCTCCACAACCCACAGGGCCTGCTTCTCGGTGACCTCGGGCATGATGCGACCCATGGCCTCAACCAGCACGAAGCGCAACTCGGACTGGTCAACGCGGTCGTTGAGCTTGACTGCCGCGCGGGCCATGTCCTCGAGCTCGGCGATGGTCTCAATGCCGGCAAAACCGCCGCCGACGACGACGAACGTCAGGGCGCGCTTGCGCTTGGCGGGGTCGGACTCGGTGGAAGCCTGCTCGATGAGGTCCAGGATCTGGTTGCGCAGGGCAACTGCTTCTTCGATGGT
Organism: Actinomycetales bacterium; assembly: GCA_038199275.1. Classification (GTDB taxonomy): domain Bacteria; phylum Actinomycetota; class Actinomycetes; order Actinomycetales; family Micrococcaceae; genus Specibacter. Next base: position 18,132 of record JBBPZC010000214.1, read on the forward strand.
CTTCAAACCGATGCCGGCCTCGGCCAATCCCTTGATGGGGAAGGTGCGGGTAATGGCACCAGCAGCCACAACGACGTCGTGGTAAGTCAGCTCAAACGGCTCGGCACCGTCAACCGGTGCCACAACAGCCGTACGGTTTTCGTGATCAATGCTGGTGACGGAACCCTGGATGAGTTCGGTCTGCTTCAAGTGCTTGCGGTGCGAGACCACAGCGTGGCGGGGCTCAATGTTGCCGCCGGCCACCTCGGGCAGGAACGGCTGGTAAGTCATGTAGGGCAGCGGATCAACAAGGGTGACGATGCCACCGGACTTTGCGATCTTCTTCTGCAGGTTAAAGGCCGTGTACAGGCCGACGTAACCGCCGCCAACTACAAGGACGCGCGGGCGTGCTGAAAAGGTAGGTGTGATTGCCATAGCCCCATACTACATTTCTTTGTGAAAATATTCACTAGCCGATTACACGACGGCGTAACGCAACGTTGTTCGATTGGCCAACAGCCCGGCATCGACCCCGGCAAAAGCTAGTGCCTGTGCCCCGGTTTTTCGTCTCCGACGCCGGATCCCCCAGTTCCGGAGGGACCGTCACCGGCGCTGGGGCCGCCGGGAGTGTCGCTGTTCGCGCCATCCACTTCGGGGCCGGCGCCATTCGCGGCATCCACTTCGGGGCCGGCGCCATTCGCGGCATCCACTTCGGGGCCGGCGCCATTCGCGGCATCTGCTTCGGGGCCGACGCCATTCGCGGCGCTGGCCGGCCCGCCTTCTGCAGCCACACGCAAGCTGCGTCGCACCAACAGCAGATGCGTCGCTCCGCCGGCAAGGATGAGCACCAAAAGACCGCCGAAGCCCAACACCAAGGTGCGGGGGAGCTCGTTGACACCTTGATCGGCTGCGATCGGGCTCGGTGCTGCGTGCTCTTTCAGGGTCGGTTCAGGCTGGGGCACGCTCGTGGGTGCGGGGCCTTCGCCTTCGGCCCCGGCGGTTTCCCCGCGCCGGTGCACCCGGATCCATTCGGCGATGCTGCCCAGCGGGTTGGCCGTCACAAGCGGCACCTCAGCGGTCAGTGCCGCCTCCGCGTCGAGGATGCCGTAGCCGTAGATTGCATTGGGCACGCCGTCGCCGGCAGGCTTTGCTGTGGTGATGATCCGGTTGACCACCTGGGCGGCGCTCATCTCAGGGTACTTGGAGCGGATCAACGCGGCCACGCCGGAGACGATGGGCGCAGCACCACTCGTGCCGCTCCACGTTGCATAGCCGCCGCCGGGCAGACCGCCGGCCAGGTCCTCGGCCGGGGCGCTGACGCCAATGCTGATGCCCTGCGAGGAGGAATCCACACTGGCAGTCCCGTCCCGATCCAAGCCGCCCACGGCAAGGACCCCGGGGATGGTTGCGGGGGCACCGACCTGTTCGCTGCCGGACTTTCGGTTTCCGGCGGCCGCCACTATGAGCACGTCCTTCTCTTCGGCGTAGGCGAACGCCTTGTCCCAGCTCTGCGGCCATGCCGTCGAGGTGCTGCCCAGGGACATGTTAATGACCTTGGCACCATGGTCCACGGCCCAGATTACGGCCGCGGGAATCTGGTCATCAATGTTCTTGCCGGCTGGGTTTTCGCTTCCCAGCCAGACGGAGACACTGAGCAGTTCGGCCTTCGGCGCTACGCCAATCACACCGTCGGGGCCAGCCCCCACGGTGGGCTTTTCCGTGGCGGTGGGAGTGGCGCTGGCCTTGGTGCTCGATTTGGCCGGCTTGGGCTGGTGCCCCCGGCCGGCCAACATGGTGGCCACGAGTGTGCCATGTTCCGGCTCGGCGCCGATCTCCTTGGTCCCGGATGAGTTTCCGGAGCCGGAGATGTCCGCCCCGCCCACTAAAGCGCCTTTGAGGTCCGGGTGGGATTTGTCGATGCCACTGTCGATGATGGCAACTTTCACGCCCTCCCCCTGGGACACTTTCCATGCCTGCTCAATGCCGGACTGGTTCAGCCAATACTCCCGATTTCGGATGTCGTCAGCGGAGGCCGACGGCGCCGCAACAAGGACAAATGAGGCGGTCAGGGCAAGCGCCAGCAGCGCGGCGGCGGCGGAGCGCAGCCGTGGGACAAACTCCATGAGGGCTCGTTTCATTGCGATAACGGGGTCAGTTCTTTGCGGCACCCAGTGCGATTCCGTCAAGAATATCGTGTTCACTGGTGGTGGCCGATTCCAGCCGCGCGCCGTTGAGATTCTTCAACCGCCGCAAAATGGTGCGCCAAATCAGCGCGCCGGCACCGATGACATCCACGCGTCCGGGGTGCATGAAGCCAAGCCTGGCCCGCTCCTCGCGCGTCATGTGCAGCAGCGAGGTTGCGGCTGCTTCCAGCTCGTCCAGCGGTACGACGGCGGCATGAATCGCCTCGCTCTGATAGCTCGCCAGACCGAGGGCGTGGGCGGTGATGGTGGTGATGGACCCGGCCACGCCGACTATTTGGTCCACCTTGGCCAGCGGTACAGAGTCGAGGGCCTCGGTGAGTTTGTCGTTGATGGCCGCCTCGGCGCCCTGGATTTGTTCCGGCGTGGGCGGGTCGTTTTTCAGGTAGCGTTCGGTGAAACGAACGCAGCCCATGTTGGTGCTCAAGGCGGCGCTGACACCGGCGCCCGTTCCCAACACAAACTCGGTGCTGCCGCCGCCAAGGTCAACGACCAGAACGTTTTTCCCGGCAATGACCGGCAGGACGCTGACGGCACCGGCGAAGGACAGGGCAGCTTCCTCGTCGCCGCTGACCACTTCGGGGTTGATGCCGAGCCGGGACTGGATGCCGGCAACGAAGACGTCGCGGTTTCCAGCGTCGCGGGTGGCGCTGGTGGCCACAAAGCGGATTCGTTCCACGTTGGCGTCCTTGATCAGGGCTGCGTATTCATCGGCCGCGGCAAAGGTGCGTTCCAGCGCGGCCTCCCCCAGCAGGCCGGTGACGTCAACGCCCTCGCCCAAGCGGACCACACGCATCAGGCGCTGGACATCGACAAGGCGGGTCCCGCCGTCGTCCGTTGGCAGGACATCGGCGATGAGCAGGCGGATGGAATTGGTTCCACAGTCGATGGCGGCGACGCGCATAAGGCTTATTTCCCTTGCTGGTTCAGGTGTTTGACGTGGCGGCTGAGGTCCTTGTTGGGGACGGGGGCCGCGTTGTCCCAGGCGCCTTGGCAGTAGCAGCGTTCGGCGGTCCACCAGGGGGCGACTGCGGCCAGGGCCTCGTCGCCGAGCGGATTCACGCCGGGGCCGGCGGCCAGGGCATGGCCGATCAGCACGTGCAGGCACTTCACGCGTGTGGGCATGCCGCCGGCTGAGATGCCGGAAATCTCCGGGACGGGCCCGGTGCCGACGCGTTCGCCAATGGCTTCACGGGCGGCAATGTAGCTTTCGTGCGCCTTTTGGTACTCGGCGGCCAACCCGGTGTCGGTGCTGAGGCGTTCGGTCATCTCATTCATCATCCCGGCGGCTTCTAGGCGTGAGGCTGCCGCGGTCAGGACCGGATGGGTCAGGTAATACGTGGTGGGGAACGGGATGCCGTTGCTCAGCCGCGGCGCCGTGGCGGCCACCAGCGGATTGCCGCACACACAGCGCGCAGGAATTTCGACGACGTCACGCACCGGGCGGTTCAGCTGTCGGCTCAGGGTGTCCAGATCGAGCTGGGTGGGGATGCGCCCGTCGGCGGTGGTGCTTGAAGTTGCGGGCACGGATGGCCTTTCCTTAAAACTTTGTGGCAGCTTGTTCAACCAGTCATTTTAGCGTGGATCGCTGGTGGCTGCTCCCGATCGACCGGGCGCGGTCCTGCAAGGCAGGCTGGTGCACCTCTGCGAGGCAGGCTGCCGCACGCCTACGGGGCGGGCGCCTCGGCAGCAGGTGCGCCAGAGTCGGCGGCCGGGTCGGCGGGTGGACCTGCCGGAGCGGGTTCCGCACCCGGAGCGGCTGGATCGCCGGGTGGATCTGCCGGGGCGGGGGCGTCAGCGGGGGCTGCGGGCGCGTCAGCTTTGGGGGCCGGCGTCTGGACCTGAGCGGACTTTTGCACGGAATCCCACAGGCTGTCCACCCACGGTTCCACTGAAAGTTTCGTGGCATTCTTGGCCGTGTTGGCCTTCGCTGCGGCAGCCTTGGCTTCTTCGGCAGAATTTTCCAGGCCGCCCGCACCGTTGGCGCCGTACACCCAATATCCGGTCTCCCCCGGCATCAGCATGCTGACCCGATCACGGGCCTGACTCTTCACGTACGCCGGATCATCCCAGCGGGCCAGCTCCGTCTTGTATTGCGAAAGCTGGGTCTCACTGGCGGCAATGTCATCGTGAAGTTGCGAGATTTCTGCCCGCTGCTGCAAGAAGGTGTGCACGTTCGGTGCCAGCAACAGCGTGAACACACCCAAGGTCAGGCCAAGCACCAACAACCGGCCGGAAAACGACCGGGCGGGCACGGGGCTGTTGCCGGCGGCATGCACCACACCGTCCTGGCGGCTGCGGCTGTTGGGACCGGAAGCCGTTTTGCGGACCCGCTTCTCAGGGATTTTCGCCCCAGCCGACCCGCCACCAGCGGTGGGCTTGGCGCCCTGGGCGGGTGCCGCCGTCGTGCTTGGATCTTTTGTTCCGCTGCCCGCTGTGCCGGAGGCTCCACCGACACCGGCAGTAAATTGCGCCTTGGGCACTGAGGGCCGTCGCGTGGCCATGTTTCTCCTCAAGTACTGCTGAACAATTGGACCTCAGATACGACAAAGCCGCGGCAAGCCGCCAAGGTCTGTTGTTAACCTTAGCCAGCTGCCGCGGCGATGAACGCTATTTAGCCCTTGAAACGCGGGAAGGCGCTGCGGCCTGCGTAACGTGCGGCGTCATCGAGCTCTTCTTCGATGCGCAGGAGCTGGTTGTACTTGGCAACGCGCTCAGAGCGGGCCGGGGCACCGGTCTTGATCTGGCCGGCGTTGGTGGCAACGCAGATATCGGCGATGGTGGTGTCCTCGGTTTCGCCTGAGCGGTGCGAGGTGATGGTGGTGAAGCCGGCGCGCTGGGCCATGGAAACGGCATCCAGGGTCTCGGTCAATGAACCAATCTGGTTGACCTTGACCAGCAGGGAGTTGGCGGTTCCGGTCTCAACACCGCGGGAGAGGCGCTCGGGGTTGGTGACGAACAGGTCATCGCCCACGATCTGCACCTTGTCGCCAATGGCGTCGGTCAGGGTCTTCCAGCCTGCCCAGTCGTCTTCATCCAGGGGATCCTCGATGGAGACCAGCGGGTAGTCGGCAACGAGCTCTGCGTAGTAGGCGCTCATGTCCTCGGCCGAGAGTGACTTGCCTTCGAACTGGTAGGCACCGTCCTTGAAGAACTCGGAGGAGGCAACGTCCAGGGCCAGGGCTACGTCCTTGCCCGGCTCGTAACCTGCGCGCTTGATGGCTTCCAGGATCAGGTCCAGTGCTGCACGGTTGGAGGGCAGGTTCGGTGCGAAGCCGCCCTCGTCGCCCAGACCCGTGGAGAGGCCCTTTTCCTGCAGGACGGATTTGAGGTTGTGGTAGACCTCAACGCCCCAGCGCAGGCCTTCGGAGAAGGTCGCGGCACCGTGCGGGACAACCATGAATTCCTGGATATCGACGTCGGAATCCGCGTGTGAGCCGCCGTTGAGGATGTTCATCAACGGTACGGGCAACACGTGTGCGTTGGGTCCGCCCAAGTAGCGGTACAGCGGCAGGCCAGCCGATTCGGCAGCTGCGCTGGCCACGGCCAGGGAGACACCGAGAATGGCGTTGGCACCCAGCTTGGCCTTGTTGGGAGTACCGTCCAGTTCCAACATCATGGCGTCGATCATGCGCTGATCGGTGGCGTCAACGCCTTCGAGTTCCGGCGCGATGACTTCCAAGACAGCCTCGACTGCCTGCAAAACACCCTTGCCCTGGTATCGGCTCTTGTCGCCGTCGCGGAGCTCTACGGCTTCGAAGGCACCGGTGGATGCGCCGGAGGGCACTCCCGCGCGGCCCATCGCCCCATCGGAGAGCAGAACTTCGACCTCAACGGTCGGGTTTCCACGGGAATCCAGAATTTCGCGTGCATGGATGGCTTCAATAAGTGCCACGTGTTGCTCCTAATAGTCAGCTTGTACGGTAAACGATCGACCACGCTGTCGGTTCAATCCTAACTGACGGCGTGACGGAGCACTCATTAATACGCTCGTAGCGCGAATATGGCGTCGTTGCGGGCAATTTCCGTTGCGTAACGGAAATTTGATGGCTGCGGGGTATTGCCATAACGACATCTAACGATATATCGTTAAGTATCGCGATGCTTATTCCGCGGATGTGATGTCCCCAGTGACACCGTCGGTGGGCCGCTTTCCAGCAGCCCCATCCGGGCCGGACGCGCCAACCTCAACAGGTTCCCGCCTCTGCAGCCCATCAAACCAGAAACGTACGCAAACATTTAAGGCAACAACATCATGAAAAACTTCTCTCGAGAATCAAATGACTTCCAGGATTCAAACGGCTTCGACGCCCGCATGAACCGCCCTCCCCGGACACGGCGCCACCACGAGCCCAACTCCCCCACTGAAGAAGGCGACTTCTCCGACCGCCCGCGGCGCCGCGGACCCGGCTTTGGCGGACCGGGCTCGGATGGTCCCGAACGTGATGGGCGTGGACCAGGCTTCGGCCCTGGCGGTCCGCACCGTGGATTTGGCGGCCCGGGCTTTGGCGGCCCAGGGGGTGGCCGAGTGCGCAGGGGCAACGTCCGCAGTGCAATCCTGTCCCTTCTGAGCCAGCACAGCTTCAACGGCTACGGCCTCATCCGCGCCATCAGCAACCATACGGATGGTGCCTGGCGCCCCAGCCCAGGTTCCATCTACCCCGCACTGACTGCACTGCAGGCCGAGGGCTTGATCGAATCCAACGGCGCCTCAAAACGGACCGAATATGCGCTCACCGAAGCCGGACGAGCTTACGTGTCGGAAAATTCAGCGGAAATGGCGCAGGTCTGGGCCGACGTCACGCAAGAGGCCGGCGCCGGCAAAGACCTGCGGACAGGCATGGGCAAACTCGTCGGCGCCGTCCAACAAATCTCACTCTCCGGCACCGAGGAACAAATCAAGACCGCCACCGAAGCTTTGGACACCGCCCGCCGGACGATCTACAAACTCCTGGCCGACTGACTGCGCGCCTGAAAGTCCGCCACAGCGCGGCGCAGCGCGCGTTCGGCGTCGAGCCCACGTTCCTGGGCGGCCCGGACGACGTCGAACAGCACCTTTCCGAGCTCTTCCTCAGTCTCGCTGTGGGTACTCAAGATCAAGGCCGGGGCGGGCATCTCGTGCCCCGCTCTCGCCGCCCGCTCAAGTGTTTTTTGGGCCATGGCCAGGGCCGGCAGGGAGGACGGGATCCCGGCGTACGGGTTGGCAGCGGCCTTTGTTGCATCGTTCGTTGCAGTCTCGGGCGCGTCGGCGGTCTGCGGTTCGGCACCTGCGCTAGTGCCGCCGTCGTCCGTCTTGGGAGGATCTGATTGAGCGGAGTCCAAGGCGGCGGCCCGCTCCTGGGCCTTGACCCGCTCCCAGGTCGCCTCGATCTCCTCGAGCGTGGCCGGAAAACTCTCCTGCAACGTCCCGTCCGGATGGAACACATGCGGGCTGCGGCGGATCATTTTTTCGCTCAAGCCGCGGACCACATCGGCCAGGTCAAAGCTGCCGGCCTCCTCGGCAAGGCGGGCATGCAGCACCACTTGAAGCAGGATGTCGCCGAGTTCATTGGCCATCCCGCGCCCGTCCCCGGACTCAATCTCCTCGATGAGCTCGTATGACTCCTCGATCAGGTAGGTGGTCAGCGATTCGTGGGTGAGCGCCGCCGTCCACGGACAGTGTTCGCGCAAGGCGGCAATGACGCCAACGAGGCGGGCCATTTCCACTTGCGTGGCAATGACCCGCCCGTTGGCGTCGTTGGGTGAACCAGTCCTCAACGTCTTATTCGTCTTCGTCCAAATCAGCTGCGCCAAAGGCCTCGAATTCCTCGGAGTCTTCGAACTCGTCCATCTGATCCAGTACGTCGTCGTAGCTTTCCACGATGAAGTCGGCCAGCTGCTCGCGGGCTTCAATGGGCAGGAACGATGCGTGCACGGCATTCAACGTCAGGTCAAGGACGGTGTCCACGCCATAGCCGAAGGCTTCAACGAGCAGACCGAACTCACCGGTCAGGGTTGACCCGCTCATCAGGCGGTTGTCGGTGTTGACGGTGACGTTGAAACCGAGCTGGTGCAGCAGGTCGATCGGGTGCTCGGCGATGGTGGTGCCGTACGCTGCAACCGCGCCGGTCTGGAGGTTGGAGGAGGGACAGATTTCCAAGGGAATCTGGCGGTCACGCACCCACTGGGCCAAATCGCCCAGGGTGAGCGTGCCGACGTCGGCCCCGTCTTCTTCCTGGACATCCAGATGGATGTCCTCGGCGATGCGCACACCGTGGCCCAGGCGCAGGGCGCGGCCGTGGACCAGGGCGTCCTGGATGCTTTCCAGCCCGGCGCCCTCGCCGGCGTGGACGGTGGTCGGGAAGTTGTTTTCGGCCAGGTAGGTGAAGGCCTCGGTGAAGCGGGAGGGCAGGAAGCCTTCCTCGACGCCGGCAATATCGAAGGCGACCACTCCGTTGTCGCGGTGGCGCACGGCCAGCTGGGCGATCTCGGCCCCGCGGTCTGCGTGGCGCATGGCGGTGAGGATCTGACTGACCTCGATGTAGCCGCCGGCCTCATCCACCGCGTCCATGCCTTCTTCAAGGCCTTCCTGAACAGCTTCAACGGCCTCATCCAGGGACAATCCGGCGGTGAGGTGCTGCTCCGGAGCCCACCGGACTTCGCCGTAAACCACGCCATCTTCCGCGAGGTCTTCAACGAATTCACGGGCGACGCGCACCAGGGAGTCGTGCGTTTGCATGACGGCGACGGTGTGCTCGAACGTTTCCAGATAGCTTTCAAGTGAGCCTGAATCAGCGGATTCCGTGAACCATGAACGCAACGCTTCGGGCTCGGTGGCCGGGAGCGTATGGCCAATTTCGGTGGCCAGTTCAATGATGGTTTCCGGGCGTAAACCGCCGTCCAGATGGTCGTGTAGGGATACCTTTGGCAGCGCCTTGAGGTCCACAACGGGCGTGGAGGAGGCTGCGTACTCTGAAGTTGGGTTAGTCACGTTTCCCACTCTAGGGATGTGTTTCGTGCTGCGCTAGTTGCTTGTGACGGGGAAGCTCGTACGCCAGGTCTTCGCTTGCGTGCGTTGGCGGGGCCACTGAATGCCGTGTTTGCGCCACAGTTGCCGGGATTGTGTGGGGGTTTTCGACGTCGGTCCCCTCACCTGGGAGCGGTGTTGTGTTGGCTACGTTCGCCATGGGCGCATCGCGGGCATCCGCGCTGGTGGTTTCTTCTGCGTCCGCAGACCTGCTCGTGACCATATTGCTGGCCGTGGCCATTGTGGCGTCCGGGTCGTGTAGCTCGGATCCAGATTCAACGGTATCCGGCCCGCCAATGCTGGTTTCGGCAAGGGGACCAGCCGTGGAGCCCGCGACCGCTAGGGCCACAAATTTGGCTTCTGCTTCTGCCTGCGCCGCTGCCAGTGCCTCGGCTGCAATCTGCGCCACGGCATGCCCGGGGGCAGCCCTGGGTTGCAACCGCCCTCGATTTTCCAGGAAACGATGCAGGTACTTCATGCCATGGTCCACGAAGAAGCCGATGACAATGGCAAAGGCAATTGCGATGACCACACCAAGCAGTGGGTTGTGGTGGATCCAATGTCCGGCGAAAGTGCCCACTGCCACGGAGTAGCCAGCCCAAGTAACCACGGCGATGCCGTCAATGACGGCGAAACGACGCCATGGAAAATGCGTGGCACCCGCCGTGAAATTGACGGCAATCCTGCCGACGGGGATATATCTGGCCGTGAAAATCAGGATCGCACCGCGCTTTTCCAATTCCTTCCCGGCCCAGGCGAAGGCTTTGGCACCGCGCGGACGGCGCATCCAACGGAACCGTGAGACACCCAGTTTTCTGCCCATGAAGTACGCAATGTTGTCCCCAATGATGGCTCCAATGGACGTCCCCAGAATCAACAACCAGATGTTCGGTTCCCCGGTGCGGGCAGCAATGGACGCCAGTGCAACAATGGCGGTCTCACTGGGCAGGAACAGAAAGAAACCGTCGATGAGGCAAAACAGGCTGACCAACGGGATGATCCACCATTGGCCGGCGGAATGACCGATCAGATAGTTCAACTGATCGATGATGTGCAAAAAGTCCACCCTGGACAGTTCCTCTCGGATGGTGGTTGTCTCATCTAAGTTTCCCACGCACTCCGACAGACCGTATCCACCCAGCGGAGGATATTTTGGCCAGTGCACCTACAACTTTAGGGCTGCTCCCCCAGCCTGCCCGTTTCTCCGCACGCTATCCCACCAAAGCTGGGAGAGCGTTCTTAGGTGAGGCGGTCGATGATGAGTTTGTTGGCCGGGCGGGAGCCGTCCGGAGCGATCGTCACGGCATTGGCAAGCGCCTCGCGGGCCGCATCGAAACGCTCGGGGGTGTCGGAAAGCAGCGTCATGAGCGGCTCACCCGCCCGAACCAGGGCACCCGGCTTGGCGTGCATGCGCACGCCCGCCCCGGCCTGCACCGAGTCCTCCTTGCGGGCCCGTCCGGCACCCAGACGCCAGGCGGCAACGCCGACGGCCAACGCATCCAGTCCCACCAGAACACCGTCGGCGGGGGCATACACCGTCTCGGATTCCCGGGCCACCGGCAACGCCGCGTCCGGATCCCCACCCTGGGCGGAGATCATGCGCCGCCACACATCCATGGCCCGGCCATCCTTCAGCGCAGCCTCCGGATCCGTCCCGTGAATGCCGGCCGCCTCCAACATCTCCCGGGCCAGTGTCACGGTAAGTTCGACGACGTCTTCCGGGCCACCGCCGGCCAGCACCTCCACGGACTCCTGGACCTCGATGGCGTTTCCGGCGGTCAGGCCCAGGGGCGTGGACATGTCGGTCAGCAGTGCCACGGTCCTGACCCCGGCGTCCTTGCCCAAATCCACCATGGTCCGAGCCAGCTCCCGCGCCCGTTCCTCGGTCTTCATGAACGCCCCGGACCCCACCTTGACGTCAAGCACCAGGGCAGCGGTTCCCTCTGCAATCTTCTTGCTCATGATGGATGAGGCAATCAGCGGGATCGACTCCACCGTGCCAGAAATGTCCCGCAGTGCATACAACTTCTTGTCCGCCGGGGCGAGGTTTCCACCCGCCGCACACACCACGGCACCGACGTCGGAGAGTTGGCGCAGCAGTTCATCGTGGCTGACGTCGGCACGCCAGCCGGGGATGGCTTCAAGCTTGTCCAGGGTGCCGCCGGTGTGTCCCAATCCCCTGCCGGAGAGTTGTGGCACGGCTGCGCCAAAGACTGCCACGAGGGGTGCCAGCGGCAGCGTGATCTTGTCTCCCACCCCGCCCGTGGAATGCTTGTCAGTGGTGGGCATGGCGGCGCCGGCGCTGTTGCGCAGGCCGCTGAAGTCCAGGGTCTCCCCCGAGGCAATCATGGCCGCCGTCCACTGTGAGATCTCTTCCCGGTCCATGCCGTTGAGCAGGATGGCCATGTTCAGGGCGGCCATCTGTTCCTCGGCTATGTCGCCGCGGGTATAGGCCGCAATGGTCCAGGCAATCTGCGCGGGGCTGAGCCGCCCGCCGTCGCGCTTGGCAATGATGATCTCGACTGCATTAAACGATTCCCGGGAGTTCATGGCTGCCCTTTCAGGTGGTTGGAGCCGCGGTGGCGGATTCCTTCAAATTATCGGGCCCAAAGGCGTCAGGCAGGACCTGGTCCATGGTCTTGGGACCCGATGAGGTCATGACAAGCGTGTCCGCGGTGCTGAATTCAAACAGCAATTGCCGGCAGCGCCCACACGGCATCAGGATTTCCCCCGAGCCGTCCACACAGTAGAAGTGCTTGATGAGTCCACCGCCGGCCATCCGAAGGGCACCAACCATGGTGCACTCGGCGCACAGGGTCAGTCCGTAGCTGGCGTTTTCCACGTTGCAGCCCGAGACAATGCTCCCGTCTTCCAGCCGGGAGGCGGCTCCCACGGGGTAGTTGGAGTACGGCACATATGCGTTCCCCAGTGCCGCCGTCGCGGCCAGGCGCAATGGTTCCCAATCGACGTCGGAATTCCCAAGACTCATAATCTACTCCTTGATATAGGGTTCGCCATCGGCGGCGGGGGCCAAGGCCTTACCCACGAAACCGGAGACGGCCAGGATGGTCAGCGCGTACGGCAGCATGGCCAGGAACTGCCCATCAATCGGGGTTCCGGCCAGCGAAAGGATGCTTTGCAGGTTTCCGGCAACACCAAACAAAAGCGCGGCGAGGGCTGCGCCAATGGGGTTCCAGCGGCCGAAGATCAATGCCGCCAGGGCGATGAAGCCCAGCCCGCCGGTCATGTCCTTGCTGAAGCTGCTCACGGCAACCAACGTGAAGTAGGCACCGCCGACGCCGGCCACGGCACCTCCGGCGAGCACGTTGATCACGCGGGTGCGGTTGACGTTGATGCCGACGGTATCGGCCGCCTTGGGGTGCTCACCCACGGCCCGGACACGCAGTCCCCAGCGGGTGCGGAACAGGCCAAACCAGAGGGCTGCCACCAGGATCAGCATGAAGTAGCCAATGATCGACTGCCGGAACAGGGTGGGGCCGATGATCGGAATCTCGGACAGCAGCGGAATCGGAATGTTGGGCAGGTGGGCCGGCTGGTTGAAGACCGTCACGCCGTCGACCTTGACCTTCATGATCTTCTCGAACAGGAAGCCGGTCAGCCCGGATACCAGAACGTTCAAAACCACGCCGACAATAATCTGGTTCACCACATATTTGATGCTGAACAGGGCCAGCAGCACGGAGACCAGAACACCGGCCACGGCGGCCGCGAACAGCCCCGCGAAGGCGTTGCCGGTCATGGAGGAGACCAACGCTGCGGTGAAGGCACCGGCCAGCAGCTGCCCCTCAATGGCAATGTTGACCACGCCGGCCCGCTCCGACAGCACGCCGGACATGGCGCCAAACAGGATGGGCGTGGTGATGAGCATGGCGCCGGTGAACAGCCCCACAAGGGTGATGTTCTGCGTTGTTGTCCCGCCGATGATCCACACCATCAGGCCAATGACGAACACCACCGCGAAGGTGCCCAGCACCCAGCCGGCGATCTTGCCAGCGTCCCGCGTCTGGCGCCAGCCGAGATAGGCCAACGCAACGCTGATAATGGCGACGATGACGCCGCTCGCCTTGGCGGGGAGCACCAGATTGGGGACCTGCCAGGCATCGGAGCCTTCGGAGATGCGGAATGTGGCCGTGCCGCTGGGGCCCAGCACCACGAACACAACAACCGTGAACACGGCGAAAATTCCCAACAGGATGGGCAGTTTCCAGCTGCGGATTGCGACGGCGTCGACAACCTTGGACGGTTGCGCCTGGGCGGTGATGCTCATGCCGACACTCCTTCGCGACGAACTTCCTTGATCCGGAACATGGAGCGGACCAGCGGTGGTGCGGCAATGAACAAAACAATCAGGGACTGGACCACGGCCACAATGTCAATGGACACGTCCGCGTTGATCGCCATCGAGGTGCCGCCTGCTTTAAACGCCCCAAACAGCAGGGCCGCAAAGAACGTCCCCCA
>JBBPZC010000215.1:0-8659 GCA_038199275.1 Actinomycetales bacterium
GGCAACGACGTCGAACTTGTGCCCGACTACCACGGCTCCATCGCGGCCATGGCGGCCGAGATTGACCAGGCCCGGAATTACATCCATGTCGAGTTCTACATCCTGGTTCTGGATACGGCGACAGCCCCGTTCTTTGATGCCCTTGAGCGGGCGGTCCAGCGCGGGGTGACGGTGCGCGTGATGAACGACCATTTGGCCTCACTCATGAACCCGGGACGGAAAGCGACGCTGGCTCGGCTGGCGGCGATGGGTGCGCAGTATCAGGCCATGCTGCCTCTGCGTCCGTGGAAGGGGCACTGGCAGCGGATCGATTTGCGCAACCACCGCAAGCTGCTGGTGTTGGACGGGCAGGTGGGGTTCACCGGTTCGCAAAACCTGGTGCACCAGAGTTACAACAAGAAGAAAAACATTGCGCGCGGGCTGCGCTGGCATGAACTCATGATGCGAATCCACGGCCCTGCAGTCCGGGAGTTGGACGCGGTCTTTGCCACCGACTGGTACAGCGAGACCGATGACCTGCTGGATTTGGACACTTCACCCGTGGTGCTGGACCCGGCGCCGGAGCGGGTGGATGCGCAAGTGGTGCCCAGTGGCCCAAGTTTTGAAAATGACAACAACCTGAAGCTGTTCGTGGCCATGATTCATCAGGCGACGGAACGGGTCAGCATCACGAGCCCATACTTTGTGCCCGAGGAATCCGTTCTGATGGCCATCATTACGGCGGCCGGGCGGGGATTGTCTGTGGAGCTGTTCGTCTCCGAAATCGGTGACCAGGCCATGGTCTATCACGCCCAGCGCTCCTATTATGAGGCGCTGCTGCGCGCCGGTGTGCGGATCTACCTGTACAAGGCTCCCGAGGTGCTGCACTCAAAACACTTCAGCATTGATGCCGACGTTGCCGTGATTGGTTCATCCAACATGGACGTGCGCTCGTTCTCGCTGAACATGGAGATCTCGGTGCTCATCCACAGCGCGTCCTTCGTCTCCCAAATGCGCGAGATTGAGGATTCATACCGGGCCAACAGCAAGGAGTTGGAGTTGGCGGACTGGGTCAAGCGTCCGGTCAGGGAGAAGTTCTGGGACAGTGCTGCCCGGTTGACCTCAAACCTCCAATAGCCCCGCCCACATTCGGACGCTGCATCACTTAACGGGGTATTTTCGGGGACCCTGCATCACTTAACGGCGCGCCTGGCCTTGGCCGCCTTGGCCGTTTGGCGTTGTGCGGGCAGCATCTCCTTGGCCTCACTGATGTCCCGAATGAACGGGCGCAGCCGGGCGGATTGCGGAGGGTCGTCCACCAGGATGGCCCTGGCAAACGATGAGAGTGGGATCGCCATAAGTGCGCCCAACGGGCCCAGCAGTGCGGACCAGAAGATCACCGACAGGAATGTCAGTGTCATGTTCAAGTTCACTGAGCCGGCAACAAACTTGTGCTGGATCACCGACTGGATCAGCGAATTGATGATCCCGTAAAAAGCCACCACCGCGATGAAGCTCGGCAGCCCGCCGGCCAGCAAGCCCGCCGGCCAGCAGTGCCCACTGGCCTGCGCCGGGCACCATCCAGCACAAGGAGCAGGATGAGGTTCAGCACGGCAACGATGGCACCGAAAATAGTCGTCATGATCATAAAGGACCTGGACAGGCGTGCGAAGTTGCCCAAAGCCTCCACCACCGGGGCTCGTTTCTGCTTCATGACGGCGAGAATCGTGGGGAAGTAATTGGCGTCGATGCCCATGAGCATCACGAGCAACAGCAGGAACAGCCCGCCTGAGCCAATAGTCATGGCGCTGCCCAGCAGAAACCCAGAGTGAGACGACCAATGCCCCAATCATGGCGTAGACAGCCAGAATGGTTGCCAGAGCGGCCACGGCTGTTGGCACTCCCCGCGCCATGAGTCGCTGCTTGCGCGGGTAGGCACAGAGGGTCAGGATCAGGGCCAGAAAAACCGGACCCACGATGGAGGAAATGCGGCCCAAGCCAATCAGGACTATGACCGCCGCGGCCAAGCTGATCAGGACCATCGTTCCGGAGGAGCCTTCTCTGGTTCCGTCCACCGGGGCTGCGTTGCCTTCACTCATCCGCGCGCCATTTCGGAGCTGCCACACAATGCCCCACTGGCATTGCACTGGTCATGGGCGTGCCGGATCCCAAATGGGTGCAGACCGTCAAGGCTGTTGTGGTGCGCGCGCCCGGCAGTACAGTGGTCGAAGCGGACATCATCGCCTTCTGCCGGGAGCGGCTGGCCCACTGCCAGTGCCCAACTTCGGTGGATTTTGTGGACGAACTGCCGCGCAATGCGACGGGGAAAATCTTGAAGCGCGATCTGCGCGCACCGTATTGGAGGGGCCATGACAGAGTCATCTGAGGGTATGGGAAATACTGATGTGGGAAGTACGACGGCGGCGAGCGGCTTGGGTGCCTCCGCCGCCACCAAGCCGTTCCCGGCAGCGCTGGGGAACCTGGGTGGAAAAACCATCATCATGTCCGGCGGCTCGCGCGGCATTGGTCTGGCCATCGCCGAGCGCGCTGCTCGGGACGGGGCGAACGTGGTGTTGATTGCCAAGACCGACACCCCGGACCCGCGGCTTGAGGGCACCATCCACACGGCGGCAACCGCCATTGAGGCGGCCGGCGGCCAGGTTCTGGCCGTGGTTGGCGATGTTCGCGACGATGCCACCATCGCCAATGCCGTGGCCCAGGCGGTGGAACGCTTTGGCGGGATCGACATCGTGGTGAACAACGCCAGCGTGCTCTCGATGGACGGGACGCTGAAGGTCAGCCAGAAACGCTACGACCTCATGCAGGATGTGAACGTCCGAGGCACATTCATGCTGTCCAAGGCTGCACTCCCACATCTGTTGCAGGCTGCGAATCCGCATATTTTGACGCTGAGCCCGCCCCTGAACATGGACCCGAAGTGGCTTGGTGCAAACCCCGCCTACACCTTGGCAAAATACGGCATGACGCTGACGGCGCTGGGCTTTGCCGCCGAGTTCGCCCAGCAGGGAGTGGCATCAAACGCGCTGTGGCCGCGGACCACCATCGCGACCGCGGCGGTTGCCAACATCCTGGGTGGGGATGAGATGATCCGGCGCTCGCGGCACCCGGCCATCATGGCCGACGCCGCCCACGCCATCCTCACCACGGACAGCCGGGAACTAACGGGGCGGACCATCATTGATGAGGAGCTGCTGCGTGCCCGCGGCAGGACTGACTTCGACGGCTACGCAGTGGATCCGTCGGTGGAGCTCATGATCGATCTCTACGTGGACCGCTGACACCTACCTCCGCGCAGCGTGGAGTAGTCGGGTTAGATGGCGGGGATTGCTTCTTCGACGATGACCGTCAGGGTGCTGGCCAGCAGGGCGTGCACTTGTGGGCGGGTCAGTGTCTTGCGCAGCAGCCATTCGCGCGCACCGCTGCGTGCCAGCTGCGCGTACACCCGGAACATGGCCCAGATCTGTTCCCGGTTTTCGTGCTGTACGGCCACGCCGCAGGCTTCAATCAGCAGTTCAATGGAGTCGTTCTCGGCCGCGATCAGGATTTTCTCCAGATCCGGATCGCGCCCCATGCTGCCGCCGCCAAAACTCAGCCAGGCACCGCCGGATTTCTCCAGCGAGTCCAGGAACCAAGTCACCGCCAGCTCGGTCCGCTCCTGCAGCGTTCCCTCGGGCAGAGCTGCCACCGCCACTTCCGATACCGTGGAACTGACCTTTATGACTTCCAAATACAGTTCGCGCTTGTTGCCGAAATAGTGGTTGATCAGCCCGCGTGCCACGCCCGCCGCCGCCGCAATGTCCGTGGCGGAAACCTCTTCGTACGCCCGCTCATTGAACAACCTTTGGGCGCATTGAAAAATCTGTTGGCGGCGCTCGTCGGGATCGAGCCGCTGCCTGGCTGGAACCGGGTTGGGCAGCGTCATGGTGTTGGGCCGGTTTCGATCCAGGGGAGCCACTGCGGCAGGTCATGCGGCACCGCCAGCGGAAAATGCGGTGGCCGCTTTTCCAGGAAAGACTTAACGCCCTCCACTGCGTCGTTGTTCTCTGGGAGCCCGGCGATCAGACGGGAATCCAGGGCGTGTACGGCGACGGGGGAGTCCAGCCCGGAGAGCCGGTTCAGCATTTGTTTGATCACTGCCGTGGATACGGGGGAGGTGTTGGCGATGAGGTCTCGGGCCAGGGCATAGGCGGCATCCACCACGTCCTCTGGCTCATGCACCGACGTGACGAGTCCGGCGTCGAGCGCCTCTTCGGCACCAAAAAGGCGGCCGGTCAGCATCCAATCCGTGGCACGGGAAACACCCACCAGTCGCGGCAGGTACCAGACCGAGGCGCCCTCGGGGAAGATGCCGCGGCGGCTGAAGGGAAACGAAAAACGGGAGTCTGTGGAGGCCAATCGGAAATCACAGGAGAGCGTGATGGTCATGCCCCCACCCACCGAGACCCCGCGCAGGGCCGCAATGACGGGCTTGTTCAGACCGAAAATTGTCTTCGAGCAGCGCCCGGCCGGTTCCTGCCAATCGCTCGCGGCATCGACCGTGGTCACATCAAAGCCGCCGCCGCTCAGGTCAGCGCCCACGGAGAAGTCCTTGCCCACGCAGGTGAAAACCACAACTTGCACGCCGGGATCGGCGTCGGCGCTCAGAAAAGCGTGCTCGAGTTCGTGCGCCATGGCCAAGGTGTACCCGTTGCGGGTTTCGGGGCGGTTGAGTGAAACCGTGGCGATGCGCTCGGCAATGGTGTACGTGATGGCCGTGTAGGGAGCGGTGGGTTCAGCTGTCATGGTCATCGCTTTCAGGGCTGGAAAGTAAAGACTTGTGCCATCTATTGACACGGTGTCAATAGTCCTGCACTATTGGCGGTATGTCAATAACTCGCTTTCCTTCTGCGTGGATCGATGAAGATCTGCTCGATGTCCAGTCTCTGGTAAAAGACTTTTTCACCAAGGAGGTTGCCCCGCTTGAAGAGAAGTTTCAGGCGCAGGGCTTTCCCGACAAGGAACTTTATGCCCGTGCCGGCGAGCTTGGGCTCTCCGGCATGTCCATCCCGGAGGAGTACGGGGGCGGCGGCGGCACGTTCGCCAACCTGGCACTGCTGCTGCAGGAACAAACCAAGGCAGGTGCCGGCAGTTTAGGCTTTGCCGTCAGCGAGGGCATCGTGGCCCACTACCTGTTGGCTTACGCCTCCGAGGAGCAGAAGAAGCGCTGGCTGCCGAAGATGTGCAGCGGTGAATGGGTGGGCGCCATCGCCATGACCGAACCGGGCACGGGCTCAGACCTGCAGGCCATCACCACCCGCGCCGTGCGCGACGGCGACGACTATCTGGTGAGCGGCTCCAAAATCTTCATCTCCAACGGCCAGCTCTGCGATTTGATGATCATTGCCGTCAAGACGGACACGTCCCTGGGCGCCAAGGGCATCTCCCTGCTGGTGGCCGAGGTGGACAATGACACCCCCGGCTTCACGCGCGGCCGCAAGCTGGACAAGTTGGGGCTCAAGGGGCAGGACACCTCGGAGCTGTTCTTTGACAACCTCCGCATCCCGGCCGCCAACGTTTTGGGCGGTGTGGAGGGCCAGGGCTTCTACCAGCTCATGAAGCAGCTGCCGCAGGAACGGCTCATCACCGCCATCCTGGCGCAGGCCATGAGCGAAGCCGCCGTGGTTGTTGCACTGGACTACACCAAGACCCGCGAGGCCTTCGGCAAGCCGTTGTTTGAACTGCAAAACACCCGCTTTGAATTGGCCGAATGCGCCACCATCACCCAAGTCAACCGCGTGTTCTTGGACGCATGCATCAGCCAACACGTCAACGGCGGCCTCGATGCCGCGACAGCCTCCATGGCCAAGTACTGGCTCACCGACAGAACCGCGGAGGTAGTGGACCGCTGCCAGCAACTCTTCGGCGGCTACGGCTACATGATGGAGTACCCCATTGCCGGAATGTATGCCGACAACCGGGTGCTGCGCGTATTGGCCGGCGCCAACGAGGTCATGAAGGAACTCATCGCCCGCTCGTTGTGATCCCGAGTCGCTCCCACCGCTCCCACTGCGCACAGCGGGTCCCGCGACTGTGGGCCCAAACAACACCGAAACAAACCAGTTCTGCCAACCGTCCGTCCGCACCGACGCGGCCGGATGACCATGGAAGGGAAGCTCACGTGAGCGAACAAGCTGTACCGGAAGCATTTGTCTACGACGCCATCCGAACCCCCCGCGGCCGCGGCAAGAAGGGGTCGCTGCACGGCACAAAGCCGATCGACCTCGTCGTCGGCCTGATCGAGGCCTTGCGCGAACGCAACCCGGGCCTGGATGAAAACCTCATTGACGACCTGATCCTGGGCGTCGTCTCGCCCATCGGAGATCAGGGCGCCGTGATTGCCCGCACCGCTGTCATCGCCGCGGGGCTGCCGGACACAGTGGGCGGAGTGCAGATCAACCGCTTCTGCGCTTCCGGTTTGGAGGCCGTCAACATGGCGGCTGCCAAGGTGCGCTCGGGCTGGGACCAGCTCATCATCGCCGGCGGCGTGGAGTCCATGTCCCGTGTGCCCATTGGGTCCGACGGCGGCGCCTGGGCCATGGACCCGGCCACCAACTACGATACTTATTTTGTGCCGCAGGGTGTGGGTGCGGACCTGATCGCCACGACGGAGGGCTTCAGCCGCGTGGACGTTGACGCGTACGCTGTGCGTTCGCAGCAGCTCGCCGCGCAGGCCTGGAAAGAAGGCCGCTTCGCCAAGTCCGTGATCCCGGTGAAGGACAAGAACGGCCTGGTGGTCCTGGACCACGATGAGCACATGCGCCCCGAATCCACCCCGGAGAGCCAGGCCGGCCTGCGCCCCGCCTTTGCGGTCATGGGCGAGCAGGGCGGCTTTGACGCCGTGGCACTACAAAAATTCCATACCGTGGAAAAGATTGACCACGTCCACACCGCTGCGAACTCCTCGGGAATTGTGGACGGCGCCGCCCTGGTTTTGGTGGGCAGCGCTGCGGTGGGCCAACAGCTGGGACTGAAGCCACGCGCCAGGATCGTGGCCACCGCCACCTCGGGCGCCGACCCCACCATCATGCTCACCGGCCCCACCCCGGCCACCGAAAAACTGCTGAAAACGGCCGGGATGACCGTGGCGGACATTGACCTGTTTGAAATCAACGAAGCCTTCGCCTCCGTGGTCCTGAAATACCAAAAGGATCTGGGCATTCCGGATGGGAAGCTCAACGTCAACGGCGGTGCCATCGCCATGGGCCACCCGCTGGGCGCCACGGGGGCCATGATTTTGGGCACCGTGCTGGATGAGCTGGAACGCACCGACAAGCGCAGGGCTGTGGTGACCCTGTGCATTGGCGGCGGCATGGGCGTGGCAACTTTGATTGAGAGGGTCTAGGACGATGAGCAAGGAAACTGTGCAATACACCAACACCATCCGCTGGGAACAAGACGGAGACGGCGTCGTCATCCTGACACTGGATGACCCCAACCAGTCGGTCAACACCATGAACAGCGACTACATCGCCTCCATGCAGGCCGCCGTGGAGCGTCTCGCGGCAGAGAAGGAGAGCATCTCCGGCGTCGTACTGGCCTCGGCAAAGAAGACCTTCTTCGCCGGAGGGGACCTGTTGGACCTCATCACCTCCACACCGGAAGATGCGCAGAAGATCTTTGACCTGGGCCAGCAGATCAAGGGACAGCTGCGAACGCTGGAAACGCTGGGCAAACCCGTAGTGGCCGCCATCAACGGCGCGGCGCTGGGCGGCGGGCTCGAAATTGCCCTGGCCGCCCACCACCGCATTGCGGCGGACACGCGTGGCTCGGTCATCGGGCTGCCGGAAGTGACGCTGGGCCTGCTGCCCGGCGGCGGCGGCATTGTCCGCACGGTGCGCCTGATGGGCATCGCCGACGCCACCATGAAGGTGCTCCTGCAGGGCCAGAAGTACAAGCCCCGCAAGGCACTTGAGGTGGGCCTGATCCACGAGGTCGTGGACACCGTGGAGGAGCTCATCCCCGCGGCGAAGGCCTGGATCGCGGCCAACCCGGAGGCTGTCCAGCCGTGGGATGTGCCCAAGTACCGCATTCCCGGCGGCACGCCAACCACGCCTGCCTTCGCCGCAAACCTGCCCGCGTTCCCGGCCAACCTGCGCAAGCAGCTCAAGGGTGCCAACTACCCGGCCCCGCGCGCCATCCTGGCCGCTGCCGTGGAAAGCACCCAGGTGGACTTTGACACAGCGCTGGAGATTGAGTCGCGCTACTTCGTTGAAGTGGTCACGAGTCAGGTCTCCAGCAACATGATCAAGGCCTTCTTCTTCGACATGGGCCACATCAGCGCCGGCGGCAGCCGTCCTGCGGGATTTGAAAAGTACACCGCCAAAAAGGTGGCGGTTCTCGGAGCCGGCATGATGGGTGCGGGCATCGCCTACGTGTGCGCCCGCGGCGGCATGGATGTAGTCCTGAAGGACGTCTCGCTCGAAGCAGCGGAACGCGGCAAGGGCTACTCCAAAACGCTGACCGAGAAAGCAGTGTCCCGCGGCCAGCAAACCCAGGAAGCAGCTGATGCGCTGCTGGCGAAGATCACACCCACGGCGACGGCGGCGGATGTGGCCGGTGCGGACCTGGTCATTGAGGCCGTGTTTGAAAACGTGGAGGTCAAGCAGGCCGCCTTCCAGGA
>JBBPZC010000216.1:0-2167 GCA_038199275.1 Actinomycetales bacterium
CTGAGCAGGTCGATGAATTTTTCGCGTACCAGCTTTACGTGTCCGGGAAACGTTTCGAGCACCCGCTCGCGACCGGCCGGGGACAGCTGCGCAACGATGCCCCGATTGTCGGAGGCGGATGACTCGCGCGTGACGAAGCCAGCCTTCTCAAGTTGGCATATCTGGTAGGTCAGACCGCTTCGGGACACGACGAGAGCATCGGCGAGATCACTCATCCGGAGTCCGTCACCGGCATCGAGGAGCCGGGCAAGGATGGAGAACTGCAGCGGGGTCAGCCCGTGGCTGGAGAACTGTGCCGAGACGGCACGTTGGACAAGGTCCCCGGCGGTGACGAGCGCAAAGTAGGCATCAAGCTCGCCGCGCTCCAGTGTTTCCTTCATCTGGCACTCCTGTTCCCGACTGCATCAGCAGTCCCTATTGCTTCAAATTTGAACTAGTGCTACGTTGGAAAATGTAGTTCAAGTTCGAATTACTTTAGTCTAGTGCCACACTCTGATTGGAACATAATCATGCGTATTGCAATCCTTGGAACCGGCCACATGGCCACCACTCTTGCCGGCGGGTTCATTGCGGCGGGCCACGCCGTGGTTTTTGGCTCGCGGGACCCAGCGGCGCACACGGACCTGGTTGCGCCAGTGACTACCCACGTTGATGCGATCCAGGGTGCCGACCTGGTGGTTAGTGCGCTCCAGGCCGCGTTTTCGCTGGAGGTCCTGACGCCGCTGGCGGATGACCTCGCCGGCAAGGTGCTGCTGGACATCGGCAACGCCGTCTCGCCGAGCTTTGAGCTCATGTACCCGGTTGAGGGCCTCGGCGAGTTGCTGCAGCAGGCACTGCCAGCCACGAAGGTGGTCAAGTCCCTCAACACGCTGCCCGGAACCCTCACCGTGGCACCGGGAACCATTTCGGGAGCGTCGTCGGTCTTCCTTTCAGGGGATGACGCAGGGGCCAAGGAGCAGGTCAGTTCCCTGCTCGACGATCTCGGCTGGGGCGCAGACGCACAAGTGGACCTGGGCGGCATTGCCTCAGCCCGCGGGGTGGAGCACTACTTTCTGCTCTTCGTGGCCATGATGCAGCAGTTCCGCGGTGCCCCGTTCAACATCCGCGTGGTTCGTTGAGCGGCAGGGCTGCGTCGGTGATGACTGTTACGACGTGGTGCGCACGCACCAGAAGTCGCTGGCCAGGGCCTGGTTAAGCAGGTA
Source organism: Actinomycetales bacterium (assembly GCA_038199275.1). Classification (GTDB taxonomy): domain Bacteria; phylum Actinomycetota; class Actinomycetes; order Actinomycetales; family Micrococcaceae; genus Specibacter. The sequence continues at coordinate 1,203 of JBBPZC010000216.1, forward strand.
GGCGTACGGCATGGTTCCGTAGCCGGCCAGAGCCCAGCCCTCGCCCCACGAATTGCGGATGGTGAAGCGCTGGGCGGCGTCCTCGTAACCGACCACCATCACGCAGTGCCCGCCGAGCACGCTCTCACTGGATCCGGGCATGGGCACTTCGCCGGTCCTCGTGACGGCGGCACTTTCGAAACTGCTGTACACGGTGAAGCCGAACACGATGGGGAATCCGGACGCCACGCAGCCCTTCATGTTGCTCAGTGACTGGCTGATGCGGGAGTAATTGATGGCGCGGTCGCTCGTGGCTGCGGTGTAGCACTGGGCCGGCGGCTTCTGGGCGAACTGGCTGATGTCGTACGGCCACAGCGTTTCATCGCAGGCGCCAATGTTGGCCACGGTCTTGATGCCATCGCGGATTTGGGCGCCGGAGTCCGATTCCACGGTGCCCTCGAGAACCCGCTCGTTGTAGTAGATGAACAGGCGCGACGGCGTGGAAGTGTCGGCCTGCCCCTCCTTCATGGCATCAAATTGCAGGGCGCCGGCGATCCCGTTTCCGGTGCACGAACCCAGTTGGCCCTGGTCGTAGACCGGAGGGCACTCCGGACGCAGGTCGACGGCGGGCGGCAAATTCGCCTGAATGTCCGACGGTGCTGCGAAGTGAAAGTCGCGCTGATCCGGGATATCCGGAATCCAGCCGTATCTGGCATTGGTCCTGGGCATGATCGTGACGCCTCCTTTACCGCGCCGCGGTCTAGACAGGCCTGAAACAGCGTGGTTATGAATGACGTTCCTCCCTTGCACGGGGCGCGTCAAGAAGTCTGCGGAGGGATGTTGCCAAGATGGCGCGGTGTCAACTTTTGAACGCCCGGGCCCAAGCTGGGGAGGACGAGTCCCGCCTTGCGCAGAACGTCTTTCGTCAGAAGGGTGGGCTGTTCCGCGCTGATGTCGATCGCCAGGGTTTGGAGCACTTCAGCCGA
>JBBPZC010000217.1:0-15298 GCA_038199275.1 Actinomycetales bacterium
TCCATGGGCGTGAACTTCACCTGGGCGGGTCCGCGGCGGCCGAAGATGTGCACGTCGGTGACCGGTGAGGACTTCAGGCCCTGGTAGACGTTGTCCGGGATCTCGGTGACGAGCATGTCGTCGGCGTGCTTGGACAGGACTCGGGCCACATCCAGGGCCACGTTGCCGTTGCCAATCACCGCAATTTCCTTGGCCGTCAGCGGCCATTCGCGGGAGACATCCGGGTGGCCGTCGTACCAGGAGACAAAGTCGGCGCCGCCGTAGGAGCCGTCCAGTTCGATGCCCGGGATGTTCAGGTCGGCGTCCTTGATGGCGCCGGTGGCGAAGATGACGGCGTCGTAATGCTTCTGCAGGTCCTCGATTGAGAGGTCCGTGCCGTAGTTGACGTTGCCGAAGAAGCGGATGTCGCCGCGGTCCAGAACCTTGTGGAGGGCATTCATGATGCCCTTGATCCGTGGGTGGTCGGGGGCAACGCCGTAGCGGATCAGCCCGTACGGGGCCGGGTAGCGGTCAAACAGATCAATGCTGAGGACCAAGCCGTCCTGCACTTCGGCGCTCTTGGTCAGCATGTCCGCTGCGTAGACGCCGGCAGGGCCGGAGCCAACCACGGCGATGCGCAGCGGGCGGTCCTGAGTTCCGGGCGCTGCTGAAGTGTTGGATGACACGCGTGTGCTCATTTCTATACGTTTTAAGACGGGCTTAGGGATAAGTCTAAGAGAGAGTGCTGATAGTTTCCCGTGTGCCGTAGTTGGCAGTGGCGAGATCGGCCGGTGCCAGCGGGCTCACGCGCACCACGTCGCCGACGACGACGACCGCCGGGTTGCGCACCTGCCTCGCCTGGGCGGCGGCCACAATGGTGCCCAACGTGCCAATGGTGACGCGTTGGTCCTTGGCGAAGCCGTTTTCAATGATGGCCACGGGGCAGTCGCGCCCGCGCCCGGCCGCTGCAAGGATGGGGATGGAGCGGTTCAGCGTGCCCACACCCATGAGCAGAATCACCGTGTGGTCGCTGCCGTGCGGGACATTCTCCAGTTCCTCGTGGCCGCTGATCATGGTGAAGGCCTTGGCCAGGCCGCGGTGCGTGACCGGGATCCCCGCAGCAGCGGGAACGCTGACGGCGCTCGTGACGCCGGGGACGACTTCCACATCCACGTCGTTTTCGCGGCAGGCGATGGCTTCCTCGCCGCCTCGTCCCAGGACGTACGGATCGCCGCCCTTGAGCCGGACCACCCTCTTTCCTGCTTTGGCTTCGCGGACGAGAATGGCGTTGATTTCAGTTTGGGGCACGGGGTGATGGCCGGGTGTCTTGCCCACCTCGATCACCTTAACGTGCTCCCCCAGCTGGTTGAGCAGTCCGCGCGGGCCGAGCCTGTCGGCCACGACGACGTCGGCCCCGCGCAGGAGCCGCAGCCCGCGCACCGTGATGAGGTCTTCCGCGCCGGGGCCGCCACCAACCAGGGCGACGTGGCCGCGCCGCTGGTCGAGCCTGGGCCCACGGCCGCGAGGGACCAGGTGCGAGCTCGCGAACAGTGGGAGCGGCTGGGGAGCGAGATCCAGGTTCCGCTGGGTGAGCTTGTCGAGATCCAAACCTTCGAGATCCGGGCCTGCGGTCTCGCCAAGCTCGACCAGCGGATGGCGCCCGGCCAGCGGGTCCATGTCAACCAGCGGTGCTTCGCACCAGATCCTGTTGGCTTCCGCATCGTCGGCCACACGCGCATCCACTGCCGGATCGCCGGTGGCGGCGACGGCGTACCAAACGTCGTCGAGGTCCGAGCTCAGGTAATTGCGGGCCTGCCATCGGACAAGTCCTGCATCCGCCAACGCCCGGGCCGGGATGCTGAGAACGGGAGCCACCAGCCTGACCTGTGCTCCGGCGTCGAGCATCAACTGTGCGTGGTGAGCCGCCACATAACCGCCGCCCACCACCAGGACGGGCCGCCCCGCTACCCGGAGCGAGGTTTGATAGGAATGGATTTTTGCCATGGAACCGACCTTAGATATTTGAAATATTGCCATTCAAGATGTTCGTTACATCGGTTCACGAAACGTCATGGAAAGACACAATGCCGTGGTGACCTGCCGCGGCGACGCCCCGTAAATGCCTCATCGCGTGCTGCCGGCCAGCAGACCGCGGCCGCGCAAGAGGCGCTTTTCCACGGGTGCAAACACCAGAAGCTCCACCAGGATGCCCACGAACAGGATGACCAGGATGGCCGACATGACGATGCCCATGTCCGAAAGCTGGCGGCCCTGTTCCAGCAGCGAGCCCAGACCGAATCCCAAGGAGCCGCCCATCGCAATGATTTCCGCGGCCATCAAAGAGCGCCAGGAGAATGCCCAACCCTGTTTGAGCCCGCCAACATAGCCGGGCAGCGCGGCCGGAAGCACCACGTTCACGGCCATCTCCCAGCGTGAAGCGCCCAGGATCTGGCCCACGCGGCGGTGTTGCTGCGGGATCTGGTCCACGCCGGCCACGAGCCCGTTGATGATGGAAGGGATGGCGCCCATGAACATGACGAAGTAGACGGTGGCATCCGTTAGGCCGAACCAGATGATGGCCGCCGGAACCCACGCCACGGACGGCAGCACCTGCAACCCCGAAATCAACGGCCCAAACGCGCGGCGCAGCACGCGAACCTGGGAGAGCAGCAGGCCGATCGGCGTGGCCACAACAATGCTGATGGCGAAGCCGGTGATGCCGCGCTGCAACGAGGTCCACACCGCTTCCTGCGCAGTCCCTTCTGTCCACAGCGCAGCGACTGAACCGAACACGTCCAGCGGCCCTGGCACCAGGTCGCGGCGGCGCAGACCCAAAGATACATAGACCTGCCACACCAGCAGCACCACCACCAGCGCGGCCAGTGGCAGCAACACGCGGGAGAAGTCGATCCTCCGGCGCTCAACGTCCTCCGACTGCAGGGAATCCAACCCTGCTTCGAGGGAGCGCATCTCCTCTTCGGTGCCGCTCTTGAGCAGCGGCGACGATATTGTTTCAGGCATGTTTGCGGATCTCCTGACGCAATCGGGCGGTGATGCCAGCGGTGAGTTCACCGGCGGCGCCGGCGTTGGTGCGGTGATCCTCGGAAACGTCCCACTCCGCCACCACACGGCCGGGCCGGGAGGACAGCAGGAGTACACGCTGCCCCAGCCGCACCGCCTCGCGCACATTGTGGGTGACAAAAATGATGGTCCGGCCCGTCTCCTTCCACACCCGTTCCAGCTCGTTGTGCAGCAGGTCACGGGTGATGGCATCCAGCGCGGCAAAAGGCTCATCCATGAGCAGCAGCGGCCGGTCCTGCGCCAGGGCCCGTGCCAGAGCAACGCGTTGGCGCATCCCGCCGGACAGCTCATGCGGGCGTTTCTCCAGCGAGTGCCCCAAGTTCACCAGCTCCAGAAGTTCGACGGCGCGCGACTTCCGTTCCGTCCGTCCGACACCGCGCAGTTTCAGCGCCAGCTCCACGTTTCCGCGCGCACTGAGCCACGGGAACAGCGAGGAGTCCTGAAACATGAACGCGGCTCCGTCCTCGGGCACTTCGAGGGCTCCCGCGGTAGGCACATCGAGCCCGGAGATGATGTTCAGCAGTGTCGACTTTCCGCATCCTGAAGCGCCAAGCAGTGCCACAAATTCGCCCTGATGGACGGTGGCGCTGACGTCGTCCAGCACCGGATCGCCATCACCAAAGCGCTTGCCCAGGTTTTCAAGGACGACGGCGGGTGCCCGGCCCGCAGGGTCAGTATCCCTCGCGCTGTTGTTCCGCACCGTCGTTTCAGCGACTAAGAGTTCAGTCATTCCGCACCCAATCCTGCTGCCGTGACGGGTTGTTCCCGGGCAGCCTTTAGTACCTTGTTCAGCAATGTCAGCTCAAACAAACCGTTGAGGTCCGCCGGTTTTGAGACTCCCGCAGCCACGCCGTGTTGCAGCAGGGTGGGGAACGTGGCGGCCACGGGATCGGGGGTGAATGTCAGCTCCGTCAGGGACCGTGCAATCACGTCGTCCGCCAAGGGCTGGCCGATGGCCACTTTCAGTGCGTCGTTGATGACGGTACCGGCCTGCCCCGGGTTGGCATCAAGCCACTCCACGGATTCAACATGTCCAGCCAGCAGGGCTTCGACGGTTTGCGGGTGCTGGTCCAAAAAGCTCTTGTTCACGGCCAGGACGGTGGTGCTGAATTTGCCCTCGTCCCAGAGATCGGCCTCGTTGACCAGAACCTTGGCCCCGGCCTGCAGCACCAGGCGTGAGGTCCAGGGCTCGGCGACCCAGGCGCCGTCGATCTTTCCGTCTTGGAACAGGCGCAGTGTTTGGGCGTTGGTGGTGGGCGTGATGGTGACGTCGCCGCCGGAGGTGGTGGATGCCAGGCCGCGTTCGCCAAGCCATTTGCGCAGCGCAACATCCTGGGTGCCGCCAAGTTGCGGGGTGGCAATGGTTTTTCCGCGGAGACCTTCGGCGTCGCTGATGCCGGGGCGGACCACGAATTGTGCCCCGCCTGAGGCGGCGCCTGCGATGATGCGGATGGACTCCCCCCCGCTTTGCACAAAGGAATTCAGAGCCGGGTTGGGGCCCAGGTAGGCGGCGTCGATGGCTCCGGCGTTGAGGGCCTCAACCGTGGCCGGGCCCGTGGTGAACACCTGGGTTTGCAGTTTCGTGGCGCCGAGATCCTTGGCGAAGATGCCCTTTTGAACACCAACCAGGGCCGGGCCATGGGTGATGTTCCCGAAGTATCCCAAGTTGAGCACGGCGGCGGGCGAGGTGGCTGCGGAGGAGGCTCCGGCGTCGTGCGTGTCCTTTGCGGTGACACTGGCGACGGCGGCTCCGGCACCAATCAGCGCAACCAAGGCCGTGGCCAGAGTGATCTCCAGCCCCCGCATCTTGTGCCTCGGCTTCTCGCCGGCGACGATGCGCCGGAGCACCAGGGCCGGCTGACCCTGCCGGCCCTGAGGCTGTGTGCCGTCGTGGCTTTCCTGTGAAGTCATTACTCAACGCTAGGGACAGCAACTGGCACTGTTCAACGAACGTGACTCTCGGGGTCACGGGAGTTCATGAAGCGTCACATGGGTTCAGTCGAGCCCGCCAGCGAAGACTTCGGCGTTGCCTTCACTGGACAGCAGCCGGTTGAGCGGTGCGAGGTCAAAGATTCCGGTCAGCCTCGCCTGCTGACCAAATCCTGCCGTGACACCGTCCTGGAGCAGTTTGGGAAAGGTTGTTGCAAGCGGATCGGCGGAGAATTTCAGCTGCGACAACGACCTCTCTGTGACGTCGCCGGGCAATTACTTACCGGCCGCGGTTTTCAATGCCGTGTTGACCCCCGTCACCGATTCCTGTGGGTGGTTGCTCAGCCAGTCAATGGACTCGAGGTTCCCGGCCAGCAGCGAATCCACGGTTTGCGGGTGCCGTTCCAGGAACGCCTTGCTGACAACGAGGATGGTTGTGGCAAATTCGCCCTTGTCCCACAAATCGGCTTCGTTCACGAGCACTTTTCCGCCAGCCTGCAACACAAGTCGCGAGGCCCACGGTTCCGGCAGCCAGGCGCCGTCGATCTTTCCCTCTTGGAAGAGTTTGAGCGTGCTCGCATTGTCGGTGGGATTGATGAGCACATCGCCCCCGCCGCTGGGTGTGGTGGTGAAACCTTGCGTGGTCAGCCAGGAGCGCAGTGCCACGTCCTGGGTGCCGCCCAATTGCGGGGTCGCAAGGATCTTGCCGCGCAGCTGTGCGGCGCTGGTGATCTCGGGTTTTACCACCAGTTGCGCGCCTCCGCTCGTTGCGCCGGCAATGATGCGCAGGGATTCGCCGCCACTTTTGACGAAGGAGTTGATGGCGGGGTTGGGGCCCAGATAGGCGGCGTCGATCGCTCCGGCGTTCAGTGCCTCAATGGCGGAAGGGCCCGCGTTGAACACCTGCGTTGTCAGGGCCGTTTCGCCGAGCTGCCTGGCCAGGATGCCGTCGTTGACACCGATCAGGGCCGGGGCGTGGGTGACGTTGGCGAAGTAGCCGAGCCGGAGTTCGGCAGCGGGCCCAGTGGCTGCCGCGCCCTGATCAGGCGCGGTCCGGTTGTTGCCGGCGGCCACAGTGGCAACGGCCGCTCCTGCCCCGATCAGGGCGACAAGCGCGGCCAGGGCCACAATTTCAACGCTGCGAAGCTTGCGGCGCGTCTTTTGACCGGCGGTTATTCGCGTTGTTTTCAGGAGGGTTCCGGGCGGTGTTTCGAGCTGTGCGGCGGGCGCTTGTTCGGGCGTTTTATCCGAATGGGAATGTGTCATGCGTAGAAGACTAGGGACGCCAGTTACCTCGGCTCAACGGTTCTGACGTCGTGGGACACGCGGGTTCATGGGCCGTCACATTCCGCTGCCCCTGTTGCTCGCCGGAGCCTCTGTTACGCCGGATTCCCGGCGGTAATTGGTGGGTGTGAATCCCAGGAACCGCTGAAAATCATGCGCCAGATGTGCCTGGTCTGCGTAACCTGAGTCGGCCGCCAGGACCGCGAGCTCCACGTCGGGGTGGGTGCGGGCACGGTCGGCCGCCTCCTGCAGCCGCCGCCTGCGAATCAGCGCAGAAGGACTCAGACCCACATATTTCCGGGCCAGCCGTTGAAGCGTTCGCGTCGAGATCGACAACTGCTCCGCAGCCTCCTCAATCCGCACCATGCCGGGGCTGCCGGCGATCAGCTCCGCCATGGCATTGGCCAGCAGCGCCTCCTCAGACACGACGGGAATCTGCTCCCGCAGCCAGTCGGCAAACAGGGCGACGGCTTTTTCGCGCCGTTGCCCTGCGGCCTCGGGGTTGTCTTCATGGCGCTGCGCCATGACCCGGACGACGTCGGCCCGCACCGTGGGTGCTGCAATGTCCAGTTGGACGTCGCGCAGCTCACCGGGGTTGCTGGTGAAGACCGGGACCGCTGCGGGCCGCAGGAGTGCCCCAACCGCCCAGCCCCGCCCGGTGAGGTCCTGATGGGAGACCCTGGTGGTGGGCCCGGACAGCTCCACCCCGTGGTGCTGAATGACCAGGTTGCACGCAGGATGGGACAGCAGTTGCTGACGCGAGGTCCGTCCCGGTTCGATATCCCATTCCGGAATCCAAAACCACGAAACCAGATGTGCCAAAGCCGGTGGCGCGGGCAGCCGATGGAACGTTGGAAGCTTGGCCGGATAAAGGATTCCCTTGAAGTTGCTATGCACATGGCCAGTCTAGGGTCGACGTTGGTTCAGAGCGCGAGCTTGTCGCGAATCCACAAGCAATCAGCACCCGGGCTGCGTAGCGTTGCGTGCATGAGAAATTCAGCAGATATCCAGAGCAATACTGCCGCTCACGGCCAGTTCACCAATCACGGCATCCCGCACGGGTTCACCAGCCTGACCCCGTTCCTGGCCATCCCGCACGCGGCCGAAGCCATTGAGTTTTATCACGAGGTTTTTGGTGCACGCACCGTCGCCGTCACAGAATTCAGCGGCGTTGTGGTCCACGCCGAGCTGGACTTTGGACAGGGCCGGCTGCAGCTTGGCGAACCCAACCCCGAGTATCACCTGGCCCCGGCGCCATCTGGGGATGACGACTGTTACTCATTGGCCCTGTATTGCTCCAGTGTTGACGAGGTGTTGGCACTCGCCGTGAAGGCAGGGGCCACGGTACGGGAGCCGGCAGCAGACTTCGTCTCGGGCGACCGTTTCGCCAGTATCCGGGATCCTTTTGGCGTCCGCTGGTCCATCATGACGCGGGTGGAGGACCTTTCGGAAGAAGAAAGCTCTGCACGGGTGGCCGAATGGGCAGCCACCCAGGGCGGATAGAGCTGCATTTTCTCAGAGCCCTGAACGGGCTCACGCGTCGGTGAACGGGCTCACGAGTCGGTGTTGTCCTGCTGGTTGTCCCACTCACTGCGCAGCTTCCTTAGGCGCGAGCGCAGCTTGGACTCCCGGTTGCGGTCGCTGCCCACCAACTTCGTGGCGTCCACATAGGACTCGCCGAACGACTGCAGCAACAAATCGTCGGCAACACGGACCTGGCCGGGATTGAACCGGTACTCCATTAGGCGGGCAACCTGCCGCGGGTCGATCGACTCGAACCATTTCTCTGCGGCCTTGACGGTGGTGATGCCGTTGGCGGCCATGACGCTGACCATCCAGTCGTACTGGTTTTCCTTGCTGCTGCGGTAGCTGGGAAAGGCGCGGGTCAGCACCCCTTGAAGGGAGCCGGCGTCGAGCAGCTGCTCCTGCGCACCTGTGTCCAGGGCGACCTGGGCCTGCTGGCGTTTGAGGATGTCGGCAATGTTCACGAACTGCTGGTCCGCCAGCTCGATCAGTGTGGAGGCCATGGTGAACGCACGGCTGATTTCCGCGTTGTCACCGCTGGATCCCTTGAAGCGAATGTCGTGTTCAAATTCGGCCCAGGCATGTTGCAGGACCGTGCGGATCTGTACCTCGAAGCGGTAGCCGGAGTATTCCTTGCAGTTCGTGGGCGGGTTCTTTTCCGGCACTTCCAGCGTCAAGTGCCGGCCGGCGTAACCAATGCCGCCGTTCTTGCGCATGATGGCGGTTTTGTCTTCGTCGTCATGGCAGATGAACTGGTTGCTCAGTGCAATAGCCACCGCATCAATGTCCGACTCCACGTACAAAATCACGCGAACACCAATCAGGTCATCGAGGCGTGCCGGGCCGCCGGGGTATTTCAGCCGGCCGTCGCGGGTGCGGCGGGACAGCTTTTCCGCCGCCGACGCCGCAGCCTTCACGCGGAACTGCACGTCGTGGTGGTTCAGACCGTCGTCATGAAGCCTGCCCACAATGGTGTTGCGGATGGCCTGCGCGGCCTCCTGGAGCGCATTTTGTTGGAATCGTGGATCTTCCACTGCACTTTCCACGGCCTGACTTTCGATGAGGTCCCCCTTGCCACTTCGGTTCCGGGATTAATCCCGGCCCTGGTTCAAATTCTCCCAGCTTTGCAGGGCTTGTCCAGCACAACTAATAGGCTCCGATTTCCGTTTCGTTGTGCCGCCTGAGCCCGTCTGAATTCTCCCGTATTTCCTGGTTCAGCGTGCGGGCCTGGCCCAGGGTGGGGAGATCCATTCGCTGCCCACCGTGAAGAGCGACGCCGGCGCCCCCACTGCCTGCACCTTGCCTCCCGTGGGGGTCAGGGAGGTGCGCATTTTCCGGGTGAAGTTCCCAGCCGGCAGGTCCGTCTGCCATACGGCGGTGTACACGTCGCGGAGCGCGGAAAGGGTGAATTCTGCCGGCACCAGCGAGGCGGCGATGGTGGTATATTCCATTTTTCCGGCCAGCCGCTCCAAGCCGGCGGCGAGGATATTAGCATGGTCAAAGGCCAGCCGTTCACTTTTCAATTCATGAACGGGCTGCCAGTGGGCCGCCGCCGCGTCGGTGCCTGCCTGCAGCTCCGGCAAGCCGTGCCCGTCTGTCGCCAGCAGAACCAGATGCGCCACGGATACCACCCTCATGCGCGGGTCCCTGTCGGGTGCACTGTAGGTGGCGAGTTGCTCCACGAAAACCCGGTGGGCGCCCAAGTCCACGCCGGTTTCCTCGGCGAGTTCCCGGTGCGCCGCTTCGAGGGCATCCTCGTTTGCGCTCACGAACCCGCCCGGCAACGCGAGACTGCCAAGGAACGGCTGCGCCCCACGTTCAACCAGCGCCACCTGCAATTCCTTGTTGACCACGGCAAAGACCACCAGATCCACGGTCAACGCGACGGGCGGGAACTCCGCCGCGTCATAGTCGGCCAAAAACCCCGCATCAGGTGGGCCAACAACTCCGAGGGACCCGGGGTGAGCTTGCGAACCCTGGGAGGAGTTGGGGGTCACGCAGCCACCTCCAGCACCGTGCGGTCCGACCAGACGGGCGAGGTGAACGTGTTTTGCTGCTCGAGCATGGCGTCGATGACGGACGTGGCAGTGGCCATCCGGCGTTCGTGGCTGCCCGTGACCAGGATCCATGAGTGGCCGTCCTCCGTGAGCGTCTCCTTGAACCAGTCGGTCATTTCGGGGCGGCGGTGTTCGCCTTCACGCCAGCCGTCGTCCTCGAAGTCGACGCCGTTGTGGTCGGTAAGCAGGTAGACGTCGCGGCGGGGCAGGTGGGCCTGGGCGTCGTAGGAGCCATAGCTTCCGTCACCCCGGTAGTAGCGTTCCCACAGCATGGTAGCGAGTGCATCGGTGTCCGCGATGACCAGCGGGGCAGCTTCCGCGGCCGCCTGTTCAAGGTCGGTTTGGCGTTCGGCGATGATGCCGAAGTCCGTGGCTGTCCAGACCAGGTCCTCAACTGTTGCCTCCGGGCGATCGGCCTGGAGTTCGGAGAGCTTCTCGTATGTGTAGTAGCGGCCGTACTCAGGAACATCGGCGAGTTCCGGGAACTGCTCACGATAATGGGCGGTGAGCGCCTCGCTGAGCGTGGTGGTTCCGGTCGATTCGGCACCGACCACGATGACTCGGACGGCGAGTCCGCGCCGGGCGGCCGGGATAAGCTGCTGCCAGTTTGCGGCCAGTTCTCCTCGGCACATGGTGCCGCTGACGGGGTGGGACTGGCGGGCCGGGTCGACAGAGACGTGGACCGCCTCGAAGGCTTCGGCCAACCTCGCCCCGTAGCCCTCGGAGGTGTAGACGGCGTCGATCTTCTCCACGCCGTGGATCTTGAGGGCCCAGCGCATGTTCTCCATTTGCGCGGTCCAAATCTCGTCACTTTGGTAGTCCACGGGGCAGTCGTTGCGCACCGGCACGATGGTGACGTGGCCGCCGTCGAACTCTTCAGTGGCGAATTCCTCGGTGAGCCAGTCCGCCCGCTGGGCGGCGGTGAGTGATTCGAAGCGGCTGCCCTGCACCAGGACGTAGACATGGCTGGCGCCGGCGGCGGCCGTTTCGATCAGGTGCCGGTGGCCGGCGTGGGGCGGGTAGAACTTGCCAATGACAAGGGCGTTAGTGAAGGTGTGCTGCGCAGTCATGGTCAGACTCCTGCCGGTTCGAGCTCGGTTGTGGTGCTGGTGCGGAGGCGGTTCCAGCCCACCAGGCCGTACAGGCACAGGGCCAGGAAGCCGATGTAGAGGATGGCGGTCAAGGCTAGTCCCCGGCTGAAATACAGCGGGATCGAGACCAAGTCAATCACAATCCACACGTACCAGTGCTCGAAGATCTTCTTGGCCTGGGCGTAGGTGGCCACGAGCGATGCGGCGAGGACGAACGCGTCGGGGATGGGCACCACCGAGTCCGTACCCAGGTGCAGCAGCCAGGCCACTGCGGCCGTGCCCAGTACGACGGCGGCCACTCCCCCGATTGCCTCGGCCCGGGTTGCCTTGCGGATCGGAAGGTCGTTGGCTCCTTTGGTGCCGCTGGCGCCGCGGCTCCACTTGACCCAGCCGTAGATGGCGATGACGGCGAAGACGAGCTGCAGGAGCGTTTCGCCGTAGAGTCCGGCGCCCAGAAACAGGATGACAAAGGCAATGTTGTTCAGGATGCCAACACCCCAGTTCCAGATTTTTTGCCGGGCCACGCCCCAGACGCAGAGTGCGCCGGTGACGAAGCCAATGACCTCAACGTTGCTCACGGGGTTGTTGAGCAAGGTGAATGCGGTGGCGTTCAGCCAATCAATGAACAGTGTCATTCCGTGCCTCCTTGGATTTTTATTATCAACTTGATAAAAACAATAGCACGGAGCGGCCATCATGCGCGGGAACACCTTCGACCCGCCCGGACGCTCGGGTTCCCTGAAATCAGAAATGTTACGCTCGCTAGGCAGCGCTGAACGGTTTTCTTCAGCGGCGCAGCTAAAGAAAGAAGGAGAACCACAGATGAGTACTCTAGTGATTGTTGGGGCAGGGCCCGGCCTCGGTCTTAGCCTTGCGGAGAAGTTCGGCAAAAAGGGTTTCAAGGTGGCATTGATTGCCAGGCAGCAGCACAAGCTGGATGAGTACACGTCCTCATTGGCCAAGCAAAATATTGAGAGTGCCGGCTTCGCTGCGGATGTCACAAACCACCAGCAATTGGCCGATGCGTTTGTAAAAATCAAGGAAGCCCTGGGACAAATCGATGTCCTTGTCTACAACGCCGCTGTCATTGCCCCATCCCCCGCCGCCGGCACAACAGCCCAAATTGCAAACGAACACCTGCAAGTCAACGTCATTGGCGCAATTGCCAGTGCGCAGCAGGTCATCCCCGAGATGCTCGACCGGCACCAAGGGACCATCTTCTTCACCGGTGGCGGCGCTAGCGAGCTAACCGCGACACCAATGCTGACCACACTCAGCATCGGGAAGTCCGCACTGCGCAGTTACGCTCATTGCCTGAACGAAGAACTTGCAGGAAAGGGCGTTTACGTGGGCATGCTTTCCATTGCCGGCATGATCAAGGAGGGCACCTATTTTTCGGCCGACAACATTGCAGATGAATATGTGGACATGTACGAGAAGCGTGATGGTGCGGAACGCTTCTACATTGACGTAACCGAGGACTCAGCCGCCGTCCTGAAAGATACCTATAAAAAGTAGCGTCAGCCGTTCGTGCTTCCGAGTTGGAAACCAAACCCGCTGGCGGCGGCCAGTCTCTCAACCAGGAGACCTGGCCGGCCAGCTCTCCGTGTGACCCGATCCCCAGCGGGCCCGAGGATCACTGCGGGGATCACTTGTAGCCCTTTCACCGATTGCCGTCGGTCGCATCGGCTACATTTGAATTAATCGACCCCCTTCCAAGCCTCTCCCTGAAGCTCAAATGGAAGGGGCCTCTTTCTTTCCGGGGCACCCAGATATCCGCTCCAGTACTTCTGGTTCATCCACGTACATCTTCAAGATGAAGCCATGCGGCCAAGTCGATCCGCTCTTGTTCACTGACGTCAAGACCTGCCGTCTCCGCTTGCCTCAGCAAGCTCATGTAGAGCGCCTTCACAATACCTGCGGCATCTGGTGGCGTGGCTGAGTTCAGATTGGCACCTCCATCCCGGCTTGCACGAATTACAAAAGAGAAGACCCGTCGTGATATCTCATGCCCTTCCTCAACAGCCTGGTCCCGACACCACTTGGACGACTCCAGATAGTTGAACCTGCGCCTTGCCGCGTACGCTGCCAGTAATTCAAAAACCCTTGGCCATTCGCCAGATTCTAAACTCGGCAGTCCTGTGACTTCAGATATGTGTGCAACAGCATCCGGCAAGTCTGGGCGGGAAGGTGCCACTGGCTCACGATGGCGTGTCTGGTCCCAGAGTCGATGATGAGAGATCTTCGCCTGCGGAAGGTCCAAGCTCTGGATTGCACGCACAAAGGTGCCGTGGTCGAACCAATTGCCGGTCGAGAGGCTCTTGAGATCGGTCGCCAGGCGGGAAAGGTTGATCGGCTCTTCCGCTTTTGAATAGATCTCATGGACCGCTGCACGGAATTGCTCAAATGTTGAAGAGTCCGTGGACTCGCCGCTGTCCACGGCAGTCGCCGGGGGCTGCAACTCCTGCCCCGGTCCGAATTCCTCATCAGTGAGGTCGGCATCACTCTCGACTTCGTCCACCATCAAGTCGAAAATGTCCCGCTCATCGAGGAATCGATCTGCCAATGACTCATAGGCGATGGCTGTCGTCGACGTGGCCATCACCGTGATCCGGCGGTCATCGGCTCGCAGTACGTGAAGCAGCGGTGTGAAGTCTGAATCCGCGGAAGCTATAACGAATTCGTCATACCTGGTGCTGGATTTCAGGGCACTCATCATGTCGATGACCATGCGGATGTCAGCGCCGTTCTTCGACCCTTTCGTCAAGGCAGGACAATCCACCACCTCGACGCCAGCCTGAGTAAAGAACGGCCTGTACTTGGAAAAGTACAGCCGTTCCCCCGGATTGGTGGGATGAGGAAGGGAGCCGGCCGGATTCATGTAGCAGCGCAGAACCAGCCATCGTCGCTCAACTCCGTCCGAGTCGCGGTCCTGAAGACGGCTCAGCCATCGCGACGGACTAGCAATCAACGCCATCGCCGCGGCCGGGTCCGCAACCATCAGCCCGCCCATGAAGTTGTCAAAGTCAAGGTACAAAGCAGCCTTCATCTTTGCCACGGTCCACCCCCCGAATAGGTTTGTCTCATCGTGCCCCATGGACAGGAGTGATGCAATGGTGACTTTGGTCCTGGCGCGTCCTACCCTGTCGGTCCCTACGGCTAAACTCGACAGGGTGATCACAGGTGAAATTAAGTCCCAGGTCGATAAGGTTTGGAATACGTTCTGGACCGGTGGCATCTCCAACCCCATTGAGATTATTGAACAGGTCACGTACCTGCTCTTTTTGAAGCGGCTGGATGAGGCCCAGACCCGGGCAGAAAAGCAGGCGGTGCGCACCGGCGTACCGGCCAAAAACCTGCCGTTCCCGCTGGGCAACGACCATCTTGGCCGCCCCTGGAGCGACCTCCGCTGGAAGAATTTCCAAGACATGTCCAAAGATGAGATGTTTAAGCTCTTCAGCGAGCGGATGTTCACCTTTCTGCGTGAGGAACTGGCGTCGAGCGCCACCGGCAACCGCGCCACTGGTGAGGCCTCCAGCTACGCCAAGCATCTCGAGGGCGCCCGCTTCACCATCCCCACGGCCAACGTGCTCGGGACCGTGGTGGACATCATTTCCGCGATGGACATGTCCGGCAAGGACACCAAGGGCGATCTCTATGAGTACATGCTGTCCAAGCTTTCCACGGCCGGCACCAACGGGCAGTTCCGCACGCCCCGCCACATTATTGATTTGATGGTGAAGATGCAGGCACCGCAACCCATGGAGGAAATCTGCGATCCGGCCTCCGGCACCTGCGGCTTCCTGGTCCAGGCGTCGGAGTACCTGCGTGAGAGCAACGAAACACTGCTGACCAATGCCGAGACCGCACGCTTCTTCCACAATGAGCAGTTCCACGCCTTTGATTTCGACAACACCATGCTGCGCATTGGCGCCATGAACCTGCTCCAGCACGGCGTGGAGAATCCCGAGGTCACTTACCGCGATTCCCTCGCGAACCTGCACGGCGAGGAAGAGGAGAAGTACAGCCTGATCCTGGCCAATCCACCGTTCGCCGGCAGCCTCGATTACGACAACGTCGCCAAGGACCTCCTCAGCATCGTCAAGACGAAGAAGACGGAACTGCTGTTCCTGGCTTTGTTCCTGCGCCTGCTCAAGCCCGGCGGCCGCGCGGCAGTGATCGTCCCGGACGGTGTGCTGTTCGGCTCCACCAATGCCCACAAGGAATTGCGCAAGCTGATCGTCGACGGCCACCGGCTCGACGCCGTCGTCAAGCTCCCCTCTGGCGTCTTCAAGCCCTACGCCGGAGTCTCCACCGCCATCCTGTTCTTCACCAAGACCAACGCCGGCGGCA
>JBBPZC010000218.1:0-2238 GCA_038199275.1 Actinomycetales bacterium
CTGTTGGAGAACTATGTGCGCGACAGCCGCCAGCTCAGCACCGGCACCCTGTTGGCGAGCGTCGGTGCGAACATCCGTTTCACCCTCCCCACGGCCTGGAGCGCGTTCACGGGCGGCACCACTGTCATGGTTGGCGCCAAGGAACGCACCCTCATGCAGGATTCCGCCCGGATGATTCACCACGCCCTGCCGCGGAGCAGGTACGTTGAAGCACCCAACGCAGCGCACGACATCCCCTTTACCCGTCCGGATCTGCTGGCCGAGGAGATTCGCCTGCAACTCGCCGCCTGGTAATCCCACGCCGCACCCGGGTCCACAGTCTTTACGGGACGTAGCCCGAACGCAGCCCCGCCTGCTGCGGACATTTGCCCAGTATTCTTAGCATCGCTGCTTTTTCGGCCGGGGTAACCCAGAGCAGGTAGGCAGCCTTGACTGAGATTTGCCGGGCCACATAGTGGCAGCGGAACCCCTTGTTGGGCGGCAGCCAAGTGGCGGCGTCGCCATCGGACTTCTCCTGATTTGCGGGCCCGTCCGCGGCCAACAGATTCAAAGGGTCGTTGGCCAGGCTCTGCCGCTGCGCCGGCGGGAGTGCCTGCGCCCCTGTCTGCCACGCATTTCCCAGCGCCACCACGTGGTCGATCTGCACAGCCCCACTGCTGTCCTTTCCCCGCTTGAACGCGATCTCCTCGCCCGTGTAGGGCTCGGCCAAGTTTCCAGACACCACCAGACATGGGTTTTCCGTGGCAAAAGCCTTCTGCGTCAGGTCCCGGCGCAGGATGTCATTGCGGGTATCGCAACCGTTGACATCCACATCCAGCCACGCCTCCCCAAAAGCGCTGCGCTCGTAGTTGTTACGCGGAGCACGCCCCTTGACAGGCAAAGTTTCCAGTATCGCCAGGGCCGAGGCGGAGCCCACAACCAACGCTGGCTGGCCCAACGCAACCGGCGCAGTTTCCACGGCAGGGGGCGGGCCCGCATCCGGTTCAAACGGCCAACGTCCGGAGCTGTGCAGCCAACCGGCAAGAACAATCAGCAACACGACCGACAGCACGACGGCGCTTCGCACGGGCGGACGTGGTTCGTGGCGTACGGGCGTCGGCCGGCGCGGGGACTGGCGCTGAGCGTGCGGGCCTTGGCGCAACGGCGGCCGCATAGGGAGCCGCACAAGCGCGCCCGGAGCTGGACGCTGTGGCGGGTGCGGCCGGGTGCGGGAAATCTGCCGTGCGTGCCGAGCCATAAACACCCCTCGAGAGCAGGTGTTTTAAGTCTAGGAGTTCACGGCCGGCGGTGGGTTGGGTTGTCCACAGAAATGGGCCCTGCAGAGCGGAAGATTCGGACTTTTGCCGCTCAGGCGCTCCCGTCCAGAAAGCCCCGCGCAACATTCTCCAGCCGGTCGCGGTGCTCAGCCCATGTGGCGGCCTGCGTGAACGGCAGATTCTCATTGCCGGCCACGAGCCCGGCGCTGCCGTCGATCAGTTCCCTCGCCAGGTCCGCATGGCCGGCGTGCCGGTGCGTTTCGGCGATCTCGTGGATCAGGATTTGATACAGCGTGACAGGGTTCCGCCGATCGCTCCACCATGGGACATGACCGGCAGCGTCCAAGGGCAGGGCGGCGATGGTGGCATCGGAGTGGGCCCAGACGCGTTGGTACAGCTCCACTGTGTCCTGCAGGGATTCCCCGGCAGTGGCCCACATGTCCGCATTGTCCTCGGCGTCCTCATCCAGCCAGGCGGGCGGGTTGGGGAAAGGCCGTGCGAAACAGTCCCCGAAGTAGCCAATTTCAACACCGGCCACGTGTTTCACCAGCCCCAGCAGGTTCGTGCCCGTGGACACAACCGGCCGCCGCGCGTCGTAATCATTTAGTCCCGAAAGCTTCCACAGGAGGGCATCCCGACCCGATTGCAGGTACCGTTGCAGATCCGCTTTGACGTGTATTTCATCCATGCGCCAGTCTTGCACGGCAGACACGGCCCTTGCACGGGAAAATGTTGGTTGGATAGGGCAGCCGATACGCCGGGTTTTGTCATCCGCCACAGTTACCCGTGGCGGAGAGGCAACCATCCATCTACGAACGCCGTTGCCGACGCCCTCCAGCAGCCTACCCAGGCACTCGGGCGAACAGCCCTCAAGCATGCCCTGTCTGGCCTTGCTCCGGGTGGGGTTTACCTAGCTCCCCCAGTCACCTGGGGCACTGGTGGTCTCTTACACCACCGTTTCACCCTTACCCGCGCCGGCGAA
>JBBPZC010000219.1:0-9815 GCA_038199275.1 Actinomycetales bacterium
CTTTCCGTCCCGGGTTCATGAGTGAGGCCAAATGGTCGTTCATCACGCGCACCGTCACCCCGCGCTGGACCGCCCGCTCGAGGGCATCAAAGAACGGGGCTGTTGCCGTATCCAGAACCAGGATGTAGAACTCGACATGGACGTAATTCCGCGCCTGGTCAATCTCAGCCGCCATGGCCGCGATAGCGCCGTGGTAATCGGGCAGTAGTTCGACGTCGTTGCCTCCCACCATGGGCAGCGCGCCCAGCGTGCTGTTGAGAGTCACGAGCCCTGGCAGTCCCTGGGGCCAGTCTTCCCGGTGGCTGAGCTGGTCGAACCCCTCGGTGCGCTCCAGGATCAGTTGATTGACGTAGGCCTGCTTGTCGCGTCGGTGCTTGGGCAGCCGCGAGAAGCCCACCAACATGAACGCCACGAACCCTATATAGGGAACGAAGATGATGGTCAGCATCCAGGCGATGGCAGTGGCTGGCCGGCGCCGGGCGGAAATATAGGACACTGCCACGGCACCCAGAACGATATGACCGCCGAGCAGGAGCCACGCGAGAATTTCCGGGTCAATATGCACTGTGATGCCGCCGCATTCGCAAGTCCTGAGTCAGAGCAAAGACGGCCGCGGACCCGCAGTGGACTCCGCAGCCGCCTTCGTGCGATTTTACCGTTCCATGAGGCCGTGAGTCCCCCAGACATACATAGAGGCAACAGAAAACCCCCGGTCCGAAGACCAGGGGTTCCTTGTGGAGTTGCGGGGACAGGATTTGAACCTGTGACCTCCGGGTTATGAGCCCGGCGAGCTACCGAACTGCTCCACCCCGCGATGTGTTTATTACTTTACCGCCTTGGCCCACCCACGCAAAACTGAGCGGACGTGAGCTTGCTCTCCTACGCCCAAAATGAGGGAAGGCCCGGACACTTTTCAGCATCCGGGCCCTCTCTCAACCAAGTACGACGGCGGCGCTAGGGTGCTGCGCTGGGCGTCGCCGAAGGTGTGGCCTCCGGAGTGGCTGGTGTTGCTGCGGCACCTTCCGCTGCAATGGCGGCGGCAATGGCGGTCTCCAGCGCCTTCTGGGCCACACCGTAGGCAGCGAAATCACCCTTGGCGAGCGCCGCTTGGCCGTCCTTCATGGCGGTGTTGGCCTCGTTGAGCGCCTTGGTCAGGGCAGCATTGTCACTGCCCGAAGGCACGCCGGGCGTCTGCGTGGAGCTGCCGCCTGTACCTGGCTCCTTGTTCACGCCAGCGTCGCCGGCTGCAGCGCCGGAGTCACCGCCGAAGAGCTTGTCCAACGCCTCGTTCAACGTGGCGGCGTAACCGATCTTGTCACCGAAGGCGACCAGCACACGCTGCAGCGTGGGGTACGAGGTGGAGCCAGTTGACTGCACATAGACCGGCTGCACGTACAGCATGCCGCCGCCCATGGGCAGGGTCAACAGGTTGCCGTTGATGACATCGGACTGCCCCAACTTCAGCACGTTCAACTGCTCGGAAACCGTGGGATCCGACTGGAAGGTGTTTTGCACCTGCCCGGGGCCGGGCACCTGGGTGGCATCCGGCAGCTGCAGTAGCTGGAGCTTGCCATAGTCAGGGCTCTTGACGCCCTTCACCTTTCCGGCATCACCGTTGGCGGCCATGAAACCGTACAGAATGTTTCGTGAGTCGGTGTTGCGCACTTCCTGCGGAATGAAGTCCGTGGTCAGGGAGAAGGCCGTCTTGTCCTTGCCCGGCATCTTCAACGACAGGTAGTACGGAGGCTGCTTGTCCTTGGCCGTGGTGGTGGGGTCATCCGGCACGCTCCACGCCAAGGTGTTCTTGAAGAAGTTCGTGGGATCCGTGACGTGGTATCGCCCCATCAGCTCTCGCTGGACCTTGAACAAATCTTCCGGGTAGCGCACGTGTGACATCAGATCACCGGACATCTCCGTGAAGGGCTTCACGCTCGTGGAGAAAACCTTCTGCCAAGCCTTCAGGATCGGGTCTTCCGTATCCCAGGCGTACAGATCAACGGAACCGTCATAGGCATCCACCGTGGCCTTGACCGAGTTGCGGATATAGTTGATCGACGCGTTGGGCAGCGGCGCGATGCCGCCAGCTGTGGTCAATGAGTCGGTTGTGGCTTCCTGCAGCTGTTGCTGCTGGGAGTACGGGTAGTAGGAACTGGTGGTGTAACCATCCACAATCCACTTCACCTTGCCATCCACGATGGCCGGGTACGGGTTCCCGTCAAGGGTCAGATACGGGGCGACCTTGGCCACGCGCTCGGCCGGGGTGCGGTCGTAGAGAATCTGTGACTTCTCATTCACACCGTTGGTGAGCAAAAGGTCAGATGACTGGAACTTCAAGGCATACATGGTGCGGTTGAACCAGTTGCCCACGCTCGGGCCGGCATTGCCGGTGAACGTGGTCAGGGTTTCATCCGCGGCACCGTCGGTGGATGCCGGTGCGTTGCCCTGGGGCCGGTCAAGCTCAATGGGTGCGGTACCGTCCGGGGCACCCACAATTGAGTAGTCGGTGGTGGACTGGCCGAAGTAGACGCGCGGCTGGTAACTGGTGTCAGTGCCCAGCTTGCCTTCAGAAGGCACACCGGATTGGACGAACACAGGCTTTCCATCGGAGGTGACAGTGTTGCCGAGTGCAGCCACCACGCCATAACCGTGGGTGTACACCAGGTGTTGGTTGTACCAGCTCTGCTGATCCGGACTGATGCCGGCTGGGTTCAGTTCACGCACTGCAATGACAGTGTCCTGCACCTTGCCGTCTATCGTGTAGCGGTCAACGTTGAGCGTCTTGGGGAACTTGTAGTACGGACGGTACTGCTCCAGCTGGGCAAACGTGGAAGAGATCAAGTTCGGGTCCAACAGGCGGATGTTCGCCGCAGTATCGGCGTCCTGACGCAGCGCCCCGGCCTCCGCGGTAATCTTTGCGTCGTAGGGGGTCACCTCCATGCCTGAGAGCCCGTAGGCGTCCCTGGTCATGTCGATGTTGCGCTCAATGTAAGGCAGTTCAATGCTTCCTTCAGAAGGCTTGACCTGCCATTGCTGAATGGCCCACGGGTACAGGCCACCGGCCACAATGGCGGTAACAACCAACATGCCGGTACCGATCAGGGGAAGCTTCCACTTGCCCATGAACGCGGCAACAATGAACAGCACGGCGACGATGATGGCGGCTGCGGCAAGAATGGCCTTGGTGGGGATCACGGCATGGACGTCGGTGAACATGGCACCGGCACGGTATCCACCGTTGTCCTGCAAGGTCGCGTAGCGACCCAGCCAGAAGTTGGCGCCCAGCAGCAGCAGAAAGAATCCCACCAGGATCGCGATGTGGATTTGGGCCTG
This sequence comes from Actinomycetales bacterium, assembly GCA_038199275.1. Classification (GTDB taxonomy): domain Bacteria; phylum Actinomycetota; class Actinomycetes; order Actinomycetales; family Micrococcaceae; genus Specibacter. The sequence continues at coordinate 3,331 of JBBPZC010000219.1, forward strand.
GCGGGAGGCAAAAATACCGCGCTCGGTGAGGCGGATGGCACCATACAAGTAGTGGGTCAACAGCCCGGCAATGAAGGCGATGACAGTGGCACTGATCAGGGTGCCAACCACCAAGCCAAAGAACGGCAGGGTGTTCGTGTAAAAGCTGAGGTCCAGACCAAACTCGGGGTCCTTGGAACCAAAGGGCACGCGGTACAGGAACAGCATGACCTTTTCCCACTGGGCCATGGCAGCGGTTCCGGCGAACAGGCCGAAAACCACCGGCACACCGATCATGACGACCCGGCGGACCGGCTCAAGCTGCATCTGGTAGCGGTTGAGGTTGTCCTCACGCGCATTATCCGGGGCGTATATGGGGCGAGCCTTGTAGGCGGCCCAGATGGAGAAATACACTCCCAGCCCCATGATCAGGAATGCTGCCAGGAAAATCAGCAACTTGGCAATGCGTTCTGTCCAGAACACGCCGGTAAAGCCAATCTGGCCGAACCAGAGCAGGTCCGTGTAAAAGCCGGAGAACATGATCAGGCCAATGACCAGCACGGCCACCACAATGATGGTGGGCAGCAGGGCACTGCGGCGTTTCGGCCTGACTTGTCTACTTGGCGATGGGGATGGGCGGGATGTCACTCTCTACCTCATTACTCAACTGATGTACTTGCTTCTAGTGGTGCCACGAACAGTCCGTGGCCAAAGTTCCGTTTGATGCACAATCGTTACTCGCAGGTGGGCAGCTTGGAACCGTTCTTGCCCGAGCCAATACCGGAAACTGCGTCATACGCTTCTTTGAGTGTATTGACTTTAATGACGTGGAGCCCATTGGGGACGTGGCCGATGACATCTTTGCAGTTTGCGCCCGGAGCCAGGAAGTAATCTGCTCCCGCATTTTGCGCACCGACCATCTTCTGTGCAATGCCGCCAATGGCGCCCACCTCCCCCTTCGGATCGATGGTGCCGGTGCCGGCGAATCGCTTGCCGCCGGTCAGTTCCCCCGGCGTCAATTTGTCCATAATGCCCAAAGCAAACATGGTTCCGGCACTGGGGCCGCCGATGTTGTCCAGGGCAAAGTTCACCTCAAAGGGGAATTTGAAGGTGTTCTGCAAGGTGATGCCCAGCAGGTACTTTCCGCCCTGGCCCTTGGTGGGCGTGATGGATAGGCTCTGGTTCGTGCCGGCACGGTCAATGCCAACCTCCACGGCAGCTCCCTGGCCTTGCGCCAGCGCATTCTGGATCACGGACAGGTCCGTGATCTTCTCGCCGGCAATGGTGAGGAGGACGTCGTCGGGCTGGAGAATCCCTGCGGAGGCGCCGTCTGCGGGGATGGAAGCCACGGCCAGGTGGGACTCGTAGTCGATGCCCAGCGCTGTCAGGGCCGCTGCAGTGGCGTTGTCCTGGGAGCCGGTCATGGCCGCGGAGTTCTCGCTGTTCACCGCTTCCTGGCTGATGCCGGGGGCGTAAATCAGCTCGGCCGGATAGACGGTGTGGGAGGGCGTCAGCCAGGACACCAGGGCGTCGGCAAAGTTGATCTGACTGTCCGGCAGACCGCCGGTCATGTGGACCGTGGTCAGGTCCAGGCTGCCGGAGGTGGCCGAAAAGCTCTCATGACCTTTGACCGTGATGATGTCCTGACCGCCAAGCTGGCCGATGGTATTGACGGCCGGGCCGGGAGACTCAACCACATAGGGGACGGGGATTGTCATGGCGGCAACAGCCAGCACAACGGCAACAACTCCGGAGACGGCCATAAAGGAAAGCCTGCGATCGCGCACCTTCCCCGGCGGAAGAGATACGTCCGTTAACTCCTGGCTCAAAATGCTGTGCCTTTCCACGCTGTTCTGCGCTGTCCGGGTTCCACGTTCTCCGGGTTCATTCCGGGCAACCGCGAGATACAGCCGCCAGCCACCAAGCCTACTGTGTTCAGATGTGCGGTGCGTGAGCCTGTGCTGGGAAAGACCCATGAATCAGGCCATTCACTGGCGTCCCTTTGCCTGTAGCGAACAGTGCCAGCGGATGGGGCGACAACGCCCTGCGGCGGCGGTAACGTGAAACTATTCAGCGTCCACGCCAACGAACGGGCCATCATGTCTTCCACACCAGCCAACAACGACGACGACGACACACCGAAGGATCCCCTTCAGGAAATGCTCGCCAACCTTTTGGGCGGCCAGGGCATGGAGGGCTTCGACCCGGCCGAACTCGCGAAGGCCGCGGGGCTGCCGTCCGATCCCAACGCCTTGGCCCAGATGTTCTCCCAGGTCCAGGCCATGATGAGCGGTTCCTCGGACACCGCCGTCAACTGGGACCTCGCCCGCGACGCTGCCCGCAAGGCAGCGGCAGGCGATGATCCGTCAGTGACCCCGCCCCAGCAAAAAGACGTGGACGAGGCCCTGCGCCTGGCCGAAATGTGGCTTGACCCGTTAACTGACCTTGCGCCGACCGGCATCATTGGCCGCGCTTGGTCGCGCGCTGAATGGGTCGAAGAAACCATGGGCACCTGGCAGCGGCTGACCGAACCTGTGGCCAACAGCATCGCCTTCGCCATTTCCCAGGCCATGAACGAGCAACTGCCGGAAGAAATGAAATCCGCGATGGGAGGCGCCGCCTCCATGATGCAGAACATGGGCGGCGCCCTGTTCGGCATGCAGCTCGGGGCGGCAGTGGGAGCCCTAGCCAAGGAAGTGGTGGGCTCCACTGACATCGGCATTCCGCTGGCCGACCTGCAAATGGCGCTGCTGCCGGCAAACGTGAAGGCCTTCGGCGACGGACTCGAGGTGCCCGAACAGGAGATCCGCCTGTTCCTGGCGCTGCGCGAGGCTGCCCACGCACGCCTCTTTGTGCAAGTCCCGTGGCTGCGCGGACATTTGCTCGGCGCCATCGAATCCTACGCCCGCGGCATCCACATTGACATGTCCCGGATCGAGGACCTGGCACACAACATTGACCCGAGCAATCCGGAGTCCATGCAGGCGGCCTTGTCCGAAGGCGTCTTCATGCCGGCCCGCACGCCCGAGCAGGACGCGGCGTTGGAAAAACTGGAAACCGCACTGGCCTTGGTCGAGGGCTGGGTCGATGAAGTGAGCTTTGCGGCCGGTGCAAACCTGCCCTCGGCAGCGGCCATCCGAGAGACCATCCGCCGTCGCCGTGCCACCGGAGGTCCGGCCGAACATGCCTTCGGTTCCCTCGTGGGTCTGGAACTGCGGCCGCGCCGCCTCCGTGAAGCGGCGGCCCTATGGTCCTCGCTGAAGGATGAGCGCGGCATTGCCGGCCGCGACGCCATCTGGGCACACCCCGATCTGTTGCCCACCTCCGCAGACTTGGATGACGCCGCTGGTTTCAGCGCCCGCCGATCCGCAGAAGCGGCGTCGGAGTCAGACGTTGATGCTGCACTGGCCAAGCTTTTGGACGGCGGCTTCGAGCCTCCGGAAACGGACGCTGACGGTCCCGATACGCTTGGAGCCGGCTCAGATCACCCCGAAGACGGCGATGGCAGCGGGGACGCCAAGTAGGCTCGCGCCCCTCGGCAACCGGAGGCCCGGCACTGTTGACTTCAACGGTGCCGGGCCGCCTGCTTTAAAAAACCCGGCAGGCTCTCGTGCAGCCTGGCCGCAGCTGCTTCTCTGATCGACCGACCACGACTACGATTCGTCCAGGTCGTCCCGGTCCATGCCGCTGATGTTGCGGGCAGCCGCGAAGGAAGCCCCTGACAGGAACGCCTTGGCGGTTTCCAACTCCGGGTAGCCGGCCAGCTCGGCCCAGAAGGCTTTGCTGTGGTTGGGATGGATCAGATGCGTCAGCTCGTGGAGCAGTACATAATCCACCACCCACTGCGGCATGCCTTGGACGTGGTGGGAGATCCTGATGGTTTTTCGGGCAGGTGTGGCCGAGCCCCAGCGATCGTTTTGATTGTTCACCCACCGCACCGATTCAGGCACCGCCTTGGACTCCAGGTACGTCCGGCTCAGCTCGAGGCAGCGCTGCATGAGGGCTTCATCGCTGGCTGCAGTCCGTAGCGCCCGGGATTGTTGGTTTTTCTCCAGCTTCGCCACCATGTGCGGTATCCAGTATTGCTCGTCCTCCACTGTGAGCCGGGCTGGCACGGCAACGACAGCCTGCCCGGACTCCCAAAATGCGCTCAGCCCGGTTTTCCGCCGTCCAGTGCGGCGGACCAGAACCGGGTCGCCGTTGCTCATTGTGTGGGCGGAGACTGAATCGCCCATGGGCCCCGGTGTGCCTTTTCCGACCTGCCTGCGCGGTGCTGGTGATGCTGCCATGCCTCGACGTTACAACCAGAGGAGGCAGGCTGTGCCCCCGAGAGGTCATTTTGTGGACAAACTCTCTCTGTGGATAACTTTGTGCGCGGATTCCTTCACCGTGCCATGATCGAAACAGTGGAAGTTCCTCAAGCTTGATGTCACTTCATTGTGGGAGGCAGCCGTCATGGCAACTATTAATCCAGGACTGCGCATGGTTCGCCGCGGCAGCCACAGCATCCAGGTCGGCATGGGTGCCGGGGGCTTCATCCTCGCCGGGCTGGCGGAATCCGAGCTGTTGTTCCTCGAAGCTTTGCATCGGGGCATCCCCGACCGGAAGGTCGTGGAACGTGCCGGCCTCTTGGGTGTGGCGCCGGACCGGGCCCGGGAGATCTGCACCATGTTGAACGGCTTCCTGTTCACGGATGCACAATTGAAGACCCAAGGATTTCGTGACGAGCGGTTGCATCCGGAACGATCTGCGCTGTTGGGTTTGTATCAGGCGCCCATCCAGGATTTCATGGCGCGGCGGCAGGGAGCTGTCATCCATCTGGCCGGTTTGGGCCGCACGGGCGCCATGCTGGCAACCGTGCTGGTCAGTTCAGGTTTGGGCACCATCCTCATGGAAGATGACCGTGCCGTGTTGGCAAGTGACGTCAGTCCCGGCTCCTTCAACCTCAGTGACATTGGCCTGCCCCGGTCGGTGGCGGTGCGCCGCCACCTGCTGCACATTGACCCGGCCGTGCAGGCCCATATATTGCACGACGGCGGGACGGGCAGTCCCAGCCTGGCGAGCGTTGACCTTGGCGTCCTGGTGGGACATGACACGGCAGCCACCCAGACTGCCGCCAAGTTTCATGCCGCAGGCCGACCACACCTGTTTGTGTTGGTGCGTGAGCAGGACGGTACCGTGGGCCCGCTGGTGGTTCCGGGCGAAACGGCGTGTGGCGAGTGTGTGGACAGACACCGGGCCGGCATGGACCCGGAGTGGCTGAATGTTTCTGCGCAACTGGCCGAGGCGGCAGCCCGGCCGGCAGGACGCCGGCCGCGGGCCGAACACCTGGAGAGCGCAGCCTTGGCAGTGTCCCTGGCCGGCACAGCCGCCACTCAGATTCTTTTGTACCTTGACGCTGTCAACCAGCCCAGTTCGTGGTCCTCAGTGCTGACATTCCATCAGGACAACGGCAGATGGAGCCGGCAGCAGTATGAGACCGATCCGGGTTGCGGCTGCCAATGGCAGCATCAGCCCTTTGCCACAATTTCCAAAACTGCCTCGCCATAGCGTTCCAGTTTGGCCGGCCCCACACCGGGCAGCCCAGCCAAGGCAGCCAGGTCCTGGGGCGCTGCTTCGGCAATGGCCATCAAGGTGGCATCGGTAAAGACCACGAACGCGGGAACGGCCGCGGTGGTCGCCTCCCCCAGACGCCACTGGCGCAATGCGTCAAACACGGCTTCGTCGTAACCGGGCGGGCAGTCGGCGCAGCGTCCCACTTTTCGCTCGGCACCGGTATTCAGAATTTTTCCGCACACCCGGCACACGGAGGGCCCGGCGACTTTGCGGGACTTGCGGGTTGTGGCCATGCGCGGACCTGTAGGTGCGCCACCCACGGAGTTGGGGCGCAGTCCGTCCAGGAACCGTGAGGGCTTCCTGTTGGCCCGGCCGCCGGGGGTGCGTGCCGTGGACCAGGAAAAATTCAGGAATTCCCGGGCCCGGGTGATGCCCACATAGAGCAGCCGGCGTTCCTCATCGACGGTTTCCGGGGTGTCCGCAAACGAGATGGGCATGAGCCCTTCGCTGAGTCCAACCAGGAACACGGCGTCCCACTCCAGGCCCTTGGCCGAGTGCAGCGACGCCAGCGTGACACCTTGGACCGTGGGTGCGTGCTGGGCCGAGGCGCGATCCTGCAGCTCCGCCACGAAGTCCACCGGTGTAAAGGTGTGCTCGGGTGTGCTGCGCGAGACAACCAGCTCGTCGGCCAGTGCCACGATTGCAGACAATGACTCCCAACGCTCGCGTACGGCGCCACCGGTTTTGGGCGCCTCGGCCTGGTACCCCAAATTTTGGAGGACGTCACGCACCAGTTGACCCAGCGGTTCATCTTCGGCCGCGCGCGTGGCTGCCCGCAGCTGCAGCATGGCGTCGCGGACTTCCTTCCGGGCGAAGAAACGCTCACCGCCGCGGAGCTGGTAGCCAACACCGGCGGCGGACAGCGCCTGCTCGTAGGCTTCCGACTGGCC
>JBBPZC010000220.1:0-4595 GCA_038199275.1 Actinomycetales bacterium
AAATGTGCGCCGCAACTGTTGGATCTCTTTCAGGAGTTCATACCCGCTGGCTCGGACCGAGCGGTTGGTGTGGTTTCGAGCAGTCAAGAGCTGCGGACAGAAAGTACAAAATGCATCAGAACTACTGGCCCTTGGTGTGCTCGGGGACTCATAGCTGCGGAACGGCGGACTCACACACCCATGAGTAAAAGCACAATGGAACCCGCCCTTGATGCTCTCGTAGAAACAACCGCCCCCGCAGCAGCCAAGAACAGCAAGGAACTCACGGGCCCCGGCAATGAGCTTAAGCGTGGACTAAGCAGCCGCCATCTGCAGATGATCGCCATTGGTGGCGCGATAGGTACCGGTCTGTTCGTCGCCTCCGGCGGCACCATCGCACAGGCCGGTCCCGGCGGGGCGCTGCTTGCCTACACACTGGTGGGCCTCATGGTCTTCCTGCTGATGCAGTCCTTGGGGGAGATGTCCGCCAAGATCCCTGTGGCCGGATCGTTCCAGACCTACGCCACCCGTTTTGTGTCGCCTTCGTTCGGTTTCGCCATTGGCTGGAACTACTGGTTCAACTGGGCCATCACCGTGGCCGCCGAACTTGTCGCGGCCGGGATCATCATGAGCTTCTGGTTGCCGCAAGTGCCCGGCTGGGTATGGGCGGGAGCGTTTCTGCTGGTTCTTACAGGCATCAATGCGCTCTCCGCCAAGGCCTTTGGCGAGAGTGAATTCTGGCTTTCACTGATCAAGGTCGTGGCGGTCGTACTGTTCCTCGTTGCCGGAACTCTGATGATCTTCGGCATCCTGGGCGACGGCCCCCAGGGGATGAGCAACTGGGAGAACCGTGAGGACGTGTTCCACGGCGGCTGGGTTTCCATCATTTCCGTGTTCATGATTGCCGGATTCTCGTTCCAGGGTACCGAGCTGGTTGGCGTTGCTGCCGGTGAAGCAAAGAACCCGCGGCGGGAAGTCCCGCGTGCCATCCGATCCGTCTTTTGGCGCATCATGATTTTCTACATTGGCGCCATCTTCATCATCGGCTGCCTCATTCCCTTCACCGATCCCAGTCTGCTGGCGTCCGGGGAGGCGGACATCGCTGCATCACCGTTCACATTGGTCTTCGAACGGGCCGGCATTGCCTTTGCCGCCTCACTGATGAATGCCGTGATCCTGACCGCCATCCTTTCTGCCGGGAACTCAGGGCTCTACGCCTCCACACGCATGCTTTACGCCATGGCGCACGACGGGAAGGCACCAAAGATCTTCGGCCGCACCAATTCACGTGGTGTGCCGATGGCCGCCCTCCTGGCCACGGCCGCCGTCGGACTTTTTGGTTTCCTCAGCGCCATCGTGGGACAGGGTGCCGCATATTCGTGGTTGATCAACGTCTCAGGATTATGCGGATTCATCGTATGGGCCGGCATTGCCGTCTCGCACTATCGCTTCCGGCGGGCGTTTCTGGCGCAGGGGAACAAGGTCAGTGACCTGCCCTACCGCGCGTTGTTTTTCCCCGTTGGCCCACTTCTGGCCTTTGCCGTTCTGATCCTGGTGATTGCCGGCCAAAACTACGAAGCCGTCGCGGCCGGACGCGGCATGGAAGTGCTCTCGTCCTACATCGGCATCCCCATCTTCGTGGGCCTGTGGGTGGTGCACCGGATCGTTACCAGATCCAAGGTGGTCCGCCTTGCGGACATGGATCTCACCGGGCCGGACGACGTCGAGAGCCGCAGTTCCTAATCAGGTTCCGGTTAATCTGGGACAGCACCGTTCGTGCCCACCGACTGCCGTCCCAGGAGCATCGCCACCGCGACCTTGACCGCCACTGCCAAGCACACCTGGCTGCACCACGGCAGCTCCGTCAGCCACGGCTCCAACGCCACCCGGACATACCCCTACTGGTTGTCTCGCCCATCTTTTGCGGCATCCACGAAGACACCCCGGGTCCCGGCGCCTTCGACATGGCAGCCTTGGCCAAAGGACGCATGCGATTCACCGCCACGGGCGAGCCCGGGGAAACCGCGTCCGGAAAACTTTCGCTGCTCGTTATTCGGGGAGAACTGCAGCGCATCATCAACGAACGCGCGGGCACTGATCCGGTGCTTGCCTGCCTGGACGGACTCACGCTCTACAGTGAGGGCGACGCCGCTGTGCATCCCCTCCCGGACGCCCTGCATCCGGACGCAGCAACCCACCAGTTGATGGGCGAGCGCTTTGCCGCCATGGCCTTTGGGGACGGAGCGCCGTTGGACGCCACCCGGTAATCCGCCGGCCACCAGAACGCATCACCGCAGGGTGTCGCCGGAACCGGTCGACGGCGTCCGTCGCGTTGTGCTTTTCCCTTACGCTGTCTGGGGGTTCCCCGAGCAGGAAACAGGGGGTTTCCCCCATATCGCACAGCTGTACCGGTGACTAGCGTTGAATGCATGAGAAACATGTTCCGAAGCGGACACCGACCATGACTGACTTTCTACTGGCAGCAGCGGGCCAACCGTGGACATACTGTGTGGTGTTCCTGTTCTGCATCCTCGACGGGTTTTTCCCGCCCGTCCCCAGCGAGGCGCTAATTCTGGCACTTTCCGTTCTTGTGGTCGCCGACGGCGGATCCGGACCGTGGGTCTTGCTGATGTGTGCCGCTGCCGGCGCCTTCCTTGGTGACAATATTGCCTTTGCGTTGGGCAGACGGATTGGCCTGGACCGTTTCTCCTGGATGCGGAAGCCGTTCATGCAACGGGCTTACGTACGGTCGGAGCGTGAACTCAACCGTCGCCCCACCTCTATTTTGCTCGTGGCCCGGTTCATTCCGGTGGCCCGGGTTGGCGTCAATTTGGTGGCTGGCGCGACCGGATTCCCACGCGCTAAATTTATGGCCGTGACAGCCTGCTCCGCGACGTTGTGGGCCGCGTACTCGATCGGGCTCGGCGCACTGGCCGGCGCCTGGTTGGGCGGGCATCCGATTCTTGGAATCGTGGTGGCCGTTCTCGTCTCGGCGCTGCTTGGAACCGTGGTGGACCGGGTGAGCGCATCAGTGGGCCGCAGGCGTGATGCCGACAAGACCGGCAGGCAGCTGCAAATGACCAAGGGTGAGGAGCCAGTTCGCGTACCTGCCGAGAGCGCCGTGGGTTGAGATCAGTGTAGGATCCCGTGTTGGTGGTCCCTGGTGAACAGCCTTGACCTGTGACGAAGTTCTACCCTGCGTCTACCCTCACACTAATGTGAAGGTCAGATCAGCCTTCCGTCACAACCAGTAGATGATGCATCTTGCGTATTGGAGAGCTCGAACATAAATCCGGCGTGCGTGCCAGCCCGAATGCTGCGGTATTACGAGGAGCAGGGTCTGGTGACACCACGCCGCCTCGACAACGGGTACCGGGAGTATGACGAATACCTCGTGGACCCGGTTGGCAAAATCCGTGGGCTCATCGATGCAGGCATCCCGACCAAGATCATCGGAAACATCCTGCCCTGCCTGAACCAGCCGCAGACAGTAGTCGTCAACGACGCAGACCCGGAACTCCTGGAGATCCTGCTGCGCGAGAGGGAGAAGATGACCCAAAAGATCGACATCCTCTCCCGGAACCGGGATGCCATCACTCGTTACATCCATGCCCTGGAGGCCGCGTCCGGCACCCCGAGCGGCATCGTCACCGACTGACATCTGTGGTAGCAGGACTCCCGATTTGCCTCTGCTGACGTCTGCTTTCCGGGAGTACCTGCGCGGGTGTTGGCCGTGCCCGGGCTGCCATGGTGCCCGCATGCCAACCCGGAGCGCCGGGTAGCTATCTTGATCACCCAACCCACTGATCAAGACCCTGTTGCGGCTCTCTCCAGAGCTCGGGAGCACCCCTCGATTGCAGCGTAGTTGCAGATGAGGGAGTCTGTCTTCCCGCTCATCCGGCCGCCTTTTCCCTCAGGACTTGACCTTCACACTAATGGCAAGGTTGAGAATGAAGGGACAAGGATCGTCAGAGGAGAAGCATGAAAATCGGAATCACCGGCGCGGGCTCGATCGGCTCGACCATCGCTCGGCGGCTCAGCCGCCACGGACATGACGTTAAGATCGCGAACTCACGCGGCCCGGAGACGATGCGGAAGCACGATGTTCATGGCTCAAACGCTCGGCTGGAGCAGTCCAGCCGAGCGTTTTGCTTGTGACTTCCGGGGCCACTAGACGGCTCAGGCTTGCTGCTGTGCCGCCTCCAGCTCTTCTGCACGTTCGACGCCGGCCTCCTGCGTCAGGCGTGCGCCCTCCTCGGCGTCCCGGGTCAGATTCTCTCCTGTTTTGGGGTCGAACAGGTGCAGCCGTCGCGTGTCCAGCCAAAGCTCGGCCGGACGTCCGCCACGGATCTTACTAGCGGCGTCGAGGGTCACCACCACCTGTGGGCGCAGCTCATCCGCGTCCATGTCACGGGCCAGACTGTTAAGCATTTCACGGACTTCCGGGGCTGGATCGAAATTGATGTACCCATACTGTTCATTGCCCAGCCACTCGGTGTGCGTCAGTTCGGCGCTAAAGGTGGAACCATGGTGCAGTTTGTGTTCCTCCACCAAGGAGGCGTCCTCGAAAAACTCCGGTCGCACGCCCACCAGCAGAACCGGGAGGTCTCTGCCTT
>JBBPZC010000221.1:0-8741 GCA_038199275.1 Actinomycetales bacterium
ATGAATACGCGCACTAAATTCGAAACCAGCTAAACGGCCAGTCATCACCACAGGGGCGGCAACAACCAACCAAATAACCAATCCATATAATAAATTGGTATCAATAAAACTTGGCACACTATTGAGTTCTCAAACAACAACTGCATTCGAGTAATCGCTAATCAATAATTTATAATTAGTTTTCGTCGTTGCGATGATCTAACTTTATTTCATTGGAATCAATTTTGTCCAATCCGCAGAGTGTGCGGCTCATCACTTCATGTTTTCCACAAACCCATATTTCATATTCAAATATATCCGAATCGAAGAGCCGAATATATCCAAAAAGAATTGTTAGGTTTAGTTTGGCTCCTTGCAAGGTGGTGAGCGCTGCTCCCGATCTCTCGGTAGTGGCTCAGCGTTGCGCAAGCAACAGATAGAACAATACACAGATGCCCGCCCCCAATGCAAATCGGGGGCAGGCATCCCCACCCGCACCCCTAACCTCGTACCTCGGTCAGGGAACCCTGCGAGCGTGGGCCCTGTGAAACATCGGGTGAACGCTAGCCGTTCAGTTCAGCCATGGCCAGGGTGCGCTTACCGCGGCGAACCAACAAGTACTTCCCATGCAGCGCGTCAGCAGCACCAAGAACGGCGTCGAGTTCGGTGACCTTTTGGTTATTCACGTAGGCACCGCCCTCCCCCACTGTGCGGCGCGCTTCTGAGTTTGTCTTGGACAATCCTGAAGCAACCAACAAGTCAACAATGCTTAGGCCGGCGGCAGGTGCACTGGAGCGCGGGAGTTCCCGCGTGGCTGATTCCAGCGTTGCCAGATCCAACCCAGCCAGATCGCCCTGGCCAAACAGGGCCGCAGAAGCGGCAATGACCTTCAGCGTTGCGTCCACACCATGGACAAGAGAGGTCACCTGAAACGCGAGTGTGCGCTGGCCTTCGCGGGCCTGCGGCTTCTGGGCCACAGCATCGGCAATGGCAGAAATCTCCTCACGGGAGAGGAAGGTGAACACCTTCAGGCGATCCACCACATCGGCGTCGGCCGTGTTAAGCCAGAACTGGTACATGTCGAACGGGCTGCACATGGCAGGGTCCAGCCAGATCGCATTGCCTTCGCTCTTGCCAAACTTGGTGCCATCGGAGTTTGTGATCAGTGGCGTGCCAAGTGCGTGCACGGAGGCGCCTTCAACCTTGCGGATCAAGTCGGCGCCGCTGGTCAGGTTGCCCCACTGATCGGAACCACCCTGCTGCAGCACACAGCCATACTGGCGGTAGAGCTCCAGGTAGTCCATGCCCTGCAGGATCTGGTAGCTGAATTCGGCGTAACTGATGCCCTCATCCGAGTTCAGGCGGGAGGCAACAATGTCCTTCTTGATCATGGTGCCCACGCGGAAGTACTTGCCCACGTCGCGCAGGAAGTCCAGGACGGACATCGGCTCGGTCCAGTCGAGGTTGTTGACCATGCGCGCCGCATTCTCTCCCTCGAAGGACAAGAAGCGCTGCACCTGGCCCTGCAGGTAGCCAACCCACTCCGTTACGGTTTCCTTGGAGTTCATGGTGCGCTCCGCCGTCGGACGCGGGTCCCCCACCAGACCGGTGGATCCACCCACCAGTCCCAGCGGCTTGTGGCCGGCCAGCTGCATGCGACGCATGGTCAGCAGCTGGACCAGGTTGCCAAGGTGCAGGCTGGGCGCCGTCGGGTCGAAGCCGCAATAGTACGTGGTGGGCTCGCCGGCGAGCAGTTCCTCAAGGGCTGCTTCATCGGTGGAGACCTGGACCAGGCCCCGCCATTTGAGCTCCTGCCAAACATTGGCGAAGCTGGAGTCGTTCTCAGGGGCGCGGAGTTCAGTTTGCAAAGACACGCTCCAAAATTACCAGCACGACGGCGGTTCTTCGGCATTCCTGTCCGCCCCACACCGCTGCACTACTCCATAATCCCTTCGGGCAGCGGCTGCGAACCAATCAATCGCAGGCGCTGGGTAGGCCGGGTCATGGCGACGTACAGGTCGCCAACCCGGCCATGCGCGGCAGTGAGCAGGGCGGCCGGCTCGACGATGATGACCCCGTCAAACTCCAGTCCCTTGGCCTCGTGCGGATCGATCACCACAATGTCCTGCTCCAGTGAGCCGGCACCGTGGCCAATCCGATTCCCGTACAAACCCTGCAGTGCTGTTGTGATACCGGCAACCATGGCGGGAGGTGCGATCACCGCCACCAGTCCCCCGCCAACGGCGGCAGTCTCTTCCGGCATGACGGCAACAACCTGGCCGATGAGTTCCCCGGCGCCAACGTGGTCCACGATGGGTCCCCACTCGCCGTCGCGCACGGCTTTCGGTGCGGAGACGACCTGCCCGGCAGCGTTGGCCATGCGCACGGCCGCTTCGGCAATCTGGGACGGTGTGCGGTAATTGACAGTGAGTTCCTCAAGGGTCCAGCGCTCTCCCATGACCGGGGTCAGGGCCTGCTGCCAGGACATGGCTCCGGAGGCGGAACTGGTCTGGGCGATGTCGCCCACAATCGTGAAGGACTTCACAGGACAGCGGCGCACCAGCAGCCGCCACTGCATGGGAGAAAGTTCCTGGGCCTCGTCAACCACAACGTGGCCATACGCCCAGGTCCTATCGGTCAGGGCACGCTCGGCGCTGGTCTGCGACGCAGCCTCCACCACGTTGTAATCGGCCAACTGCTCAGCCGTCAACATGCCGTCAACGCCGGAGTCCTCCAACAACTGGTTCACGTTGGAGATTGCCTTCTCAGCGTTGACCAGATCGCGTTTGCGCTGGGCCTCGGCATTGGCCTGGGAACGGCCGCCGGTGGCGTCCATCTCGCCCAGCAGTTCGGCTGCCTCATCCAGCAGCGGAACATCGGATTCAGACCACGGGGCACCCGGGGCACGCTGGAGCAACTCCCGTTCGGCCTGGCTGAACCCCGGGGTCACGGCGGCAAGAATTTCCGGCTTGCTGAACATGTCGTTGACCAACTGCTGGGCTGTCATGGGCATCCAGCAGAGGTTCAACATGACCCGCACGTCGCGGGCGGAGCGCACGTCTTCGGCCAGGTATGAGCGGTCGGCGTTGTTGCCGGCGCCGGCCGACTCAATGTGCTCGCGCAGCTGCTCTGTCAGTTCGCGCAGCAGTGTCTTGACGAACGTGACGCGTGCTTCGTTGTGCGGCAACCCGGAGGCGCGGGCTTTGTCTCGGGCACGACGCACCTGGCGGACGGTGAGGGTGAGGCGGGTCCCTTCCACATCGAGTCGGACATCCGCGCGGGGCAGGCGCTGCCGGTTCGCAACAGCGTTGGCCACCACCTCGGCCATGGCGATGCGGCCCTTGAGCTCGGCAGTCTCGGCAGACTCCAGCGCCTTCGCCCGAACACCCGGGAACAGGTTCCCCACGCTGGCCATGACAACCCCGGTCTCGCCGAGGGAGGGCAGCACGCGTTCAATGTATTTCATGAACGCGTTGGACGGGCCCACCAGCAGGACGCCGGCAGATTGCAGGCGCTCCCGGTGCGTGTACAGCAGGTAGGCGGCGCGGTGCAGGGCAACGGCGGTTTTTCCGGTGCCGGGTCCACCTTGAACCACCAGCGCTCCGCTCAGTGGAGAGCGAATGATCCGGTCCTGTTCGGCCTGGATGGTGCCGACGATGTCATTCATGCGGCCCGTACGCTTGGAATTCAGGGCGGCCAGCAGCGCACCCTCGCCCTGGAGGTGTTCACCCTCCACGAGCATGGTGTGGTCCAGAACGTCATCCTCGATGGCCTTCACGGTGCGCCCCTGCAGCATCAGGTGGCGGCGGCGGCGCACGCCCATGCGCTCAAACGCCGTGGCCTGGTAGAAGGTGCCGGCTTCGGGCGCCCGCCAGTCAACCATGAGCTGACGCTGGTCCTCCGAGGAGAGCCCAATGCGCCCGATGTACCGTTCCTGCTCGTCATCCAGGTCCAGCCGACCAAAAACCAGCTTGTCGTCAACAGCGTTCAGTTGGGCAAGGCGGTTCTCATACAGCGAGGCAAAGGCATCGCGTTCCGAGCGGTTTTGGTGCGTTCCCATGGATTTGGCACGGCGCACAACACCTAGCTGCTCCACCTTCTCAGCGCGCAGCTCATCCAGTCGTGAATACAGACCGTCAACATAGCTGCGTTCTTTGGCCAACTCGTCGTCATACATGCAAGGCTCCTGATACGTAA
This sequence comes from Actinomycetales bacterium, assembly GCA_038199275.1. Lineage (GTDB taxonomy): Bacteria > Actinomycetota > Actinomycetes > Actinomycetales > Micrococcaceae > Specibacter. Next base: position 4,177 of record JBBPZC010000221.1, read on the forward strand.
GGCTCCCACCAAAAGGCGGACCGTCTATTCTATCCCGCTTACAGGCGCGGCGCTTGCCGGCCTAAACGAGCTGCAAGGAAACCACTTCGCGGCCGGTCAGATTCTCCCGTCCGGGCAGTTCCTCAATTTCAAGTACGACGCCGATCCCCGCCACCACTGCCCCGGCACGTTCCAGCAGGGTTGCGGCCGCACCGAGCGTGCCGCCGGTGGCCAGCACATCGTCAAGAATTAATACACGTGTGCCAACGGCGATGTCGTCCTGGTGCAGTTCAAGGGTGGCGTGGCCATACTCCAGCGCATAGCTCTCGGCATAGACCTCGCGCGGCAGTTTTCCGGCCTTGCGGATGGTGATCACACCGGTTCCCGTGGCGTATGCAGCAGCCGCAGCCAAGAGGAAGCCGCGCGCCTCAACTCCGGCAACGGCGTCGAACTTCCCGGCGAAGGGAGCGAGGATGGAATCCACCAGCAACCTCAGTGCAGGACCGTCGGCAAATACGGGGGTCAAATCCTTGAAAACAATTCCCTCTGACGGGTAGTCCGCAACCGTGGCGCACAGGCGGGTGAGAACCACGGAAACATCAGTGATTTGGGCGGTTTCAGGGGCTGTTTCGGACGGGGTTGCCAAGGGGCTGGAAGTCTCATTCCCCCCTCCACGGTACATGGTCTGATTTGGGGCTTTTCGCGGACCCAAGAAGGTGCTTATATATTTTCGTGCAACACAACATTTCACTTCCCGGACACGGTGTTTGCGCTTCGCGCAATCCGCTCCGGCCCGGTGCATCGGCTCCCCCCGGCGGACCTGTTGCCGGAGGTGAGCCAACTCATTGAATTTTCGGAGCAGCTGGTGCGCGCCGGGAACGCACCGCTCCCGGCCTGAACTTCGAGACAGTGGGGTCCCCGTCGATCCAGAACCGCCACGGGTATTCCGCTGTTCCGCCCGGTCCGCTAACGCCCACGCGCGGACCGCTGCGGACCTCTGTCACGGGTGAGGGTGGCAGAGCAACGGTGACTGCCCCGCCCAGGGCATAAATCCCGTTGTGCGCGCCGGCAAAACCCATGGCCTTGGCCAGCCGGGCCGGGCCTTGCGCCAGCTCGGCGTCGCGCTTGGAGGTAGGGCGCCGGAGCCTGGCCAGCTCCTGCCCTTCAACAATCTCCCCGGCGCGCATGAGCAAGCCGGAAGACATCCCTTCCGGGCGGCACACCAGGTTGGCGCTGAAGTGCAACCCGTAACTGAAATACACGTAGAGGTGGCCGGGCGGGCCGAACATGACGGAGTTGCGCGCGGTCTTGCCGCCAAAGCTGTGCGAGCCGGGATCCGGGTCCGGGGAATCCCGCGGACCCAAGTAGGCTTCCACCTCTGTCAGACGTACGACGACGGGGCCTTCCGGACTCTCATGCCGCACCAAGGCGCCCAGCAGGTACGGCGCCACCTCCGGTGCAGGATGCTGAAGTAGTTCAAGGAGGTTAATTGGCTGGCCCATTCTTCCAACTTAGCATTGCCGTGGGCAGCATTCCGCGCAGTTCCGGGCGGGGTTCCGTGCGTTCGGTGCGGAGGTCGGTGCGTTCGGTGCGGAGCTCGGTGCGGAGCTCGGTGCGTTCGGTGCGGAGCTCGGTGCGGAGCTCGGTGCGTTCGGTGCGGAGCTCGGATCCAGGCTGGCACAGCTGCAGCCTGCGGGAATAAGCTCCAGACATGGACACCGCGAGCAATGACCCCAACTCCATGCGTGCCGCGTACTTCACTTCGCTGGGCGGCCCCGAAACCATCCAGTTTGGTTTGCTGCCGGTTCCTAAGCCTGTGCGGGGAAGTGTCTTGGTGCGGATGGCTGCCACCGCGGTGGACAACGTGGACTTGTTTGTCCACAGCGGCGCCTATGCCACGGAACTGGTGTTTCCACAGGTCGTTGGACGGGACCTGGTGGGGACGGTTGAGCGGCTGGGGCCGGGTGCGCCCGCTCTTTATGGCGGCTTCACGCCCGGGGATGCCGTGTGGTCCGATTCGATGGGATTTGACGGGCGGCCCGGGGCTGGCGCCGAGTTCGTTGCCGTCCCCGTGGAACGCCTTTACCGACTCCCTGCCGGCGTGGACCCGGTGGCCGCGGCTGCGGTACTGCACTCAGGAACCACAGCATTTTTGGCACTGCACCGGCACGGCGAAGTCCAGCCGGGCGATGTCGTTTACATTGGCGGCGCCGGTGGCGGCGTCGGCTCCGCCGCGCTGCGCCTAGCCGTCAGCGCAGGTGCTCTTGTCATCACTTCCTCCAGTGCAGCCGACCTCGACTTCTGCCGCGGACTTGGTGCCAGCGCTGTACTGGACTACCGCTCACAGGACTTCGCCGGTGAGCTGCGTGCCGCCGTCGGCAAAATCTCCGCAGGCCACGGCGTGGATGTGCACCTGGAGACGTCGGGCCACCAACAGTTGGATTTGGCTCTGGCGGTTGCGGCTCTTGGCGGGCGCGTCATCGTCATGTCCGGCATCACCGCCACGGCAAGCATCGCCTTGGGCGCCCTGTACCCCCACGATGTCAGCATCCGCGGCTTCGCCATCAGCAACGCCACGGAAACCGACCTTGCCGCTGCCGCCTCCACTGTCAATACACTGCTGGTGGAAGGGTCACTGACGGCACGCAACATCGCCACCATGCCCCTGAAGGATGCCGCGCAGGCCCATGCCGCGATGAAGGAGGGCACCGTTCGCGGAAAAATAGTGCTGCTGCCCTGACACCGGCTGAGAGAATGATTCCATGGTTTTAGAGTTGGCATTCACTCCCCCGTTTGATCCGGGCATCTTCGAGTTCCTGGCCGCCCGCGCCGTGACCGGTGTCGAGGAAGCCGATTCGCTCAGCTACGCGCGCACCATCGAACTGGGCGGCGGCCACGGTGCACAGCGCGGCGAACCCGGTGTGCGCGGCGAGCCAACCCGCAGCCACGGATGGTTCCATGTCAGCTGGGACGGATCCTCGCTGTGGCTCGAGCACGAGGTCGAGGATCCCCGGGCAAGCGACGAACTCATCAGCAGGGTCCGCCACCTGTTCAACCTGGACCACGACCCCATCGCGGCCGATGCCGCCTTGGCCGCGCACCCCCTGCTGGCCGGACGCATCGCAGCATTGCCGGGCATCCGGCTTCCCGGCTGCGTGAATCCAGCTGAAATCCTGATCCGGGCCATGATCGGACAGCAAATCACGGTTGCGGCGGCGCGGACCGCGCTGAACCAGCTCGTCCCACTGGCCACACCAAGCCGACTGCCCCACGGCACCATGACACATTTCTTCCCCTCCCCCGCCCAAATCGCCGCCGGTGGGCGGAGCATCCTGCGCGGCCCGGCGCGCCGAATCGATTCGGTCCTCGCCGTGGCCGGCCTGTTGGCGGATGGCTCCCTGTCCCTGAGTGCGCAAGACACTGTGGATTCACTGGGAGAAAAACTTCTGCCCGTCCCGGGAATCGGGCCTTGGACTGTCGGATATGTGGCCATGCGCGTGCTGGGAAGCTCTGATATTTTCCTACCGACGGATGCGGCCGTCCGTAATGGCTACGGCCGACTCCGCGGGGATACACCGGCCCAGGCCCGAACCATCAAGGCCGCTGAGCTGACACTCATGGCATCCCCACTGGCGCCATGGCGCTCGTATGCCACCTTGCATCTCTGGCAGGCTGCCGGGGAAAAGTAGCCGTACGGGCTCTGCCTTGTCACCCATTTGCGGGACAAAAGACCGGTTTCGATGCAGGAAGGCGTCCACGGGTGGCCGCCGCGGCCTACAGTGATGGCATTCGGCATATCGAGTTGGGGGGATATGCACTTGAATTTTGGGGCATCAGGAGAATCATGAACGGCTTGGCAACACCAAGTGCACCTCACGGACTTTTGGCGGATGAGACCAGCATCTCGGAACTGGCCGCGAGCTGCATTGCTGCCGCCGGCTCCGGCCACGCCGCCGACCCGGCGCGTGTCATCTCGGCGATCCTGAACATGGCCGCCACCCAGGTGCGCCATTGGTTCGTGGCACTCGACCGCCCCGCCGAGGCAGCAGCCTTTGAAGCGGTCCTGGGCAGGCACGACTTTCAGGAACAAATGTTGTGGGAAAGCCTCACGGGCGACCCGGGAAAGACCAAGGTCCACGCCCAACTGGCTCAGCTGCTGAGTTCCGATCTTGTCCACCAGATCCTGGTCGGCTCGATCCGGCAGGGCAACCACACCCCCTAGCCTCCTCTCCCTCGTCCCTCTTCCTCCCCGCGTCCCTCCCCGCTTCGAAAGGTGAGTAGTTGGCAATGTTCCTGCGCGGGATTGGCAACTACTGCATCTTCGACGCGGGTCATTGCGGTTTCCAGCCTCTTGAGCGGAGAGCTGCGTCAACCTTGCGGATGTGCGCAGGATGTTCACCCAGGAGGTCATCGCGTGCTATCCGAATTTCCTGCCACCCGAGTTTCGTGGTGGTCTCCAACCTGCGAATGTCAGCCTGATACTGGTCAGGATTGTTGTGGTGGTTGCCGTCGTATTGCAGGCTGAACCGGTACTGGCGGTAGGCCCCGTCAGGCCAGAGGACGGGGCGGCCATGTTCATCCTTGAC
>JBBPZC010000222.1:0-19096 GCA_038199275.1 Actinomycetales bacterium
ACCATCTAGTTTTCAAGTACGGCCTGGTATTGAAGTACGACGTCGGCACTCACCCTTGGCGGGTGGGTGCCGATCGCCTTGGGTCACCCAAATTCGTATTGGATTGCGCGTGTTGCGGGGAAGCCGTCAGCCGCCGAACCCGAGGGCCGGTCCCAGCGTGAAGGCGGCAATGTCCACGAGGGCGTGGGCCACCACCAGCGGAGCCACCCGGCCCCATTTTTTGTAGACCCAGCCGAACAGCAGCCCCATGGCAAAGTTTCCAATGAACGGGCCGAACCCCTGATACAGGTGGTAGCTGCCGCGTAACGATGCCGTCAGGAAGATGGCCGCCCACCAGCCCAACCCGATCTTTGTCAGCCGGTCCAGCAGGTATCCGTTGAGGATCACTTCTTCCAACACGCCGGCCCGGATGGCGGACAGCACCAGCACGGGGATGGTCCACCAGTACTGGTTCAGGGCGCTGGGAATGATTTCGGTGGTGATGCCCATGGCCCGCCCTGCCGCATACAGTCCCAACGATGGAACCCCGATCACCACCAGCAGCCCCAGCGCACCCAGCCCGTCCCGAACGGGGTGGCGCCAGTCGAGGCCGATCTTGCGGAACACGGATTTGCCCGGTTCGGCCAGCAGATAAAACACCAGCAGGACCGGCACCAGGGCGAAAACAATGTCCAGTATCTGATACGTGAAGTCGAAGAATTCACGGTTGCTCTGGACCGCGTTCAAGGTGGAAGTGCCCTGTGCAATGGGCGCACGGCTCATCTTGTCCAGCAGCGACACCACCGAATACACCGCCGATTGGCCCAGGGAAACACCCAACACCAACAGCACCTCGGTAATCAGGCGGCGTCGTGACTTGCCGCCCCAGCCGCCGAAGTCAGCTCCCGCTTCGGGGTGGGATGAGGCAGGGACGGAAGGTGCGCCGTCGGACGCGGGAAGTGCGGGAACCGATTCACTCATATAGGCAATCATGCCGCGCCGGGTGGAATTTCGCATGCAGCCATGTACGACTGCGAGGGACCCGTGGCGAGGAACGAGACATGGGAGCAGGTGGGGATAGGCTGGAGCGCATGGGCGCCCCTCGTCAACTCATCATGGTCCGGCACGGTCAGTCCGCTGCCAACGTCGACCAGACCATTTACAACCGAACTCCGGACTACCGCATCCCGCTGACCGAGCTTGGTGTGGCCCAGGCGAAGGAGGCAGGCGAGCGTGTGCGACGGCAACTGGACGGGCAGAAAGTGCGCGTCTACGTCTCTCCGTACCTGCGCGCCCATCAGACGCTCGAGGCGATGAATCTGGGCGATCTGATCGAGACGGTCATGGAGGAACCCCGGCTGCGGGAGCAGGACTGGGCGAACTTCCAAAACCCGGCGGAGATCGCCGACCAGAAGGAACTACGCAACGCCTACGGTCACTTCTTCTACCGTTTCCGCGAGGGCGAATCAGGCTCGGACGTCTATGACAGGGTCTCCTCATTTATGGAAACCCTGTTCCGGCACTGGGCCCGGCCGAACTATGCGCCAAACACGCTGTTGGTCACGCACGGGTTGACCATGCGCTTGTTCTGCATGCGCTGGTTCCACTGGTCGGTGGAGTACTTTGAGTCATTGAACAACCCGGGCAACGCCGAAACCCGAACCCTCATCAAGGACGGGCAGCGTTATTTCCTTGACCGCCCGTTCAGTCAGTGGACTTCGGTTGCTCCGAACCAGACGGTGCTGGACTCCCCCGGCCGTATCCGGTGACAACACTGGAGTTACCCGGCCGTATCCGGTGACAACACTGGAGTTACCCGGCGCGGCGGCTACAGCGCCGGGGCCACAATCACGTCGGTGCCGGCCTCGCGGAATGCCTGCAGCTGGGCTTCGGTGATTCTGGAGTCGGTGATGATGTGATCGAACTTGGTTTCGTGCATCGTGGCGAAGGCACGGCGGCCAATCTTGGACGCGTCGGCCAGGATGTAAGCCTCCGAGGCACGGCGGGCCATCTTTGAATTTACGGACGCCTCGCCTTCGTCGTTGATGGTGGGCCCGTGGCCCGGCTCGAGGCCGTTGACACCAATGAAGGCCATGTCCAGGGCCACGCGGGACAGGATCGTGTCCGCATACGGCCCCACCAATTCGTAGGAACGCGGGCTCACAATCCCACCGGTGACCATGATCTTGAAGTTCGGCCTGATGGCCAGCTGCGAGGCAATGTTAATGGCGTTGGTGACCACGGTCAGCGTGGGCCTGTTGGAGTGTTCCATCAGGTCTTCACGCGTGGAGAGCACCTGAGCCAGGGCGGTGCTGGTGGTGCCACCGCACAGTCCAATAACGGCTCCCTTGGGGATCAGGGCACTGGCCGCGTGCGCAATCTGCTGCTTCTCCAGCGCGTTGTCGTCACGGTTGTACCGTCCGGGCAGGTCATAGGAAACGGAACCGCTGGTGGCTCCGCCGCGCGTACGGGTCAGCAGCCGTTCATTGGCCAGCGAGTCCAGATCGCGCCTGGCAGTGGCGGGGGAAACACCCAGCTTCTCGACGATCTCCTCAACCTCCACCTGACCATCGGCGGCGAGGATGTCCAGAATTGCCGTGAGCCGTTCAGTTCTGTTCATAGTCCGTTCCTTGGACGACGCCCGCGCCGTCACTTCTCGTGAATCATCGTTAATTGACCGCGGCAGCAAACAGCGTCAGCAACCGTGAAACTTCCGGAATCAGTGCATCCCGACCGGCCCCTAAGTACTTGCGGGAATCCACCACCGCGGGGTTGGCGTCCAAGTAGCCGCGCACCGCACGGGTGAAGAATCCGTTCAGGTGCGTGGAGACGTTGATCTTGGTCATGCCCGCCGCAATGGCTGCCACAATGTTCTCATCTGAAACCCCCGATGAACCGTGCAACACGAGCGGCACGGACAAAGCCGCCTTCAACTCCGTAATACGGGTGAGGTTCAACGCGGCGGAACGTTCGGTCATGGCGTGGGAGGAACCCACAGCCACGGCCAGCGCATCCACACCTGTTGCGGCAACAAAAGCTGCGGCTTCGGTGGGATCGGTCAGCACCCCGGGTGCGTGGGCACCGTCCTTGCCGCCAACCTTGCCCAGCTCCGCCTCAACGTAGACGCCGCGCGCATGGGCGTAGGCCGCCACCCGCGCCGTGACTTCCACGTTTTGCCCGTACTCGAAGTGGGCGCCGTCGTACATGATGGAGCCAAAGCCCAAATCCACGGCCTGATACGCCAGATCCTCATCCTCGGCGTGGTCCAAGTGAACGGCAACCGGCACCGACGCCTTGCGGGCGGCAGCCAGGGTCGCCACGGCAACCGGCTCCAGACCGCCGTGGAACTTGGCGCAATTCTCGGAGATCTGCAGGATGACCGGCCGCCCGGCAGCCTCGGCACCGCCGATCAGCCCCTCAATGGTTTCCAGATGGATGACGTTGAACGCACCCTGCCCCACCCCGGCCTTTGCGGCCAGATCCATGATGTCGCGAGTATTTGTCAATGCCATGTGCTTGCGTTCCTTAGTGGTCAGTGATGATGAGTTGTTCGGCCAGTTCGGCGTAGCGCGGGGAGATTTCCCCCGCCCCCGGCATGAGCACGGCAGCGGCGCTCCAGGACGTGGCCCGGCGCAGAATCCCGCGCAGGTCCTCCACCCCATTGGCGAGTGCGACGGCGGCCGCACTCACCGCGGCGTCTCCCGCCCCGGTGGGGTTGCCGAGCAGCGGAGCAGCCAGTTTTGCCTGGATCCAGCCGCCCGGCTGCTCGGCGCTGAATGCGAGCATGCCTTCTTCGCCCACGCTCACCAGGACGCGCTTGGCGCCAAAGTCCATGAGTTTGCGGGCCGCGGCGACGAGGTCCTTCTCACCCACAGCCTCCATGAGTTCGTGGTTGTTGGGCTTGAGCAGATCGGCCCCCGCCTTGGCCGCAGCCACGATGCCGACGCCGGAGGTGTCAATAATGGCCGGCACTCCCGCCCCGTGGGCCAGCGCCACCAGGGCCGGGTAGAAATCGGCCGGCGCCCCCTCCGGGAGGGAACCCGAGCCGACGAGGACGCCCGGGCGACGAACGCCGTCGGACGTCTGCACTCCGGCAAGGTTTTCCACCACGGCCGCGGCCAGCGCACGCCATTCAGCAGCCGAAAGGGCCGCGCCGGATTCGTTGAAAATGCTGGTGGTGAAGTCTGCGGCCGTATCCACCAGTGCAATGCTGCTGCGGGTGGCGGCGGCCACGGGGACCAGCTGGTGGGCGATGCCCGAGCTGGTGAGTTCGGCGCGGAAACGCTCCCCGGACGCTCCGCCAACAGTGGCGACGGCCAGTGTTGGGTGGCCCAGCTGGTGCGCCACCCGGGAAACGTTCAACCCCTTCCCGCCTGCCCGGTACAGGGGGGTGGGGACACGGTGGGAGGCGCCCAAATGGATGCCGTCCACTGTGTAGGTGACGTCGACGGCCGGGTTGGGCGTGAGCGTCAGGACCACGTTGTTCATGCCGATACCTCATCGGCGGCGGAGGAGCCGGACCCGGAGGCGGAGGAGACGGCGGAGGCTCCGGCGGGGGCTCCGACTGTAGAGGCTCCGGCCCTAGAGGCACCGAGGCTGCGTGCCTTCAGCGCCGAGCCGATCAGCCCGGCGTTCTCGCCCAAGGCTGCGTGGACGTAGTCCGGTCGGCGGTGGAAGGAAAGGAGCTCGTCGACCCGTGCGGCGAGTGGTTCAAAGAGTGCCGCCCCGGCCATGGACAGCCCGCCTCCCAACACCACGGTTTCGGTGCCGAGGATGGACACGCACTGGGTGATGCTGAATGCGAGTGCGTCAATGGCGTCGGAGAAGACGGTCTTCGCGACGGCGTCCCCGCTGGCGGCGAGTTCAAGCACGGCGCGGGCACCGGCCACCGGATTCCCGGTGGCTTCCGTGTAGCGGCGGGCAATGGCCCCGGCGGATCCCAGTGACTCCATGATGGCCATGCCACCTCCCGGCGCCGGCACCACCGCGTGTCCGATTTCCCCGGCGTATCCGCCGCCGGCAACACGGTGGCCATCGCACAAAACCGCCCCCGCAATGCCGGTGCCAATCACCAGGATGAGCACATCCTTCCTGCCCACAGCGGCACCGAGACGGAATTCCGCCTCCCCGGCCATGCCGACGTCGTGCCCAAATCCCACCGGCAACCCCAGCGCCTCGGTCAGGGTGGCGGTGAAGGGGAAGTTTTTCCAGCCCAGATTGGCCGAGTACACGCCCATCCCGGACGCCTCATCGACAATGCCGGGCACCGTGACACCCACGGCGGCGATCCGCAGCTCGGGGTGCGCCGCACGGTATTCGCCCGTCAGCTCCACGATCCGCTCGCACACGCTCTCCCCGGTCCGGCCGGCCTCGAGCGGGGTGCGGTGGCGCTGGACATCCAGCACCGCAACATCACCCCGGCCCAGTTCACCCCGGACAATGCCCACCTTCATGTCGGTGCCGCCAATGTCGAAGGCGAGTACGACGTCGTCACTCCCCCGGGTGGGCGCTGCGGGCTGGGTGGGCGCTGCGGGCTGGGTGCCGGGCTGGCTTGCGGCCTGACTTGCGGGGTGGTGCGCAGTGTTCATGGGGGCCAAATTCTTTCGCTGAAGATGGGCGGGAGCGTGCCGGCAAACTGGGCGCCGGCAGACAGGTGGCTGGCAAACACGTAGCCAGCAAACATAAGGCACCCCACTGCGCACAACTGCTGCGCTTAAAAGTGGGGTGCCTTACATTTTAGCCGGACACCTGTCCGATCAGTCGTCCAGGATGACCGAGCGTGAGAGGTTGCGCGGCAGGTCCGGGTTCATGCCGCGGGCGCGGGCACGTTCCAGGGTGACGCGGTGGATGCGGGCCAGCTCGGCCAGCGGGTGCGTGGTGGTGTTTACGTACAGGGCGCCGGTCTTGGCCACGTCGCGGTCCAGGCCTTCGGGCTGCTCGCCGAACATCCAGGTGACGCGGTTCGGGGCGGCGATGGAGATGGGTCCGTGGCGGTATTCCTTGGCCGGGTAGGACTCGGTCCAGCCCTGGACTGCTTCACGCATCTTCAGGCCGGCCTCGTGCGCCAGGCCAACGGTCCAGCCGGTGCCCAGGAAGGTGAACTGCTCGGCGTCGATCAGTTCCTGCTCCACCGGCGCGGTCACGGCGGCCTTGGCGTCCTCGACGGCGGCGTGCAGGTCCATGCCAACGCTGGTCAGCAGGTAGCTCAGGGCCGTGGTGGCGAAGCGGGTCTGCACCACTGACTGTTCATCCGCATAGGGAAGTTCGACGACGGCATCGGCCAAGGTCATGATCGGAGACGTGGTGTCTCCCACCAGGGCAACGGTGTGCACGGTTCCCTTGAGGGCCGTGAGAATTTCCAGCACCTCGGTGGTGGTCCCTGATCGGGTGATGGCGATGACGGCGTCGTAGCCGCGCTCGGCACCGAGGAAGGCCTCGGAGGCGGCGAAAGCGTCGGTGACGCCCTTGCCCGCTGCTTCACGGGCGGTGGCGTAGCTCTGGGCCATGAACCAGGAGGTGCCGCAGCCGATGACGGCAACGCGGGCGCCGTCTGCCGGCAGCAGGTTCTCGCTCTTGGCCTGGGCGATGGCTTTGGCCCACACCTCGGGCTGGCTGGTCAGTTCGGCGTCCATGAAGGGGCCAAGGATGGTGGTCTCGCTCATTGTGGCGTACTCCTAGCGTAAGAGCCCCAGCGGAAGCGCAGGCAGCGCCGGCCGGGGATATTTTATCTGACATCACCATAACACAACATGATTGTTATTGATCTCAAAACGTCACCTTCGATCATCGTAGCTGCAGGCCTTTCGCCAACCTGAAACTGGCCATGCCTGAAGCAAATGGGAACCGCCCAAAAGGACAGTTACGCGACGCAAAGCGGAAACTGCCCAAAAGGACAGTTGTCGCGCACGTCACAGTTGGGCAATACTTGAATATTGTTATGCATATCAAAGACGGCGATCCGTCCTGCGGCCTTTGCTGCAAATTGGAGGGCACCACCACAGGCAGGCAAGCTGCCACCTGTGCCGGCACCATGATTGTTCGAGGAGTTCATTGATGTCTCTCACCCGACACCGCCGCACGTGGCTGGGAATGGGGGTGGCCGGCGCCGTAGTGGCCGGCACCATCATCCCCCTCGCCGCTGCCGCGCCCGCCCTGGCGGCAGAAGCAACGGAGGTGATCACCTCCGGGCAGCTGTCCGTGGAGGTCTCCACCGCCTTCCCCCAGGCGCTGAAGTACACCCTTGACGGCAAGACCATGACCGGAGCCACCGCCGTCGCCAACACCATGCGCATCAACGGCACGGACCAGCCTGTCACGGTGGCTTCCACTGTCAACGCCGACGGCGCCTCCATCGACTACGAGATCACGGTGCCGGGCATGGACGGCGTGGGCATGAAGGCGCGCCTGTCCGTTGAGAGCAACGTGCTGACGTTCAACATCACCGAGATCACCGAAGCCGGCACCTCACAGGTCAACCGCATCCAGATCATGGACCAGGACCTCGTCACGGTATCTTCCGCCGAGGCCCGCGCGAGTCTGGCCACCGCCGTGGTCTCCACCGACCGCGCAATCTCGGGTGACACCATCACCGCCCTCACGCCCGACACCGCCGTGGACGCCGCTGCCAAGACCTCCATGGTGGCCATCGCCAACACGGTGGAGCTGGCCGCCGGTTTCGAGAGCAACTCACTGTATGACGGTGCCTGGTCCACCGAGGACAACGCCCTCGCGGCCAGCGAACGAGGCCGCTTCTGGCGTCAGGTCAAGGACGACGGCGGCATCAGGAAGGTGGGCATCTCCTCCGGCGCTTGGCTGTACCGCGCCAAGGGATCCACCGAGACAGAGCCACTCCCCGAGGCCAAGGTCATCATCACGGCCGACGCAAACGCCGACGGAACCGTCAACTGGCAGGACGGAGCCATCGCCTCCCGCGACATTCAGTACAAGCCCAAGGGCTGGGAGGACGTGAAGAACCGGGTGGTCCAGAACATCCCGTTCAACTTTGCCAGCCAGGCCACCAACCCGTTCCTGCGCACCCTGGACGATGTCAAGCACATTGCCCTGGCCACCGACGGGCTGGGCCAGTTCTCCCTCTTGAAGGGCTTCACCTCCGAGGGCCACGACTCCGCCAACACGGATTTCAGCGGCAACTGGAACGAACGGGCCGGCGGCATCAAGGACATGAACTCACTCCTGGCCCAGGCCAAGGAGTACGGTGCCACGTTCAGCGTGCACATGAACAACACCGAGGCCTACCCCGAATCCAAGGCCTTCAGCGACGAATTCATCAAGCAGCCTCCCGGCAAGGGCTGGAACTGGCTTGAGCAGTCGTACTACATCGACCAGCGCCGCGACGTGCTCTCCGGCGACCAGGCCGCACGCATCAAGGGCTTGGACGCGGCCGCGGACGACAACCTGACCACCAACTACATTGACGTGTACTACGAGTCGGGCTGGGTCGGCGAGCGCCTGCAGCGCAACATCATGGACAACGGGTTCTCGGTTTCCTCCGAATTTGCCAACTCCATGGTCCGCAACAACACCTGGTCGCACTGGGCCGTGGACGAGAAGTACGGCGGAAGCACGCTCAAGGGCTGGAACTCGGAGATCCTGCGCTTCGCCCAGAACACCCAGCGGGACATCTGGAACCCGGACCCGCGCCTGGGCACCCCGCACCTCGTCGAGTGGCAGGGCTGGACCGGACAAAACAACTACAACGCGTTCCTGAAGAACGTGTGGGACAACAATGTCCCCGCCAAGTTCCTGCAGCAGCAGGAAATCACCACGTGGACGCCCGAAGCCATCACGCTGGAGAACGATCTGCGCGTCACGGGCACCACCTTGGAGGACCGTGTCATCACCCAGGACGGCGTCACCGTCCTGGAGGGTCACAACTACCTGTTGCCGTGGTCCAGCACTCCGATGGAATTCGGTGAAACCGCCGCCCACGACGCCAACGACCAGACCAAGCTGTACAACTACAGCCTGGCCGGCGGGACGCAGAACTGGAAGCTGACTCCCGAGTTCGCCAACCAGGCCTCCTTGAAGCTTTACGAGCTCACGGACCAGGGCCGGCAGTTCCTCGCCGAGGTGCCGGTCGTTGACGGTGCCATCACGCTCACCCCGAAGGCCAACTCGGCCTACGTCTTGGCCCCGACGGCAGCCCTGGCAACAGTGCCCAGCAATACAGTGCCCAGCAATACAGTGCCCAGCAATGAGGACACCAATTGGGGCTCCGGCACGAACATCCTGGACCCCGGCTTCAACTCCGGCAACCTTGCTGCCTGGAACCCCACGGGCGAGGTGACCGTGGCGCGCTCCGCCAAGGGGCTCACCTCCGCCCGCTTCGGCGAAGCTGCCTCGAGCATCACCCAGGAACTGGCCCCGCTGAATGCGGGCACCTATTCCGTGAGCGCCTGGGTTGAAATTGACCCGACCCTGGACTCCACCCAGAAGTTCCCCCGCGGCAAGCGTGAAACAACGCTTTCCGCCACGGTGTCCGGATCCCCTGCCGCAACCAACACCAGCAATTCCTCCGCCGTGTACAACACGGTTGCCGCCGACCAAAAGAACAGCACCTTCGCCCAGCGGGTGCGCGTGCTGATCGATGTGAAGAACGACGGCGACAAGCCGACGGTCACGTTCGCGGCACCGGCCGGGGCAACCCCTGTCCTGGTCGATGACTTCCGCGTCATCAAAACCGAGCAGGTATCAGCTGCCCATGTGATCACAGGCGAGCCATCCGGCGTCGTCCTCGCTGAAGACTTTGAGAATGTGGACCAGGGTTGGGGGCCGTTCGTCAAGGGCAACGCCGGCGACATCACCGACCCGCGCACCCACCTGGCGCCCATCCATGCCCCCTTCACCCAAAAGGGCTGGAACGGGAAGCCCATGGATGATGTGCTCGACGGCAAGTTCTCCTTGCATGCGCATGAGGAAAATGGCGGCCTAGTCTACCGGACCACACCGGCAACCATGCCGTTCACACCCGGCCACGACTACGAGATCTCCTTCAACTACCAGTCGACCAAGGCCAACGAGTACTCCTGGGTTGGCGGCTACGACGGCGCTGCGGGCGCAGTCCAGACGCAGTCCACACCGTTCCCCACCACGCATAAAACCACGCGCTGGAGCCAGAACTTCACCGCCTCGGCGTGTGGCGATAGCTACGTGGGCCTGCTGCGCACCGGTTCGACGGCAGCAGATTTGTCCCTGGACAACCTCCTCATCCGTGATCTTGGCGTTTCGCAGAACACCCCGGCGTGTGCGCAGCTGTCGCTGGGACAGAGCGGACCGATCATCGAGCAGGGCACAGACAACGAGTTCACCACCACCTTGGTGTCCAACGAACCTGTCGCCGTCAAGGATGCTGCAGTCACGCTGAAGCTGCCCGAGGGCTGGACGGCGACGGCCAAGACCCCGGCCACCGCGGTTGCTCTTGCACCGGGAGCCAAGCTCGTGACCACCTGGAACGTGATGGCCCCGGCATCCGCCGACGGCAACTACAACGTCACCGCCAACTCCGTGTACGCCACCACGGTGGACCCGATCGGCGAGCGCAAGGCCGAGTCCACACTGGGCGTCTACACCATGCCGCACCCGCCTGAGAAGGACACATACGCGTCCGATATGCAGTGGATCGGCACCCCGGCCAATGGTTGGGGCCCCGCCGAGAAGGACCTCACGAACGGTGAACAGGGCGAAAAGGACGGCCCGGCCATCATGCTTGACGGCAAGGTCTACAACAAGGGCCTGGGCGTTCACGCCGCCTCCAGCATCAAGTACTTTGTTGGTTCACAGTGCACCTCATTCACGGCTGTCATCGGCATCGATGATTTCCAGGGCCCCCGCGGTTCTGTGATCTTCAAGGTTCTCGGTGACGGCACTGAACTGTTCAACTCCGGTGTTCTGACCGGAGCCTCCGCGGCTCTGCCCGTCAAGGTGGATCTGAAGGGCGCCAAGTACATTGAGCTGGTGGTTGACCCCAACGGCAGCAACGGCAATGACTGGGCTGATTGGGCCGATGCGAAGTTCATCTGCTCCGATGAGGCCCCCGCCCTGGATCTGGCCCCCACGCTCACCCCGGGCGGACCGCTGGAGCAGGGCAAGTCCTACACGGTCACCGTTGGTGACTTGAAGGCCGGCACTGAAGCCACGTTCTCACTCGGCACGCTCGAGTTGGGCAAGGCAACCGCCAACGCGGAAGGCGTGGCCGCCTTCACCTACACGGTGGCCGCCGACGCAGCGCCGGGCCCGGCAACCATCAACGTTGCCGGCACCGACACCAACGGCCGGGCCGCCACCGGCTCCGTCGCGGTGAGCTTTGTTGGCACCCCGCCGGCAGCTCCCATCACGGACGTGTTCGCCAGTGACCTGGACTTTGTGGGCACTCCCACGAACGAATGGGGACCTGTTGAGCGCGATCAAAACAACGGTGAAAACGCCGAGGGTGACGGTGCTCCGATCACGATCGACGGCAAGGCCTACGAAAAGGGCCTGGGCGTCCACGCTGACTCCAGCGCCCGCTTCCACCTGGGCGGGCAGTGCACCACCTTCAGCGCGCTGGTGGGCATTGACGATGCGAAGCTGCCCAAGGCCCACCGCGGCAACGTGGTGTTCACCGTGGTGGGAGACGGCAAGGCCCTTGCCACCTCGCCCCAACTGACGGTCGACGACGACGGCTACGCCTTCAACGTCGGCGTCACGGGCGTCCGGTACATCGACCTGAATGTTGCCAAGATCCTCGTCGACGGCAAGAACGGCGACGAGTGGGCTGACTGGGCAGATGCCAAGTTCAGCTGTGCGGATCCGGCTCCGGCGTTGACGCTGGCACCGGTCGTTGAGGGCGGCAACAACGTTCAGCAGGGAACCACGCACAAGGTCACCGTTGCGAACTTGCAGGCTGGCTCCGCCGCCACCTTGAAACTGGCCGACGGCGGAGACCTCACGGCCGTTGCCGACACCGGGGGTGTGGCAACGTTCAGCCTGGCTATTGCAGAGGACATCCCCGTGGGAGAAGCTGCACTGACCGCAAGCGGCACCGACAAGTCGGGCAAGGCTGCCACCGGCACCACCACCATCACGGTGACGGCCAAGCCGGTTGAACCAACCGAGCCCACCTTCACCCCGGCTGCTGCGGACAAGAAGGCGCTCAAGGGCAGCACCCAAATTGATCTTGGTTTGGGTTCGGCGAAGTTCCCGCGTGGATCCTCCGAGGTGACGTTGACAAATCTCGCCGCTGGTCAATGGTTCTACGTTTACCTCAACGACACCGGTTTGGGTTGGCACAAGGCAGAAGCCGCTGGCACCATCGCGGTGAACACGCCGGGAGACACCCGACCCGGCAACAACAAGGTCGTCCTGTTCACGCACGAAGGCGACCTCCACGGATGGGCCCCCTTGAAAGTCACCGGTCCGCCCGTGAAGTAACAAAACGCAGTTCCCATGGGACTGGCCCCACCCGCGCAATTGCGCAGGTGGGGCCAGTTTTCGTTGCGCGCCGAAAGTTGTTCCGATAACGAGGCAAACCCGCAGGCAGCCCCGCAGCTTCACCTGCCCACTTCGACATAACCGCATCTTCTGCGCTCAACCGTGGGATACCCCCAGCGGCTATGCGGGAAACGCGCGGTTGTGCCGGAAAGGTGCGGTTATTCGAAGAAGGTGCGGCCTACACGGCGCGGCTACGCCTTTCGCACACCCGCCCGCCACACAGCCGCAGTGAGGGGAATGCCCGGCCGGTACGCCAGGTGTGTTGCCGAGGGCGCCTTCAACATGTGCAGATCCGCGCGGTGCCCCACCGCGAGCGTGCCCACTGCGCGCTCGCCGTCCTGGTCGCGCCCCGTCTCCCTGCCCAGCGCAAGCGCTCCTCCATAGGTCGCAGCCCGGACAGCGTCATGAACGCTCAATCCCATTTGCAGCACAGCCGTTGTCACACAAAAAGCCATGGACGAGGTGTAGGAGGTGCCCGGGTTCGCGTTCGAGGCGATGGCGATCTGGGCACCCGCATCCAGCAGCGCACGGGCCGGGGCCAACGGCGCACGGGTGGAGAGGTCACATGCGGGCAGGACCGTGGCGACAGTGCCCCGCACACCCTCCCCGCGTCCTGCCAAAGCAGCCCCGTCCCAACCGGACCAGGACGCAGCAAGGCGGGAGACGTCGTCGTCCGATAGGAAATTCACGTGGTCCACGCTCGCCGCACCAAATTCCACGGCGAGCTCCACCCCGGCGCCCGGGCCCAGCTGGTTTCCATGGACGCGCAGGCCCAACCCGGCATCGCGGCAGGCCTCCAGCACGCGTCGCGATTGCTCCGCGGTGAACGCGCCGCGCTCGCAGAACACGTCCGCCCACTTCACGTAGGGGCGCACCGCGTCGAGCATGTCCGTGCAGACGAGCTCGGTGTAATCATCGGCGTCCATGCCCGCCGGGACCAGGTGCGCGCCGAGGTAGGTGACCTCGTCGGCCACCGTGGAAGCGATCCGGGCGCTACGGGCCTCTTCGTCCACGTTCAGGCCGTAGCCGGTTTTTGTCTCGAGGTAGGTGGTGCCCTGCGAAACGGCCTCGGCGACCCGGCCCAGGCCCAACCGCGTGAGGTCAAAATCGCTGGTGCTGCGGGTGGCATTGACTGTGACCGCAATCCCGCCGGCGCTGTAGCTTTCGCCGGCCATGCGCGCCTCAAATTCGGCCGTCCGGTCCCCCGCAAAAATCAGGTGGGTGTGCGAGTCCACCCACCCCGGCAGCACAGCCCGGCCCTGCGCATCCGTGTGGGTGTCGGCGGCGGGAGCCTGCGCAGTGGGCCCAATCCAGGCGATCCGCTCCCCCTCCAACACCACGGCCGCGTCTCGCAGGGTGCCAAGCTCGCCATCCTGGGTCATCAATTCCCCGATATTGCTAATCAGTTCGCTCATGTCTTTAGAGTACGACGGCGTTGGGCGGCCCGGGTGCCCGGCTCCGCGGTTGCGTCTGGCATGTCAGACACCAACGGTTCTGGGCGGGGCCCTTTCAGTTGCCTGCCCGGCCCGCACGCCGGAGAATGGAAGTTATGACACTTGTTTCCCTTTTGGGCTTTGCCGGCCTGTGCCTGATGCTGGCATTGATCCCCGGTCCCGACACCTTCATGGTGTTGCGCATTTCGCTGAACCGGGTGGGTGCCGGCATTGCCGCTGCCGCCGGTTCCGCAGTGGGGGCGCTTGGTTGGGCGGCCCTGGTGGGATTTGGCCTGGCTGCGGTTCTCGAGCAGTCGGCCGAGGTGTTCCGGTGGATCAAAGTGGCGGGCGGGCTGTACCTGCTCTATTTGGGCATCAGCTCTTTTTTGAAGGCGCGCAAGGCTGCGAAGGCAGGCATCGCGGCCGGCGGCGATGGGCACGAACCACTGGTCTACACCAAGCGCGCCGGCTTCGGCGCTGGTGTGATCTCAACCCTGCTCAACCCTAAAGTTGGCTTGTTTTATCTGGCCGTCGTGCCACAGTTCATCCCGCACGGGGCCAATACACTCGCCACGGCGATGGTGTTGGGTTTGACCTTGGCCGTCATCGGCTTCCTGTACCTGGCCACCATCGCCTTTGTTTCCTACCGGGCCATGAAGTGGCTGCGCAAACCCAAGGTGAACACACTTATTGAGCGCATCAGCAGCGCCATCATGGCGTTTCTGGGCGCCGGCGTCATCGCTTCCGGCGCCACCAGCTAGATCAGGTTTTCCTGCGGGCTTGGCTCTCCCGCTGGGCTTTGGAGGGTCCGGCCACTGGCAGACGCGATTGTAGATCCGTCATCGTGTTCTGACGACTTTCCATTGTGCGTAGTAGATAGTGTTTGACTATGACGACATCAGCGCTCATACGGCCGCCCCGTGTGGAGGATTCCAGCACCTTGGCTTTTGTCCACAATGAAGCATGGCGCGAAACTTATGGTCAGTTTTTTCCAGAGGATAGGTTCGGAAGCGCAGCTTTGGAGCAACGAAAACATATGTGGTCTCAGATCCTCTCAAGCAACCGCCCCAACCGCGTTATTCGAGTTGCCGAAACTGCAGGAAACATTGTTGGATTCGCATTCGCAGGCCCAGCCACGGACCCGGATGCTCCACGTGGGCTGGAGCTGTACATGATCTACTTACGGAGAGAAGCTCAAGGCGCCGGTGTAGGGCAAATGCTCATTGACGCGGTCCTCGGTGATTCCAAGGCGACACTATGGGTTGCCGACGAAAACCCAAAGGCCCACCCTTTCTACAAGCGCAATGGCTTTCTCCCGGACGGCGCGTCGAAAGCTGATCCGGATTCACCAGAGGTCATCGAAGTGCGGTTGGTTCGCTAACCGTACCTGGCAGCGTCAGCCCCACGTTCGGAAGAAACAAATCAGGCAACGTGAAGTGATTTCTCGCTTCGAAACGTCCCGCACGGGGTTCCTTCGCGGGCATCGCGATCAGCGTGACTTTCCTTCAACGAACCTGATTCATGTACATCTCAATAAGTGAGATGTACATTTTGACTATGTCCACTGTCAGCGTCGCAGACGCACGCAAGCATTTTTCAGACGTCATCGATCGGTCGAAAAACGAAGCGGTATTCATCGAGCGCCGCGGTCAGCGCGCCGCCGTGGTTGTCAGTCCTGAGCGCTATGAGCAGATGCTTGAAGCCTTGGAGGAGGCCGAAGATGTGGCCGCGTTCGACGAGGCGATGGCCGAGGAGGGGCCCAATATCCCCTGGGCACAGGTGAAAGCCGATCTTGGCTGGGTATGACCTACCAAATCGAGTTGCGTCCTGCCGCAGTTCGCGCGTTGAAACGAATAGACCATCAGGATCGCGACCGCGTTCGTGGAGCGATCGCGCTCCTCGGTGTGGATTCACCGCCGCCAGGTGCCAAAGCCCTCCAAGGGCGTCCTGGCCGCTGGGTACGCATCGGTGACTACCGAATCGTCTACACGTTTGACGACAGCTTCCTCGTTGTCGCAGTCATTACACCCGGCAATCGCAGCAACGTCTACGAACGCTGACCCTCCGCCGACAAACCCGCTTGTGGCCGCACCGATGGGCCGCAGGGGGTTCCCCCTGCGGGACTAGTTGCGTTGCCATCAGGAGGGTTCGGTCGCAGCGGAACTTCTTAGCGTGAATTCCAGTACCAGAGCCCTTGCGTCGGCGATACGTCGGCGTGTGTGCCATTGGATGTGCAAGTCAAGGATGAAAGCGACGCTCGACACGTCTCAGTTTCACTTGTCACCGATTCGCGTGGTGAGTGGATCAAGCAGCGCGAGGCCGGAAGTCGGTGCGGCCGTCGACGAATTCTGGCGCTCGAAGAGCAGCTGGTATTAACTTATTGACATGGCCTCTTCCCAACACTCTTCCCAGCGCGGTTCAGAGCTGCCCCTGATCACCCCCACCAACATTGGCCATGTCATCGGCTCCTCGTTCGGTCTCGTTTTTGTACTCGTCAACAGTGCACCGTTCGCGTCGGGGCTCCGCATCGCCGCGTGCATACTGGCCGTGGCTGTTTTCCTCGTCATCCTCGCCGCTTTCGGTCGCACTGACCGCATGACCAGGAAGCGCGGACAGACACGCGATGAAACAGGGGGCACCGTCATCGGCTTCCCGGTTCGCTACTGGATCATTGTCGGCGTGGAGGCCATCTTCCTTTTTGGTGGTCTCGCGGTCATCCAACAGTTCGAACCAGCGGCAACCCTGGGTTGGATCGCCTTGGTCGTCGGCGTGCACTTCTTTCCGTTGTCCCGGTTGTGGGCCTCGGGCCGCGCTCAGATCACGGGGATTGCCTTCGCTATGACTGCGCTCGGCATTGTAGGGTTGGTGCTCGCATTCACCACGCACAACGCGGATGTTGTCGCTGTGGTCTCTGGTGTCGGCTCAGGAATCGTGCTGCTGGGCACCGCATTCATCGTCACAGTCCGTACCCTCGCCCAACGATCCGTCGCACGGTAGGCGAACAAAGCCGAACCAGACAGTCGGCCAGCGATACGCCGATCCCGCGCGGAGCGGGCCCATCGCTGACATCCTGCATTCCGGATTAGTGACAAACCAATGACACTCAGCTCCGGACCCTGCACGGACCGGCGCCGCGGTTCAAGCCCCGCTAAACTAGGCCTTCGCGCTGCGGGTCCAGAGCTGCTGCGATCCCCTCATCCGCAGATGGCAGAGTTCCGTTGATCAGCTGGGCGGCCAGCGTGGCAAGCGCCGCCGACGTCTGGATCCCATAACCGCCCTGCCCCGCCAGCCAGAAAAAACCGGGCATGTCTTCATCGAACCCCACCACGGGAACCCCGTCCGCAGCCTCCGTGCGCAGTCCCGTCCATGCCCGGACGACGCCGTTGATCCCCAACGTCGTCACCGCACCAAGGCGCTGGATGAGTTCTGCGATGTCCGATTCCACCACCTGCGCGTCGCCTGCCGGTGCGGGCACGGACTCACACGGGGAGATCAGGAGGTGGCCGCCGTCGGGCCTGTAATAGAAGGTCTCATCTGCGGGCTCAACCATGGGACCGGAGGGATCCACAGGGCGGTCCGTGCTCACAATGGCCACGCTGCGCCGGTGCGGCACCAGCCCACGCGGGCGGAGGCCAAAGAGCCCGGCCACCTGATCGGCCCAGGCGCCGGCAGCATTGACCAAGGTTTGGGCGGTGATGGCATGCACTCCGGCCGTGATCGCGAACCGGGCCACCTCTGAACCATCCGCAGCTGAAGGGTCCAGAGGTGCGGTGCTCACTGCGACGGAGTTGAGGGGTGAGCCGGTGAGGATCGTGGCACCGGCTGCGAGCGCACCGGAGCGGTAGTGCTCCAGCAGGGCGGGAACGTCGACTTCCTTGGCGGTGTCGTCCAGAGCGGAGGCAGCGAAGTATTCGGGGCGCAGGTTGGGGCTGTTTGCCATGGTCTGCCCGTGGGTCAACGGTTTCAGTGTTGGGTGCTCCGCGATCAGCTCGTCCACCTCGGCCTGGCTGCCCAAGGTGATGAGCGGGCGGGGCACCAGGATCGGGGCGGGCAGTTGGCGGGAGATTTTCTCCACCATCGCGATGCTGCGCAGTGTCAGCTTTTGGATGACGTCAGGACCGTAGTTGGGCTGCATCTGCCGGGCCGAGCGGGAGGAAGTGTGCTGCGCCAGCGAGTCCTCCGCTTCGACCAACACCACCTTCCTGGTTGGAGCGAGCGCCCACGCCAGGGAAAGGCCTGCAATTCCACCACCAATAATCAGTACATCTGCATCCATGGCGCCATGGTGACACATCCGGTCGGTTCCGCGCCAGCTGGGCCGTGGGGACCTGCGCATATAGCCGGGTGCGGTCAGCGGCATGTGCGCGGCTGCATAGACTGGAGTCACTACCCAGATTCCCGGCGTGAAGAGAGTCCATGTCCAGTTGTTGCAGTCCAGAAGGTCGCGCGGACGGCCACGCCGATCACGGTTCCGCCGCACCCCAGGTGTTTTCCCTCAGTCTCCCTGCAGCCAAGACAGCTGGCACCGCGGCCACCTCCCTCGACGCCTCGCGCGCTGCGTCGCCCGCCGCGTCTTTTCATGAAGCTCAGGCGCTGATTCCGGGCGGGACCTTCGCCATGGGCGATCCCTTCGATGAGGGTTATCCCAACGACGGCGAAACACCCGTCCACCAGGTCACAGTCTCTTCGTTCAGCATCGACACCACGGCCGTCAGCAATGCCGCATTTGCCGCGTTCGTCGCGGCCACCGGATACCGGAGCGAGTCAGAGGTGTATGGCACCTCGGCCGTGTTCCACCTGGCGTTGGCGGCCGAACCAAAGGACGTCCTCGGTCCGGCTGCCGGCACGCCCTGGTGGCTGAACGTCCGAGGCGCCGACTGGGCGCATCCTGCGGGTCCCCTCTCCCACTGGCAGGACATCCCCGAGCATCCCGTGGTGCAGGTTTCGCATGCCGACGCGCTGGCCTATTGCGCTTGGGCCGGCCGTACCCTGCCCACCGAGGCACAGTGGGAATTCGCGGCCCGGGGCGGTCTGGATCAGGCCCGGTACCCGTGGGGCAACGAGCTCCACGGCACCGCCGGCGACGGTTCCACCGTGCACCATTGCAACATTTGGCAGGGGAGCTTCCCCACGGAAAACACGTGCGACGACGGATACCTCACCACCGCGCCCGTGGACAGTTTCGAGCCCAATGG
>JBBPZC010000223.1:0-5361 GCA_038199275.1 Actinomycetales bacterium
CAATGTTGAGCTCAGCCATGATGTTCCTCCGTTGTGTTCTGTAGGTGTAGTTCAGTGACGGTGACAAAGTGAGTCCATCGTTCGGTTTGCTCGGCAAGACTCGCTTTCCCGTCGGGAGTGAGCTCGTAGTACTTGCGTCCCGGTCCGGCTTCGCCGGCACGCCACTCGATGAGAACGAGGTCGGCGGCTTCGAGTCGTCCTAGAAGTGGGTAGAGCGTCCCACCTTTCACCTTCCCAAAGCCTGCCGCTTCTAGTCGTGCTGAGATTGCGTAACCGTAGGTCGGACCGTCGGCCAGCACTCTGAGGACTGCCGCTGACAGTACGGCCCGTAGCCAGTCTGTCGGCCACTCAGGATCTTCATTCATAACTAGATCGTAAGGCCATCTACGTGGCGAGGCAAGCTAGCGAGCACCGGCGGGATGTTGGACTGGAGCGTGGTGGGTAGCCCTTAGCTAGAGCGCGAGGGATGTCTCGTAACCCAGCTCCCTCAGAACCCATGGGATACGCCACAATCGCGTGCGGCCGAGTTGCGCACCCGAGTGTCTAGGACTTCGGGCATCGACACCTGCCCAAATTCCCCTTGACGTAATGAGATGCCACCGCTAAATATGGGGTTCGCCAACCCTGGAAAAGTTTCACTATCCCGCAAGGGGTTTGTCCGGACAGGAGGCCAGAGCCGTCCCGTAAGCCGGTCGGTGACTGGCGCAACGGTGATTGAAGTTCTTGGGATTGACGATTTGCGCGATCCAGCGGCCTCCCTATTCCCGTATGCCCGGCCCGACTTAAGGCCCGGTGAGCGCGCCTTATACGGGACGGGGTTTCGACTGCTTGAGATCGGTGGTACGAAAGTGTCACGAAATTGAGAATCACGGTGACTTTGGCCTGAGCATCGTCGCAGGTCAGAGGGATTCGCTGATGACACGTGGCGCCGGATCCTACACTCGTGCCCTGGACCCATGCCTGAAGATGGTGCGCGAGGACGCCATGGCTGCTGTCCAAGGACACTCGCTCCCAAAGATTCCCAAGTACGACGGCGGGAGGTCACCTGTTCTCTTCCAGGTGACCTACCGCCGTCGTACTTTCCCCAGAAAACCCTCGCTCACATCCTGCACATTTTCCCCCAACGCTCCCTCACATCTGGGCACACATCCCTCACGCCCACCCAACCATTGAGCGAGCGCCTGCAAAAAACCCGCAATATTTGAGCGAGCGTTTGTATTAGGCGTTGGCGCGGCGGAGGGTTGCCTCGGCGTGGAGAAGGATGGGCCCGTCCACCATCTGGCCCTTGAAGGCGAACACTCCCGTGCCGGCCTCCACAGCGGCCGCCAACAGTTCCTTGGCCGCGGCCACTGCCTCCGGAGCTGGCCGGTAGGCGGCGCGAATGACCTCCACCTGTGACGGGTGAATACTCGCCTTGGCGCCGAACCCGCTGGCCACGGCGTCCTCGGACTCCACCGCCAGTCCGTCCAGGTCGGTGAAATCGGCATAGATCGAGTCAATGGCAACCTTGCCCGCAGCTCCGGCCGCCAAGAGCATCGCCGATCGGGCATGCATGGCGACGGCCCGGTAGCCCCCGGTGTTCGGGCCGGATACAAAACGGCTGGACGTCCCGCCCAGGGATGCAACCAGATCTTCCGCACCCCACATCAGCGCCACCACATTCGGCAGTTGCGCCAACGCGGGTGCAGCCAGGATCCCGGCCGCACTCTCACAGAGCACCACCACGCTGTAGTCGGCGAGCGCCGCGATCGCATCCGGGTCGGCAGCCTTGGCCACCATGATCGTGCGGTAAGGGCTGCGTGCCACGGCGGCCAGGTCCAGTGCGGCCTCGGGCGTGTCGAGGGCGTTGATGCGCACCATGGTGTGGGCCGGATCCAGACCGCTGGCGAGCATGTGCTCGCGGGCGGAGGCCTTCGCCTCGCGCGCGACGGCATCCTCCAGATCGATGATGACGGCATCGGAGCGTTCGGCCGCCTTGGCAAACCGTTCCGGGCGGTCGGCGGGGGCAAACAACAGTGCCGGCCCCATGGTAAATTCCTGGCTCACAGTGATGGTGGGCTCCTTTTCGTGCTCAGTCTCTGGATCTTGGTCGGCGCATCTTGGTCGGCGCATCTTGGCCGGTAAATTCTAGCCGGTGGGCAATAGCCAAAATAGTGCGGTCCTGCTCGCTTTTCCAACCACGACGCCGGACTGGTTGCGTCCGATGTGCTCCATCACCACAATCCCCTGACCGGGACGGGATGCGGAGAGCCGCTTTTCCGTCACCACCGTCTCCGTGTACAGGGTGTCGCCGTGGAACATCGGGTGCGGGAAGGAGATGTCGCTCATCCCCAACTGCGCCACAATGGTTCCCTGCGTCAATTGCGCCACGGACTGTCCCACCATGGTGGCCAGGGTGAACATGGAGTTCATGAGCCGCTGGCCAAAGGGCTGCTCCGCGCTCCATGCCGCATCCAGGTGCAGGGCTTGGGTGTTCATGGTCATGGTGGTGAACAGGACATTGTCCGTCTCCGTCATGGTCCGGCCGGGCCGGTGTTGGTACACCACACCGGTTTCCAGCTCCTCATAGTAGAGCCCGCGCTGAGTGACTACCGGCTGCTCACTCATACGTTGTCCAGATCATGCATCTCGAGGTTCAGCGGGGCGCCGGTGGCTGCCACAATCTGCTCCGCGGTGACACCGGGGGCCAGTTCCTTCAGGACCAGGCCCTCGTCGGTGACCTCGATGACGGCCATATCGGTGACGATCAGATCCACGCAGCGTTTTCCGGTCAGGGGCAGGGTGCATTCGGTGAGGATCTTCGGCGCCCCGTACTTGTCCACGTGTTCCATCATGACAATAAGCTTCTTGGCACCGAACACCAGATCCATGGCACCGCCCATGCCCTTGACCATCTTGCCCGGAATCATCCAGTTCGCCAGGTCACCGTTGGCGGCAACCTGCATGGCCCCCAGCACGGCAACATCGACGTGCCCGCCGCGCACCATGCCAAAGGAGAGCGCCGAGTCAAAGAAGGAGGCACCCTTGTTGACGGTGACGGTTTCCTTGCCGGCGTTGATCAGGTCCGGATCCACATCGGCATCCAGCGGGTAGGGGCCGGTGCCCAGGATTCCGTTTTCCGAATGCAACACCACCTCCACACCCTTGGGGATGTAGTTGGGAATCAACGTGGGCATGCCAATGCCCAGGTTCACGTATTGCCCGTTGTGCAGTTCCTGCGCCACCCGGGCTGCCAGCTCGTTCCGTGTCAGTGCCATGGTCATGCCTCCTTCGTGGTTGAGCCGACGGGGCGGGGCCGCGGTGGGACCCCGGGAGCGGCTTCGGGCGCCGGCGATGGGGCCACTGCGACAGGGGCCCCCAGCCGAGCTTGCGAGGTTGGGGAGTCGCTGGGGACCGGCGGGGGTTCCACCGCGGCACCGTCAGGATCAGCCGTCACGGTGCGCTTCTCGATGCGTTTTTCGCTGCCAGGCGTTCCGGCGGGGACGTGCACCACGCGTTGGACGAAGATGCCCGGGACGTGGATGTGCTCGGGATCCAGTTCGCCGGGCTCCACGAGTTCCTCCACTTCGGCAATGGTGATCTTCCCGGCCATGGCGCACAGCGGGTTGAAGTTCATGGCTGTGGCGTGGAAGACCAGGTTCCCGTGGCGGTCGCCCTTCCACGCATGCACCAGCGCAAAGTCGGGGTTCAGCGATTCCTCCAGCACGAACTCGTCCGTCCCGAAGGTGCGCACCTCCTTGGCCGGCGAGGCAATCTCAATTCCTCCGGCGCCGTCGTACTTGCGGGGCAGCCCACCCTCGGAAACCTGGGTGCCCACACCGGCGGCGGTGTAGAAGGCGGGGATGCCCGCTCCGCCGGCGCGGAGCTTCTCGGCGAGTGTGCCCTGCGGGGTCAGCTCCACCTCGAGCTCCCCGGCGAGAAACTGGCGGGCAAATTCCTTGTTCTCGCCCACGTAGGAGGAGATGGTACGGCGGATGCGGCCGTCCGAGAGGAGGATGCCCAGGCCCCAATCGTCGACCCCGCAGTTGTTGGAGATGGTTTCCAGGTGGGACGTTTCGGCGTCGTGCAGGGCCTGGATCAGGGCCACGGGGATGCCGCAGAGGCCGAAACCGCCGACGGCGAGGGAGGCGCCGTCGTGGATGTCATGGACGGCGGCGGCCGGCGATGGCACTACTTTGTTGATCATGGCAGGTTCCTTTCTTCGAAGTTACAGGCCCAGGTCGCGGGCGATGAGCATGAGCTGGACTTCGGTGGTGCCTTCGCCAACCTCCAGGATCTTCGAATCGCGATAGTGGCGGGCCACGGAGAACTCGTTGATGAAACCGTAGCCGCCAAAGACCTGCGTGGCGTCACGGGCGTTGTCCATGGCCGCCTCACTTGCCACCAGCTTAGCGATGGCCGCCTCGGTCTTGAAGGGCTTGCCGGCCAGCATGCGGGCGGCGGCGTCATAATAGGCCAGCCGTGCCGTGTGGGCGCGGGTCTGCATGCGGGCGATCTTGAAGGAGATGCCCTGGGAGTGGCCAATGTTGTGGCCAAAGGCGCTGCGTTCCTTCGCGTAGCGGACAGCCTCATCCACACAGCCCTGGGCGGCACCGGTGGCCAGGGCCCCAATGGCGATGCGGCCCTCATCCAGGATGGACAGGAAGTTTGCGTATCCGCGCCCGCGCTCCCCCAACAGGTTTTCCTCCGGCACCCGGGCACCGGAGAAGGTCAGCGGGTGGGTGTCCGAGGCGTTCCAACCCACCTTGTTGTACGCCTTTTCCACCGTGAAGCCCGGCGTGCCGTTGGGCACGATGATGGTGGAAATTTCCTTCTTCACGGAGCCGTTGGCACGTTCAGAGGTGCCGGTGACAGCGGTGACGGTGACGAACTTGGTGATGTCGGTACCGGAGTTGGTGATGAACTGCTTGGCGCCGTCAATGACCCATTCACCGTTCTCAACGCGGGCCTTGGTGGCGGTGCCACCAGCGTCGGATCCGGCGTCCGGCTCGGTCAGGCCAAAGCCTGCGAGCGCCTGTCCGGAAGTCAGCGACGGCAGCCACTCCTCCTTCTGCGCCTGCGTGCCGAAACGGTGGATGGGCATGGCGCCCAGGGAGACCCCTGCCTCGAGCGTGATGGCGACGGACTGGTCCACCCGCCCCAGCTGCTCCAGTGCGAGGGCCAGGGCAAAGTAGTCTCCGCCCATGCCGCCGAATTCCTCGGGAAACGGCAGCCCGAACAGTCCCAGCTCGCCCATCTGCGCCGTGATTTCGTAGGGGAAACTGTGTTCCTCGTCGTGCTTGGCGGAGACAGGCGCCACCACGTTGTCCGCAAAGTCCCGGACCATGTCGCTGAGGGCCTGGTAGTCATCGTTGAGTTCAA
>JBBPZC010000224.1:0-11326 GCA_038199275.1 Actinomycetales bacterium
CGGGCGGGGGTTCCGGGCGGGACGGGAGGAGTGGGGAAATCTCCGCCTTGAGGCCATGTCTGGCGGTTCCGCAGCCGTTAGGCTGAAAGCATGTTCTCCCTGATTCTGGCCCTGATCCTCGGCGCCACCTTTATTTATTTGCGGCGCAAGGATGCGCGCATGCTGCGCAATGGGCTTGTCCTGGTGGCAGCCTGCTGGTTCGCCCTGTTAGGCGTGTCCCAGGTGCTGGCCCAATGGTTCCCGTGGACGGAATGGATCACCTTGGCCCTGGTCGCGCTGACGCCGCTGGCAGTCATTGTGCTGGCCATATTCCTGATCGGCAACGGTGTGGCGATGCTCCGCCGCGAGGGCCGGAGCGTGGGCAACGTGCTGTCGCTGCTGGCCGGCCTTGCCCTGCTTGGACTGCCTGTTCTGGCCGTGTTGTTGGTAGTCACGCTCAATCCCGTGGCGGTTGGCGTTGCCGCGCTGTTGTTCTTCTTGTGCAGTTACTTCGGTGTGGTGTTCATTGTGTTCCTGGCGTATGCGATTGTGTATGGGCGCATGCGGCACACCGTCGATCCTGCGGCCGTTGTCATCTTGGGCTCCCAGATCATCAACGGCAAGGTGCCGCCTCTGCTGCGTTCGCGCCTCGACAAGGGTCTTGAGGTCTATAAAGAAGCGCTCGGCCAGGAAGTGGCCGGGCAGCAGGCGCCGCTACTGATTCCCTCCGGCGGCCAGGGCGCTGACGAATCCCGCTCCGAAGGCGCGGCCATGGCCGAGTACCTGATTTCAGCCGGGGTGCCGGCCCACGACGTGGCGGCAGAAGACAAGGCCACCACGACCGCGGAAAACCTGCAATTTTCTGCAGTCCTCGCCCGCGAGCACGGACGCAATGGCGCCCTCGTGGTGGTCACCAACAACTACCACGTGCTCCGTGCCGCCCTGCTCAGCCGCAAGCTCGGGCTCGACGCACAAGTGGTGGGCTCCCCCACGGCACGCTATTTTCTGCCCAGCGCCTTCCTGCGCGAATTCGCCGCCGTCCTGCGCGAACACAAAAAACTTCACGCCGTGCTGTGTCTGCCGTTCGTCGCGTTGAGCGTGTTCGGTACAGCCTTGCTGGTGTTGGCCAGCAACTGAGCTGCAGACGCGCCCGGGCTCAGGCAGGCCAACAGCGGCGTCCACGACATGGCCTGGAACCTCGCTGGCTTCGGTCTTCTCCCGCAACCATCGCTTTGGCCAGCAGCTCCAACTCACGCCACCACACTGTGCTTCGTCCGCTTTGAAACGCAGGAAGCTTGGTCCGCTTTGAAACGCAGGAATGCCGGCTCAGCCGCGGGGGATGTTTCGGATGTTGCTGCGGGCCATGCTCACGGCCTCGCCGGCCCCCTTGTTCAGGACCACCTTGGACATGGCCGTGGCGAAGCCGATGATCTGGGCGCCCTTGATCTTGGGCGGCAGGGACAGGGCGTTGGGGTCGGTGATGAGCTCCACCAGCGATGGCCCATTGTGGGCGAATGCGGCGCGATAGGCAGTGGCAATGTCGGCCGGGTCCGTGACCCGCACAGCATGGAATCCCATGGCCGTGGCGATGGCCGCGTAGTTCGTGTCGGGTACGTCCACACCGAAGTCGGCCAGACCGTCCACCAGCATCTCCAGTTTCACCATGCCCAATGAGGAGTTGTTGAACACCACCACATTGACGGGCAGATTGTGCGCCGCCGCGGTGATCAACTCGCCCAGCAGCATGGAGAGTCCTCCGTCGCCGGAGACGGAAATGACCTGCCGGCCGGGGTGGGACGCCTGCGCCCCGATGGCATGCGGCAGCGCGTTGGCCATGGAGCCGTGCAAGTAGGAGCCAATGAGCCGCCGCGTGCCCAGCGGGTTGATGTAACGGGCAGTCCAGACATTGCACATGCCGGTATCGGCGGTGAAGATGGCGTCCTGGGCGGCAATTTCATCCAGCAGCGACGCTGCATATTCCGGATGGATGGGGATGAGATGATCCGCCTTGCGGGTGTAGGCACCCACCGCCTTGTTCATGAGCCGGTCATGCTTTTTGAGCATCTGGTCCAGGAATTTCCTCTTCTTTTTGTTTTCCACCAGCGGCATGAGCGCCCGCAGGGTGGGCAGCACGTCGCCATGGACCGCAATGTCGACGTCGGTGCGCCGGCCCAGGTTCTCTGCCGCGCGGTCCACCTGCGCCGTGCGTGTGTCGGGCAGGAACTGATCGTAGGGAAAATCGGTGCCCAGCAGGATGAGCAGATCGGCACCGGCGATCCCTTCCGCCGCAGCGCCGTAGCCAAGCAGGCCGGTCATGCCAATGTCGTACGGGTTCTCGTATTGAATGAAGTCCTTGCCGCGCAGGCTGTGCCCCACGGGGGCCTTGATGCGTTCGGCAAAGGCAAGGACTTCGTCATGGGCTCCCTCGACGCCGGCGCCGGCAAAGATGGCCACCTTCTCCGCCTGGTTGATGGCATCGGCGAGTTCGGCAACGCTTTCGGGTGCCGGAACAAGTTCGGCCTGCTTGAACGGGCGCCACTGCGGGGTCGGTGCGCTGGAGGGCAGGCTGGCAATGTCACCGGGCAAGGTCACCACGGCCACCCCACGCAGTCCCATGGCGTGCGACATGGCGCTGTGCATGACGCGGGGTGCTTGTTCGGCCGTGCTGACGAGTTCGGAATACACCGAGCACTCCTCGAAAATTCTGTCCGGGTGGGTCTCCTGGAAAAAGCTGCTGCCAATCTGCTTGCTGGGGATGTGCGAGGCGATGGCCAGCACCGGCGCCCCGGTTCGGTTCGCGTCATACAGCCCGTTCATGAGGTGCAGGTTGCCGGGCCCGCAGGATCCGGCGCAGACGGCCAGTTTTCCCGTCAGTTGCGCCTCGGCGCTGGCCGCGAAGGCCGCTGCTTCCTCGTGGCGGACGTGGACCCAATCAATGCCTCCATTGGCGGATCCTCCGGTTTTCCGCACGGCATCCACCAGCGGGTTCAGGCTGTCGCCCACAATCCCGTAGATGCGCTGCACGCCGGCAGACTGCAATTGTTCAATGAGCTGTGTGGCAAGTTCCTTGGGCACGAGTTCTCCTTCAACGGATGGGTCATTCCACGGTTACTGGCCAATATAGCCCCTGACGTCAACCGAGCAGTGGAAGTTACCGAAAACTTCTCCGGCGCAACGTCCACGGGAATTCGGCGGGGCTCCCGGCAAGGTGAAGAACGCAGGATCAAACAGAAGAGAAGGAGCAGCCCCGATCCCGGATCGGGGCTGCTCCTTCTCTTGCTCCAGCTTTTGCTCGACGGAAGACTACCGCGCCTGCTTGGCACCAATCAATGCGCTCACCGCAGAAAACAGCGGATGTTCCGGGCCCAGCCCGGTAATCCGTGCCGTGGCATCGTCCGCAGTGCTGGTGCGGATGATCTCCGCCAGTTCCACGGCTTCAGCGTCACCGGAATCGTCAAAGTGCAGTGCAGCGCCAATGGCCGCCAACAACGCCACGGGGGCTACACCATTTTCAGCCAGCTCGGCCGCGGGGCCAATGAACCGTTCGTGCCGGCTGAGCTTTCGCAGCGGCGCACGGCCCACGCGATTCACTGTGTCAGGCAGGAATTCATTGGCGAACCTGAGCAGAATCTTTTGGACATACGCTTCCTGATCCGCCTCCGCGAATTCGTGCTTGCGTACCAGCAGCCCCTTGGTTTCCTCCAGCACGGCCCGCACCTGTGCCTGGACGCCTGGATCGGTCATCGCATCGGAGATCTTCTCAATCCCCGCGACGTAACCGAAGTAGGCTGTGGACGCGTGGCCCGTATTAACAGTGAACAACTTGCGTTCAATGTAAGGGGCCAGATCGTCCACAAAAGTGGCACCGTCAATGACTGGTTCATTGCCGTTGAACGGGGTCCTGTCGATGACCCATTCAAAGAACGTCTCCACCGTCACATCCAAGCCCTGCCCCGGCGCCTGGTTCGGCACGATCCGATCCACTGCCGTATTCGCAAACACTGCAGCGGAATTCACGGCGCCTTCATCCACGCTGTCGTCGGAGCGGACGGCCGCCTCGAGGATGTCCGTGGCGTTGATCGCGTTTTCGCATGCCATGACCTGCAACGGAGCCAGCCCACCATCCCTCGCTGCGATGCCGCGAGCAATGAGCGGTGCCACAAACTTCAGGATGTTGGGCCCCACCGCGGTGGTGACCATGTCCGCCGTCGCAATTTCCGCTACAACAGAGTCAGCCGCGGTGGCGGAGTTCAACGCCCGGAAATTGTTGACGGTGCGCACCGTGGCGTTTTCGCCCACCTCATGAACGTTGTAGCTCTCGGCCGCGGCGAGGTCGTTGATGAGCGCCTCGGCAACGTCGGCAAAAACCAGCTCGTACCCGGCGTTGTGAAGCAGGAGCCCCACAAATCCGCGGCCAATGTTGCCGGCACCAAAATGAACTGCCTTCATTACGCGTTTACCTTTCCAAAGATGTCCAACACTTCATCCACGGTGGCGGCGTTTTCGAGTCTGGCCACCTGCTCCTTGTCGGTGAAGACGCGGGCAATCGAGGACAGGATGGACAGGTGTTCGTTGTTCACTCCGGCCACGCCCACCACAAACTTCACCGGCTTGCCGTTCCAATCAATGCCGTTCGGGTAGTGAATGATCGAGACGGCCGAGCTGCTGATGTTGCCTTTTGCCTCGTTGGTGCCGTGCGGGATGGCCAGGAAGTTGCCCATATACGTGGAGACGGATGTTTCGCGCTCATGCATGGCCGCAACATAGGCAGCATTCACAGCGCCACGGGCCAGCAGCAACGCACCGGCCTCATCGATGGCGCCGTCGCGCGTGGTGGCCGTGCCGTTCAGGATCACGCTCTCGCGGACCAGAACGGTCCCGCCAACTGCGGCCGCAGTTTCGACAGGCTCTTCCGCAGCAGCTGGTGCGCCAGCTCCGGATGCTGAATTGCTGCTCCGGACCAAGTCCACGATTTCCTCGTAGCGGGGACTGTTCATGAAGTTGTCCACGGAGACGTGCACGGCACTGGCTGTTACCGGGGCGGCCCGGGCGGCCAGATCCTGGTGCGTCACAACGACGTCGTACGTGTCGGTCAGGTTGGAGATGGCCGAGTTGGTGACCTTGACCTCCGGGAAGCCGGCCTTCTTGATCATGTTGCGCAGCACCGATGCGCCCATGGCGCTGGAGCCCATGCCGGCGTCGCAGGCAAAGACGACCGTGCTGATGGGGCCGTTGGCAGCGTTGCCGGCCAGTGCGAATGATACCGAGCTCTTCTTGCCCTTCAAGGCTTCCATCTTGGCCGTTGCATCGCCCAGACCGTCGCTTTCAGCCGGAATCGGACTGATCTTCAGGATCAAGGTGCCAATGATGAAGGACACCGCAGCAGCGGCAAACACCGAGAGCGCCAGCCCAAAGTAGCTGTCCCTGGACGCCATCGCGAAGACGGCGAAAATGCTGCCCGGCGCGGCCGGAGCCACCAGGCCGGAGTTGGTGATGACGAGCATGAGGATGCCGGTCATGCCGCCACCGATGGTCGCCAGAATCATGACCGGCTTCATCAGGATGTAGGGGAAGTAGATCTCGTGGATACCGCCGAAGAACTGAATGATGGCAGCACCCGGCGCGGAAGCCTTTGCCAGGCCCTTGCCGAAGATGGAGTAGGCCAGCAGCAGGCCCAGACCGGGACCGGGGTTCGCCTCCAGCAGGAACAGGATGGACTTGCCGGTGGACAGAGCCTGCTCTGTACCCAACGGAGTGAGAATGCCGTGGTTGATGGCGTTGTTCAGGAACAGGACCTTGGCCGGTTCGATGAAAATGCTCGTCAGCGGCAACAGCCCGTTATGGACCAGGAATTCCACCACATGTCCGGCGCCGTTGCTGAACGCGGTCACCACCGGGCCCACCACCAACAGACCAACCACGGCCATGATGCCGGAGAAAATTCCGGCAGAGAAGTTGTCAACCAGCATTTCAAAGCCCGGCTTGATGCGGCCTTCCCAGGCCTTGTCCAGCTTCTTCATGAGCCAGGCCGTCAGCGGGCCCAGGATCATGGCGCCAATGAACATGGGGATGTCGGTTCCGACAATGACACCCATGGTTGCCACGGCACCCACAACGCCACCACGGACGCCGTGAATCATCTTGCCGCCGGTGTAACCGATCAGCAGAGGAAGCAGGAAGCCGATCATTGGGTCGACCATGGCGCCCAATGTCTCGTTGGGGAAGAACCCCTTGGGGATGAAGAGAGCCGTAATCAGGCCCCAGGCAATGAATGCACCAATGTTGGGCATGATCATGCCGGAGAGGAACGTGCCGAATTTCTGCACCCCTACCCGGACACCTGCCTTCGGAGCGGCCACTGTTGGAGTTGCCATGAGAATTTCCTTTTCGTGAGTCCTGCGCCTCTGCAGGAGTAACTGGGGATTATTTTTTTGTTTCAGGTCGTTTTGGAGATGCGGTGAAGCCATTCAAGGAATAACTTCAATTCTGTGGTTGAGAGCTGTTCCGGGTGGGATGATTCCAGTGCGGCGTTAAGGGCGATGGCGGCAACCACTACCGACGACGGACCCAACGGTGCTGCTGCCGGGTTAAGCCCGGCCTCCGATGAAACCGCCGTAATGACGGCTTCCCGGGTCATGTCGGAAAGATCAAAGTTCCTGCCCTCTGCCGGCTCGGCAATGAGCATGAGCGTGACGCCCACATTGGCAGCCAAAATACTGCGTGCCGCTTCAGAAGGCGCTACACAGAGCTGGCCCGCTGCGGCCGCCTTGTCCAGCATTTCTTCCATGAAGCCTTCCGCTTCGGACACCCGCGCTGGGCGGCTTTCCGGGCGGATATTGCCAAACATCACCGAATACAGCTGCGGATTATCCAAACCGAATTGGAGATGGTTGTCCCAAATCTGACGCACATCCTGCAAAGGCTGACCGGTCGGAGCAAAGTTATGTTCGCCAGCCACGTACTCTTCAAAGCCCGCGTCAATCACTGCATTGAAGAGCCCCTCCTTATCGCCAAAGTGGTGATACAAGGTGGGAGCAGTCACACCGGCCAGCTCGGTGATTTGCCGAGTTGAAACCGGTCCCCCTGCTGAATTGGCCAACAGCTCGGCTGCCGCTTTGAGCAGCCTGGCTTTGGCCGGAAGCTGGCCGTCGATGTTCATGCCTGCTACCGTAGCATCTATAGCAACGCTATATGAAGTGAATCACAGGATTTGTTTTTAGTACAGCGCCGATTTTCCTAAGAACCACCGGACCCGAAGCGCCTGATGTGCCATCCAACCTTCCAAACAAAGGGAAGGACAGCGCCTCCGGGTACTTCATTTCAGACGCAGAGCGTGCCCTTGGACTGGCCGTCAATGTTCATGGCTGTTACGGTAGCATCTATAGCACTGCTATATGAAGTGAATCACAAGGCCGCTTTCGACGCACCCCACAAGTGTTTGGCACATGCCAGGGGTTTGGCACATGCCAGGAGACGTTGACGCTTCGCAGCCAGCCACGACTGCCCCCAGACACGACCGCCAACGCAGAGAAGTAAAGGAAGAGGACTTTCAGTGCAGAATTTCCTAGGAGTTGGGGTCAGCCCCGGACGCATCATCGGCACCATCCGACAGATGCCGCAGCCGCTGGCCGAACCACCGGCCGGGGAAAAACTGGCCTCGGGAACCACGCCGGAGGATGCAGCCTCAGCGCTTCAGCTCGCCGCCAAGGCCGTGCAGTCCCAATTGCGTGGGCGTGCGGCCGGCGCCGGAACTGATGCCAAGGCCGTGCTGGAAGCAACAGCCCTGATGGCCACCGACCCCATGCTCATCAAGGCGGCCATCAAGCTGATCAAAACAGGGACCTCTGCCGAGCGCGCGGTATGGGAAGCTGCCGAAGCTGTGACGGCGATGCTCGTGAACTTGGGCGGCTACATGGCCGAACGCGCCACCGACGTCCTCGATGTTCGCGCCCGCATTGTGGCCTCGCTACGCGGTGTTGCGGCTCCCGGCATCCCCGTCTCGGACGCGCCCTTCATTCTCGTGGCCGAAGATCTCGCGCCAGCCGACACCGCCACGTTAGATCCAAACATGGTCGTGGCACTGGTCACGGCCGGTGGCGGTCCGCAGTCCCACACAGCCATCATCGCCCGCTCCCTCGGCCTGCCCGCTGTGGTCGCGGCGCCCGGGGTCGGCCAGCTCGCCGATGGCACGGAAGTCTTCGTCGATGGTGCCGCCGGATCCATCATGATCAACCCCGGAGACGCCGAGCGCGCTGCCGCTGCTGCCTGGGCTGGCAACGCTGCCTCTCTAGCCGTTTTTGACGGACAAGGAACGACGTCGGACGGGCACCTGGTCCCGCTTCTCGCCAATGTGGGGGGAGCCAAGGATGCGCTCAAGGCAGCGTCCGCCGGAGCTCAGGGCGTGGGCTTGTTACGCACCGAATTTTGCTTCCTTGAACGCGACACGGAGCCCAGCCATGAAGAGCAGGTGGAGGCCTACCGCGGCGTCTTTGATGCCTTCCCCGGCAAAAAGGTCGTCGTGCGCACCCTGGATGCCGGCGCGGACAAGCCGCTGCCCTTCCTGACCGACGCGAGCGAGCCGAATCCTGCACTGGGTGTGCGTGGTTACCGCACTGACATATCCTCACCCGGCGTGCTTGAACGCCAGCTCGCGGCCATTGCGGCCGCAGCCGAGGGCACCACGGCTGATGTTTGGGTCATGGCTCCGATGATCTCAACCTCCGATGAGGCGGCCCGGTTTGCCTCGCTCTGTATCGCGGCGGGGCTGAAAACTCCCGGCGTCATGGTGGAGGTGCCATCGGCGGCCGTCACGGCCGAGTCCATTCTGGGCCAGGTGGAATTCGCGAGCCTCGGCACCAACGATCTGACGCAATACACCATGGCGGCCGACCGCCAACTCGGGCCCCTCGCGGCACTCAATAATCCGTGGCAGCCGGCCGTACTCCAGCTGGTCCGCCTGACGGTGGCCGGCTCAATCGCCGAGGGCGGAGGAAAACCGGTGGGAGTCTGTGGTGAGGCCGCCGCGGACCCGGCACTCGCCGTCGTACTTGTGGGACTGGGTGTCTCAACACTGTCCATGACCGCCCGGTCGCTGGCGGCAGTGGGCGCCGTGTTGGCCACGGTGAGCCTGAAGGAAGCGCAGGACATCGCTACACTGGCTCTACGCGCAGCCAGCCCCACGGAAGCCCGCGATCTGGCGCGCGGGAAGTTGCCTATTCTCGCCGAGCTGGGTCTCTGAAACGTCAGCAGCGCCTTGATTTACGCAGTACCAACCACAGGAGGAAACATGTCCGAACGCACTGTAACCGTTGCCAGCAGCTCCGGCCTGCATGCCCGCCCCGCTTCCCTTTTCGCCGAAGCGGCCGCGGAAACCGGTGTTGAGGTAACTATCGCCATGGCCGGAACTCCCGCAGAGGACGCGATGGATGCCAGCAGCATCCTCTCACTCATGACATTGGGCGCCGAGCATGGCAGTGAGGTCGTCCTGCGCGCCGAGGGCGAGGGTGCCGATGCGGCCCTCGATACGCTGGTCAAATTGCTCGAAACTGACCTCGACGCAGCTTAAGTCTTCCGCCGTCCCCACCGGGCGCTCCGGGGCCATTGGCCCTGGCGCCCCTGCGTATCTGAAATGCTCCCCTCACCCACCGGCCACGGACTGGATCACCATCAGTTCCTGGCCGGCGGTTGCTCGCGTTTGAAGCCCATTAAGGCGCCGCACGTCATCACCGTCCAGATAAATGTTGACGTAGCGGCGCAGTGCCCCGGTTTCATCCCTTAGACGGCGTCCAAACACCGGAAACTGCGCAGCGATGGCATCCAACAATTCGGCCACGCTGGCCCCATTTCCCACGTCAAGACGCAGCTCTTCGCTTCCGTCCACGAGTGGCTGCAGCAGCCGCGGCACCAGGAGTGTCACCTCACCCACTTTGCGCCACCTTCACACTTCGAGGGTGGCCGCACGGACACACAGGACGTCAGGGAGTTGAGACAGCACGGGAACAAAGTGTGCCCCCTCGTCGGCACTGGCATAGACGGTCCCGCCGCGGGTGCCGAAGAACAGCCCAACCGGTTCCGCAGTATCTACAGCCGCGGCATCACGGAGCACCACATTGAACTCGGGCTCCACAAGACCGTCGGCCAAACGTGTCCAGGACTCCCCGCCGTCGTCCGTCCGGTGCACGGCCAGCTGCCCGTCCGGCGGGATCCTTTGATAATCGGCCTTGATGGGGATCACCCAGGCGGTGTCTGAGCGGCGCGGGTGGGTGAGGACGGTGAAGCCGAAGTCCGCCGGCAGTCCACGGGCAATGTAGTCCCAGCTGTCCCCACTGTCCCCGCTGCGGTACACCCCGCCGTGGTTTTGCGCGAACAGCACCTCCGGGTGGTTGGCGTCGCGGGCCACTTTGTGTACGCACTGGCCGAATTCCGGTGTTTCCTCCGGCAGGAATGTGGCGCCAATGCCCTTGTTCCGGGGCTCCCACGACGCTCCGGCGTCGACGCTGCGGTAGACGCCGCCGGTGCTCATGGCGACGTGGATCGTATTGGGATCCTGGGGACTGGGCAGGACAGTGTGTGCGGCGGCGCCACCAAATCCGGCACCCCATTCGGAGCGGTGCGGGTGGTCCCACAGGCCGCGGTTGAGCTCAAAGTGTTCGCCGCCGTCGGTGGATTTCCACACGGAGATGGGCTCGCAGCCGGCCCAGACCACGCCCGGCCGCCCCGCCGAATCCGGCTGTATCTGCCACACCCGCTCCAGGGCGGTTTCCGTATCCGGCGGAAAGGTGATCGCGCCGTGGTCCGGCTCGTGCCACGTGGCACCGAGGTCGTCCGAGTGGGCCACAGTTGGCCCCCAGTGTTCACTGCGCAGCCCCACGAGGATGCGCGTCCGCCCGTCCCTCGTGTCGATGCCGATGCTGGGGATCTCCTGCATGAGAAAGTGCGGGCCGGTGAAGCTGTATTTTTCCCGGTCGGAGCTGGTGCCCAGCCACAGCCCCTTCTTGGTGCCCACCGCCAGCAGATGGGTGATTTCAGAGTGCTTGCCGTTTGGTGCGTCGCTATTTTCCATGGGTTAAAGTCGACCACTCCAGCCCCTTCACATCAAGGGGTTACCTGCCGGTAACTTGGTCAGTCGGCATTTCCGCGCCGACCCGCCCCATCCTGCATACCCCTAGGGGGTACTTGACGCATACCCTATGGGGGTATACATTGAACTCATGAGCACAGAAATACACACCCACGGTTACTCGGAGGAGAAGCAGGCCTACCTGCGCCGCCTCAAGCGCGCCGAGGGCCAGGTGCGCGGCATCGCCCGAATGGTTGAGGAAGACAAATACTGCATCGACATCCTCAC
>JBBPZC010000225.1:0-5044 GCA_038199275.1 Actinomycetales bacterium
CAACTCCTTCCACGAGCACCACTGGGGCAACAGCGGTGGTGCGGGAGGCGCCGTCGTTCTTGGCCTCCCAATCCCACTCGGTCCAGGTTGCGTTGGCACCGGAATGCAGGGGCTGCAAAACGGTTTCAATGTAGCGGTCCACGCCATCGGCAAGACCGTCCCAACCCGGATAAATGTCCTCGAGGTGGAACAGTGAAACCGGGCGGTGGCGGCGCAACAGAGCAGCGAGCTCAACGGCGATGGTGGTTTTTCCTGCACCGGAGCGGCCGTCGACGGCGATGATGATGGGCCCTCTGTTCCGCAGGTCCCGCCGTGCGCTTGTCAGGGGCGGGAGGGCCTGGGGACTAGTCACGGACGTGGGCCAGGATTCCGGGGATCGCGGCCGAGATCAGATTCCAGCTTTCATCAAAGTCCCGGGCGTTGCCGTACCAGGGGTCGTAAATGCCCTGCTTCGCGGGGGTCAAATCCGCCACCGCCGGGTCAAAGGATCGGAGCATGCGCACCTTGTTCGCCGCCGCGGCGTTGGGGGCCGAGGCCAGCAGCGCGTCATAATGGTCGGTGTCCAGGGCCAGGATGAGGTCCCTTTCGGCAAACCAGGCGGCGTTGAATTTTCGGGCCGAGTGGTTCGCCGCGGTGATGCCGTGCTGCGCCAGAACGTCCTGGGCCCGCGGGTCAATGGGGTTGCCCACTTCCCACGCGCTGGTCCCGGCGGAATCCACTTCCACGCTCAGGCCGGCCTCCGCCGCGGCACTCGACAGCATGAATTCGGCCATGGGTGAGCGGCAGATATTGCCGGTGCAAACGGTAATGATCCGGTACGGGGTGGTCATTGAACCAGTCTATCGGCGCGGCGCTTGCGGAGAAGTTGAGACGCCAGTGTCAGTGGCAGGGCGGGGGCGGGAGGGTGACTCCCCGGCTTGCGGGTGCCTGGCCCGTGGGTTAAACGGTTTAAAACGGCGAGTGTCCATGCCGCTGAACGTACGCCCGGTACCAGGGCCAACGAATGGCGGCGATGAGAATCATCCAGATGCCGAGTCCAGCTGCAATCAGACAAATGGGGATGCCGGCGGCGAGTGCGCCGTTACCAGCGGTTGCTGTGATCGCCAAGATGCTCAAGGCGATGAGCACCACTCCGTAAATGAGCGCGCCAAGCGGGTACCGCAAACCGGGCAGGCGGTAAGCACCACCGGCGCGCTCTCTGCTGATCCAGGGGAGGGGCTCGACGAGTGCGTCATTGGGGTCTGAGGGATCGTGCGCTCGGTCTGATGATGCGGACATTGGGCTCCCAAGGTTGTGTGCGAAGGCAGTGGTCGGGTGTTGTGTGCGAAGGCAGGGGTCGAGCTGATGCGCCGGACCTGTTGCAGCCAATTTGATGCGCCGTGCGCCAGCTCTTCGGACTACACGAGCGCAAGCAGCACGCCCACGCCGATGAACAGGACGCCGAAGATCCGGTTGAGCGTCAGCTGTCCGCGCTCGCTGGTGGTCAGGCTCTTGAGCTGCTTGGCGCCCGCGGCAAAGATGAACCACATGACGACGATGTCAATGACCACCACCGTGACGGTCAGGATGACGTACTGCGGCAGCAATGGTTCCGCAGGGCGGATGAATTGGGGCATGAAAGCGAGGAAAAAGACGATGGCCTTCGGGTTCAGGAGGTTGACCCACAGCCCGCGGCGGAACATCGAGAAGCCGGGCTCGAACACGGCAGGCGAGTCCCCGCCGTCGTCCTTCTCAGCCTTGGCCAACAGCTTCATGATGCCCAGATACACCAGGTAGGCGGCACCCACATAGCGGATCAGCAGGAACAGGAACGGGGAGCTGGAGACGATGATGCCCACGCCCGCCGCGACGATGACCACGTGGATGATCAGTGCCAGCTGCTGGCCCAGGATGCCCCAGAAAGAGCGTCGGAATCCGCTGGTCAGGGCGTTGGACATGGTGTTGATGGCGCCCGCGCCCGGGGTCAGGCTGATCATGGCGCCGGCGCCTGCGAGGGCCAGCCAGAGGGAGAATTGCACTGGGCAAGTTTACAGCCGCGCGGTGGCAATGCTGACGTTGGGCACGGTGGGGTTGGAAGTGCGCCTCGGGTTGCCGGGGTCGCTCCCAGATGCGGCAACTAAGATGAAGCAAATGAGCGCTCCCACCCAACGATTCGGTCTCAACCGCCGCCATTTTCTCCAACTGTCCACCCTCGGCGTGGGAGCTGGCGCCCTTATCGCGCTGGCGGGCTGCAGCGGGCCGGCGGGCCGGAAGGTTCTGGACACCGTGGGCAAGATCGATTTCCACAATGCCCTGCACATCCCACCGATCGCAGACTCCTCCGTCCAAGACGGCCAGCGCGTCTTTGACCTGTCCACTCAAGCGGGCCAGTCGGCGATTGTCCCCGGCGGGAAGGCCGACACGTGGGGCGTCAACGGCGCGTTCCTGGGCCCAACGCTCCGAGTGCGGCGCGGCGAGGACATCCGGATCAACGTGAGCAACCGGCTCGACACCGCCACCACCTTGCACTGGCACGGGATGCGCCTGCCCGCCAAGGCCGACGGCGGCCCGCACCAAATGATCGAGCCCGGCGGCAGCTGGTCACCCTCGTGGACCATCGACCAGCCCGCGGCGACCCTCTGGTATCACCCGCATCCGCATGGCGAAACGGAGAAACACGTCTACAAGGGCATCGGCGGGATGCTCATCATTGACGACGACGAGGAGGGTGCCCTTGCGCTGCCCCGGAACTACGGCGTGGATGACATCCCGGTCATTGTTCAGGACAAGACCTTCAATGCTTCGGGCCAGCTCGTTGAGACGGGCCGCGAGGGCGTCGGCATGCTGGGCGGGACCGTTCTGGTCAACGGAACTGCCGCGCCGGTGCTTTCGCTTGCGGCCGAGCACACGCGGTTGCGGCTGCTGAACGCGTCCACCGCCCGCAGCTACAACTTCGGGTTCTCCGACGACCGCGCCTTCACCATGATTGGCAGCGACGGCGGACTCTTCGCGGAGCCGGTGCCGCTGGCGCGCATCATGCTCACACCGGGCGAACGTGCCGAGATCATCGTCGCCGCGGTCCCTGGCGAAAGCTTCACCCTGCGGTCCTTTCCCCAGGACCTTGGCGTTGTCGAATCCCGGGCTGTCGACGCCGGAGCACAGGACAGCCTCGACATCCTTGAGCTGGCTGCCGCGTCCACGCTCAGCGCTGCCACGCCCATCCCGGCCGCGCTGGCAACCGTGGAGTATCCGGACCCTGCCATGGCGGGCGACATGCGCATGTTCCAACTGGGTGAGCACACCATCAACAGCAAGTCCATGGACATGGAGCGAATTGACCTTGAAATCAAGGCCGGAGCCACGGAATCCTGGGCTGTTTTCAACGCCCACAACCAGCCGCACAA
The DNA here is from genome assembly GCA_038199275.1 of Actinomycetales bacterium. Taxonomy (GTDB): domain Bacteria; phylum Actinomycetota; class Actinomycetes; order Actinomycetales; family Micrococcaceae; genus Specibacter. The sequence continues at coordinate 3,384 of JBBPZC010000225.1, forward strand.
CTTCCATATCCATGACGTCCAGTTCCAGATTGTCAGCATCGACAAGGCTCCGCCTCCGCCGGAACTCGCCGGTTGGAAGGACACCGTCTACGTGCCTCCCCGCACGACGGTCAGGCTGCTCATGAAATTCGGCAAACTGGCCGACCCCGTCATCCCGTACATGTACCACTGCCACCTGCTCTGGCATGAAGACATGGGCATGATGGGCCAGTTCACCGTGGTGGATTAGGGCAAGTTGGTTTGGCCGGGTCCGGCCGGCAGGCTGGCTCACGTGCGGGCCCGTTGGTGCAGCCCGCCCGACGCGGATCAAGCGCGGGCCAGGATCTCCCCGTTGGGCATGATGAACCAGCCATCGGCCGACTCGCCCCAGTGACGCCACGCGACCGAGATCCGTTCCAGGTCTGCCGTGTCGGCCACGCCGTAGGCGAGGGCTTGCTCCGCGAAGCCGGACTTAATGACGCGCTCCGACCAGACCCCTGCCAGCCAGGCCCTTTCCTCCGCGGTTGCGTAGAGCCAGTTGGCGCTGGACGGCGTGATGTCCGTGAAGCCCGCCTCCATGGCCCAATGCACCAGCCGCCGCCCGGCGTCCGGTTCGGCCTGATTGTGGCGGGCCACCCGCTGGTACAGATCCATCCATTCATCCATCTCAGGCGGTTGCGGATACCAAAACATGCCGCGATAGTCGGCGTCGCGGACGGCAACAGTGCCGCCGGGTTTGCACACGCGGCGCATTTGTGTCAGCGCGGCAACCGGATCGGTGAGGTGCTGCAGCACCTGATGGGCGTGGACCACATCGAAGGTGTCGTCGGGAAAATCGAGGTTGTATACATCGCCGGTGTCGAAGCTGAGATTGGCCAGATGTTGTTCCCGGGCCAGGGCAGTTGCCGCGGCCACCACATCCGGCGCACGATCGATCCCCAGCACCTTGCCAGGTGCAACCAGCCGGGCAAAATCAGCCGTAATCGTACCGGGCCCTGAGCCAACATCGAGCACGCTGAGCCCATGTGTGAGATGCGGGATCAAGTAGGCGGCGGAGTTTTCAGCCGTCCGCGACGCGTGGGAGCGCAGCACGCTTTCGTGGTGTCCGTGCGTGTAGATGTCCCCGGATACTGGCTTTTTGTTCATAAAAGGGAGCGTACGCCTCCGGTCACGGCGCCCACCAGAGCTGTCCATCTCTGGAGCTGCGTACCGTTTGTCCGTAACCGTGCGCAGCTCCAGAGAACCGAGGACGCCGCCGCAAAGTCCGGCCCCGCACAAGGTGACGCAGGCCGCAAAACCCGGCCATCCGGCGTCGTACTGTTCGCCTAAAGTGAAAGTTGAGTCAAGTACACTCAACTTTATTTGACATGAAGACGAGCGTGAGTAAAGTTGAGTGCAGAACGCTCAATACCGCTGGTTGAGCGACCCGGCCATCACCATGGTGACCGACTTGTTGAGGCAGCGGCCCATGAAAGGAACCACTTATGTCACGTGCCGTAGGTATTGACCTCGGAACCACCAACTCTGTTGTATCGGTCCTGGAAGGTGGCGAGCCCACCGTTATCGCCAACGCTGAAGGCGGGCGCACCACCCCGTCCGTTGTGGCCTTCTCCAAGACCGGCGAAGTCCTGGTTGGCGAAATTGCCAAGCGCCAGGCCGTCAACAACATCGACCGCACCATC
>JBBPZC010000226.1:0-2396 GCA_038199275.1 Actinomycetales bacterium
CCCCGGTTTGCTGGCCGGCAACCCTCCTTTCGCGGCGGGGTGCCCCGGGTGACGACCTGGCCAGACCGGAACGGTCTTGGCAAGCGCGGACTCCTTGGCACCCAGACTTTTTGGCCGCCAAGGGTCCTTCGTCGAAGGAATGACTCATGAGCTCTGCCCTGCTGGAAAATATCTCACTGGCCGAATCGCCGCTGGCGCCCGTTGTCGGGCAGGATTTGGCGGCTCCGCTGATCCAGGGCGGGAGCGTCCGCTACGCCAACCTGGATTATGCCGCGTCCGCACCCGCACTCGCAGAAGTTGCGGAGCATTCGAACGAGGTTCTGCCGTTCTATGCCAGCGTGCATCGTGGAGCCGGTTTCGCGTCCCAGGTCAGCACGTCTGTGTATGAGAATGCGCGGAAGATCGTGGCCGAATTTGTTGGGGCGCGGACGGATGACACGGTCATTTTCACGCGCAACACCACCGATTCGCTGAACCTTTTGGCTGGCTGCGTCAGATCAATCCTGAAGGACCGCGGATTCCTGGAGGGCCGTTCCAACGCCTACGGTGAGGTTCTCTATCTGGACATTGAGCATCACGCGAACCTGTTGCCGTGGCAGGAGCTGCCGCATCGTTCAGTTGTTGCCGCCTCCACCATCGCTGCCACGTTGTCCCGGGTGGAGACGGCGCTGCGGGCGGGAAACATCCTGTTGCTGGCCGTCACGGGCGCCTCAAATGTTACCGGTGAGGTGCTGCCCGTAGCTGAACTCGCCGCGCTCGCCCACCATTACGGGGCCCGGATTGTGCTCGACGCCGCCCAGCTGGCCCCGCACCGCAGGATCGATCTGGCCGCGGCCGACATTGACTATGTGGCCTTCTCCGGCCACAAACTCTATGCACCCTTTGGTGCTGGAGTTTTGGTGGGTCGCTCCGACTGGCTCGACTCGGGTGCTCCACATCTGGCTGGCGGAGGAGCAGTGAAGGAAGTCCGGCTCGAATCGACCAGCTGGGCCGTGGGCCCCGCCCGACACGAAGGCGGCACGCCCAACGTGCTCGGTGCGGCAACGCTCGCCAAGGCCGCAGCCGCCTTCGCCGCGTTGGATGCCGACTCCTGGCACAACCACGAACAGCTCCTGCGCACCCACCTCATCGACGGGCTCACCACGCTGGAGGGCGTCACCGTGCACTCCGTCTTCAGCGACGCCGGGAGCTACCCCGATTGCGGAAGCATTGGCGTGGTGAACTTTTCCGTCACCGGATACGACGCCGGACTTGTCGCCGCATATCTGTCGGCAGAGCATGGCGTGGGCGTAAGGGACGGCAAGTTCTGCGCCCACCCGCTGCTAAACCGTCTGGGTCTTCCGGCCGGCTCCCTGCGGGCCAGTTTTGGGCTCGGCTCCCGGTTGGAGGATGCCCAGCGCCTCATCGACGGGATTGCTGCACTGCTGCGCGACGGCCTCGGGTGGGACTATGTGGTCGACGCCGGCCGCTGGGTCCCTGCCAACGACAACCGTCAGTACCCGGCCTGGGCTCCTAATACACCGGGAACGGCCGGCGCCGCCCCCTGCACAACCGACAGCCAGCCCCTCCCCACCTTCTGAACGCACGCTCAGATATCGGGCGTTTATCCGCAACGCTCGCTCTCTAATGGTTCTTGGCAGGCCTGGTGCGCGCTCTCCGGCGGGCCAAGCGCCGCACACGTGGCGGTGCCACCGTACAACATGTGAGCGAGGGGCCGTGGGAACAAGCCGATATCAGCGAGGGTTGGGGGACGGGGTAAAGTTGAAACGCATCTTTCAGCACAACTTCAGGAGCGTCCATGGCAGGCACCGGCGGACCGGTCTTCGACGCGGAACGGCGCAAGCACATGGCAGCGGCATTCCTGGCGGGTGGCGACCATTATCACAAGGTCCGCCCCGGCTACCCGGAAGATTCCCTGAACTGGCTGCTCGAAACCGCCGGCTCGGTCCACAACGTGCTGGATGTCGGCGCCGGCACCGGCAAATACACCCAGCTCCTGACGCGGCACGACTTTGCCATCACCGCCATTGACCCATCCGCGGACATGCTCGCGCAATTATCGGCAGACCTCCCCCTCGTCACCACAACAGTGGGCACCGCCGAACACCTGCACGTGCCAACCGGTTCCGCTGACCTGGCGGTGGTGGCGCAGGCTTGGCACTGGTGCGACCCGGTCGAGGCGAGCACCGAAATTTCCCGCACGCTGCGCCCCGGCGGGACGTTGGGACTGATCTGGAACCAGCTCGACGTCGGACTTCCCTGGGTTCACCGGCTGGCCCGCATCATGCACGCGGGCGACGTGCACAAGCCAGATTTCCGGCCTCAGATCGGTCCGGAATTTGCGCCGGCTCAGCAACGCCTGACGCGCTGGGCACAGCAGCTGACGCCCGAGGACA
>JBBPZC010000227.1:0-5295 GCA_038199275.1 Actinomycetales bacterium
CCTCTTCTCCGCGCGTTTGGCCTTGATGGCGTGACCCTTGTCCAGCTTTTTGTGATCGTGGTGGTGGGGTTGTTTGTCAGGCATGGCGGACTCCTTGGACATCTTAAGGATGTTGCGCACCGGGCCGGCTGGTCCAACGCGTCCCCGCCTTGAACGTTACGCCTATTTCTGCAGCTTCAACAGAGCCCGTGGACACAGCCCGAACTGCAGAAGGGTTGGCGAAAACACCCCGTTATCTGCTGCAGCGTCCGGGAAAATGCCCCGTTATGTGCTGCGGCGTCGGGGAGGGCGGCGTCGGGGAGGGCGCCGTCGGAGAGGGAGGCTGTCGCAGAGGGCGGGAGGCGCCTCAGGCGTCTTGCCGCCACGAGTTCCACAGCGCTGCGTAGGAGCCATCCTGGGCCAGCAGTTCGTCGTGCGAGCCCAGCTCCGAGATACGCCCCGCCTCGACGACGGCGACCCGGTCGGCGTCGTGCGCGGTGTGCAGCCGGTGCGCAATGGCCACCACGGTCCTCCCGGCCAGCACTGCGCTGAGCGAAAATTCCAGGTCGCGGGCGGCCTGCGGGTCGATCAGCGACGTCGCCTCATCCAGCACCAGCGTGTGCGGATCCGCCAACACCAGCCGGGCCAGCGCCAACTCCTGCGCCTGGGCAGGGGTGAGCGTGTGCGAACCCGAACCGACCTCAGTGGCCAAGCCCTTCGGCAACGCACGCACCCAGGCCAGGGATCCGACGTCGGACAGGGCCTTTTCAATCTCGGCGTCAGTGGCGCCGGCCTTGCCCAGGCGGACGTTGTCGGCCAGCGTCCCCACAAAAACATGGTGTTCCTGCGTGACCAGGGCGACCTCGCCACGCAGCTCGTCCAGCGGCCGATCCACCAGCGGCACCCCGCCCACCGTGACGGAGCCGGAGGTGGGTCCGTTGATACCGGCCAGCAGCCGCCCCAGCGTGGACTTGCCCGCGCCGGACGGGCCCACCATGGCCAGCCGCTCCCCCGGCCGGAGCGTGAGGTCGATCCCGTGCAGCACATCGTGCCCCTCGCGGTACGCAAAACGGGCCTGATCCACCAGAATCTGATCGTCGGCGGGGACGGCGTCCGTGGCCGTGCGGTCCGCCTCGACGTTGCGGATGCCCACAATGCGGGCCAGGGATGAGGCGCCGACCTGGATCTCATCAATCCACATGATCAACGTGTCCACGGGGTCGATCAGCTGCATCGCGTAGAGGGCCACGGTGGCCACCATCCCGGTGCTGACCTGCCCCTGTGAGGCGAGCCAGCCACCCCACAACAGCACCGCCGCGACCGGCAGCCAGAAGGACAAGTCCGCCGCCGGGAACAATACGGTGCGCAATCCCAGCGTGTACTTTTCACGCTCAAAACAGTTCGCCAGGGCGGTGTCGATCCGGTGGCGGCGGTTCGGGCCCAAGCTCAGCGCATCCACCGTCCGGGCGCCCTCAATGGTTTCGGTGATGGCACCGTTGAGCACGGCGTAACTTTCGCGTTCGCGCAGGTACCCCGGCGTGGCGCGCTTGAGATACCAGCGCGTGACGGGCACCAGCAGCGGCACACCCACCAGAAGGGCCAGTGCCACGAGTGGGCTGGTGAGGAATGCGGCAACAGCGGTCAGCACAATCGTCGCCACCGAGACCAGCACCTGCGGCACGCCAAAGCGGACCGTGTGCGAGACCGCGTCGACGTCGTTCGTGGTGCGCGAAACGAGATCGCCGGTGCCGGCCCGTTCCACCGTGGACAACGGCAGGGACGTGACCTGCTCCATGAATTCCTCGCGCAGCTGGGCGAACACCTTCTCACCCAGCACCATGCCTTTGCGCCGGGCCCAGCGCGCCAGCAGCGTTTGGACAATCACGAATCCGGACAGGCTCAGCGCCACCATGGCCACGAATCCGGCGGTGGTGCCGGCACTGACCGCGTCCACGAGCCGACCCAGCAGGAACGGCCCCGCCAGACCCGCTACGGCGGCCACACCGTACAACCCGACGACGCCGGCCAGCGGCTCCTTGTGCTGACCAATCAGGCGCAGCCCCTCAGCCTTGACCTGGGCGGAATCCGCCACGGGAAGCATTGCTTCTGCCATCAGTTGTCCCCTCCGTGCATGCCGCTATTCCCTGGATGTTCGACGCCGTTGCCCCCGCTGCTGCCCACCGCAGCGCCCGCTGGGGTGCCCACCGCCGCGTCCGCTGGGGTGCTGTGGCCGTCCATGCCTTCGCCGCGGACCACCACCCTGCGGTACTCCGGAACCGTGGCGAGCAGTTGCCGGTGCGTGCCTTGGGCCTGCACCCGCCCATCCTGCAAAAATGCCACAGTGTCCATGGCACCCAACAGCAGCGGGCTGGCGGTCACCACCAGGGTGGTCAAGTCGGCCGTGCCACGGTTTTTGCTCAGGGCGACGGCGATCCTCTGTTCCGTGTGCGCGTCCACGGCACTGGTCGGTTCAATGAGCACCAGCACCTCCGCTTCAGTGAGCACGGCGCGGGCCAGTGCCAGGCGTTGGCGCTGCCCGCCGGAAAAGCTGCGGCCCTTTTCAGTGACTTCCTCATCCAGGCCTTGTTCGAGCCCGTCAAAAACATCCTGGGCACTGGCCACATCAAGGGCCGCCATGATCTCCTCGTCGCTGTGTTTCCCGTCCGGGTCCAGCTCTTCGCGCAGGGTGCCTGTGAACAGCTGCGGCTCGGCATCGGAAACCACAATGCGTGAACGCACCTCGCGCAGCGGCATCAGGTGCAGTGCCTCTTCGCCCCACTTCACCACGGCCTCTCGCAGCACTGCATCCTCGAAACGGCCCAGCCTCCTAGCCAGTTCAGCAGACGCAGCTGGGTCCTCGGAGACAATGGCGCTCAGCCCGCCCGGGGTCAAAACCACCCCTGAGACCGAGTCAAGCAAAGCGCTCGGTGCGGACGGGGCACAGACGGTCGTCTCGGCGTCGTGCACGGCAGAAGGTGTGGCCAGCACATCAATGATGCGGCGGGCGCCGACGTGGGCGCGGATGAAGCGCGAGACCGCGTCGGCGGCGGTGCGGATGGGCGAGACCAGGAAGACCGCGTAGCCGTACAGGGCCACGAGTTGGCCGGGCTCGATCTGCCCGGACACTGCCTGCAGGGCCCCGATCCAGGTGAACGCGACGCTGAAAATTCCGACGACGAGGACCTGGGCGGCGTCGAGGTCGGCCAGCGACCAGGCCACCTTGTTCCCGGTGAGCTGGGTTTCCCGCGAGCGTTCACGGTAGCGCTCGACGAAGATGTGCTCGCCGCCAATGCCGCGCAAGACGCGCAGTCCGGCGACGGTGTCTGCTCCGAGGGCCGTCATTTTTCCGGCGGCCTCGCGCTGGGCCTTTTGGCGGCGCTGCAGCGGGCGGATCACAAACAGCAGCCCTGCCCCGCACAGCGGCACACCAAGCAGGACCACCAGGCCCAGTTGCCAGGAGGACTGGAAGACCAGGTACGAGACCAGAAGGTATCCGGCCACCGATCCCGCGAGGCGGGCCGCGACGTCGAAAATCTCACCGATGCGCATGGCGTCGGAGGCCGTGGTTGAGACGACCTCGCCGGTGGAAAATTTCTGCGGGAGCGCGTCGCCACTTCGGGTGACCTTGTGGCCCACCACTTGGGCGGAGCGGAAGGCCGCCTGCATCCAGTTGCTGACGGAGGCTCGGTGACGCAGGGTGGCCGAGATGGACTGGACGATGGTCAGTCCCACCAGCAATGCCACCCAACCCACGAGGCGTTCGAAGTTGCCGGGCAGGATGCCCTGATCGATGGCCTGGCCCAAAATATAGGGAGTGAACGCCTGGCACAGCGTCCAGATGGACCCGTAGAGGACGGCCACCCACAGTGTGGTGCGCTGGCCGCTGGCCAGCCACAGCAAGTAGCGTCCCGGTGAGCGGAGATCTGGTTTTCCTGCGGATTTGTAAGGGAACGAGCGCACGACGGCCTTCTAAGAAAATGAATGGATTGGCAGGCTGTAAAGACGCGATCCAGCAACCGCGCCCGGGCTTGCTTCTGCGGGGCGGTTGCGATCTGCTGTCTTATGTTCTCTATCTCACAGTTATTTACCCTAGTACACGCGCCGGGCGCGGAACAAGGGAATTCGTTTGTCTATTCGACTAGTTCACGGGACAGGACAAGGACCAGGGACCCCCTGCGATCAAACGCTGCAGCACCTCCCGGGGTCTTTCGCTCGATCCTGCAGCACCTCCCGGGGTCTTTCGCTCGATGCTGCAGCACTCGTGGCACCCGTCTGGCCCCGGCGGCAGGTGGCGGGCAGCCTCGGCGGCAGGCGGGCCGAGGACGCAAGGCGGGTGACCGGCGTCGTACTTGGGAATGGGCGGGTTTAGCGGAAAAGCCCGCTGTAGGCGTTCAGTGCGAGTTGTCCGCCGAGGTGCGCGTAGAGGACGTTGCTGGTGGCGGGAATGTCCCTGGATTTGACCAGGTCGATGAGGCCGGCCATGGATTTTCCCTCGTAGACGGGGTCGATGATCATGCCTTCGAGGGAGCCGCTGAGCCTGATGGCCTCGAGGGTGGACTCCACCGGGATGCCGTAATAATCGCCGGCCCAGCCCTCAAGAACGGTGATTTCATCGTCGCGGAGGTCCCTGCCCAGTTCGATGAGCTGCGCCGTATGGCGCGCAATTCTGGCCACCTGCGCCCGCGTTTTTTCGATCGTGGCGGAGGCGTCAATGCCGATGACGCGGCGGGGTTTGTCCTGGCCGGCGAATCCGGCGATCATACCGGCGTGGGTGGAGCCGGTGACGGTGCAGACCACGATCGTGTCGAAAAAGATACCGAGCTCCGCCTCCTGTGCCTGAACCTCGTAGGCCCAATTCGCAAAGCCCAGGCCTCCCAAATGATGTTCCGAGGCTCCGGCGGGAATGGGGTACGGCTTCCCGCCAGCGTCCTCGACTTCCTGAATGGCTTGTTCCCAGCTGCTGCGAATGCCAATGTCAAACCCGGCATTGTCCAGACGGACATCCGCGCCCATGATGCGGGAAAGCTGGATGTTGCCAACCCGGTCGCTGAGCGGGTCCGGCCAGTCAACCCAGTTTTCCTGCACGAGGCGCGCTTTCATGCCGAGTTTTGCAGCGACGGCCGCCACCTGCCGGGTGTGGTTGGACTGGTAGCCGCCAATGGACACGAGCGTGTCGGCGCCCTGGGCAATGGCGTCCGGGACTATGTACTCCAGCTTGCGGGTCTTGTTGCCACCAAAGGCCAGGCCGCTGTTCACATCCTCACGCTTGGCCCATATTTTGGCGCCGCCAAGATGCTCGCTCAGGCGCGGCAGGTC
>JBBPZC010000228.1:0-5149 GCA_038199275.1 Actinomycetales bacterium
AGGACTTCATGGGTTTATCCTATAGGATTCCCCTTCAATTCCCCGTTTGGCCGCCACAGTCAGGCGGTTCCCGTCCGCCAGCCGCCACCTGGGCCGACACCGCGGCCGGACGCCCCACCTCGGCTATCTGGTCATGGGAAACGTACGGCGCCGGGCATGGCAGAATGGCAGTAATTCACCATGACAGCACGCACCTCTTCCCACCGCTCACAGCACCAGGACGACGAGCCGGACCGGCCCGCCCCTGCTGGCAAACACGCCCGCGCCAAGAAAGCCCACCAACCGCCTGACATCCCCCGCAGGCTCTTTTTCCTCAGCATGGGTGCGGCCGCCGTGACCACCGCATTCCAGGCCAACATTGCTGCGGACGGGCTGCTGACCGAGCGCACGCAGTACCGCATCACCACGCCCGACAACGAGGAAAATCGAACGGCAGCCGTCCGCTTTCCCGGCCGCACCTGGTATCTGCTGGCAGGTTTCCGCGTCAGTTACCGCGACGCCGGGCGGAAGCTCGCTGCCCTGCAACCGACCATGAATGAGCGGGCGGCGGCCTCTTACATCGGCTATTCCAACGACGGGATCGACGTGGCGCAGCTGTTCATCGCCATCCAGCGCGACGTCTACGAACGCAACATCAACACCGTCTACTTCTATGGCGACAGCTTTGGCGGCATGGTCGCGGTGGTCTTGGGTGCGCTCTTGGCGGAGCAGGGCCTGAAGGTGAAACTGGTGGTCATGGGCTCGAGCCCGAGCAACGTTACCGACACCCTGGACCCGGGCAAGGAGTACATCAGCCTGGCCGGCAGGGTGGTCCCGTATTTGGGCGTGATCGGCCGTCTGGGTGCCGGAATTTGGGGCGGTTTGGCCAATCCGAACGGCCAGGGCATGTATCAAGCGGCGCGGCGCGGCGTCTCACATTCTTTCGATCCCACCACCAATTCGCTGATCCTGAGCACCACCCAGGCCACGTTTTTGGCGGCATTTCCGCGCCAGTACGACGGCGGACTGCCCACCTCCACGGGGATCGGCCTCATTTACGATCCCAAGGATTTCATTGTCAGCGCCAGCGCCGCCATCCGCGGCTGGGAGGCCCTGCTGCCGCGCAATCCCCGCTTTGTCTACAGTGTCCCGGGCACCGGGCACGCCAGCCCGGAGATCCATCCCGAGGTTTACCGCACGGCATTGAGCGTTGTTTTGGACGAGCTTGATCCGCCACCGTTGACGTCCAAGCCCGTCCAGCCCATCTTCTAATTCAGTACTGCCTTCTAAATCAGTGCCGCCAACCGGCGTGGAGCATCTGGCGCTGGTCCTAGCGGCGGCGGGTTTGCGCGAGAAGTTCTTCAAACGGCAGCGACGTCATGTCATCTGCCTCCCGCTGTGCCCGCTTGGCCTTGTGGTCTGTCCCCAGCACAGCGGCATTGGAGACGGACGTGGTGATGCGCTCCGACGTCGTCCGTTGCGCTCGTCCGGCACCGAGGACGGCGGCAAGTTCCGCTGCACCCTGATGGATGCGGCGCTCCAGCGAGTTCTCACCGGAGCTGCCCCAGTCCCCGGGGGCCGCGTAGATGGCGGTGGGCACGGTGGCCGCGCGGAGGTAGCTGAAGAGCGGACGGATTGCCATGTCCAGTACCAGGGAATGGCGGGATGAACCGCCTGTGGCGCCGAAGAATACCGGCATGCCGTCCAGGAATTTCGGGTCCAGGACGTCGAAGAAGGACTTGAAGAGCCCGCTGTACGAGGCGCTGAACGTGGGGGTTACGGCAATCATGGCGTCGGCATTTTCAACGCGCTTGACCACGTCTGCCAGTGCCGGGCCGGCATATCCGGTGACCATGTTGTTGGCAATATCGGTGGCATGATCGCGGAGGTCAACAACGTCCAGTACGGCGTCAATTCCGGCCGCCGTGAGCTGCGCCCGAACATCCGCGGCCATTTGATCGGCCAGCATGCGGGTCGAGGACGGGACACCCAACCCGGCTGAAATGACAATTACTGTACGCTGCATCGTGACTCCTTTATTCATGCGTTTGCATCTAATGGAGTCAACGCGGCGGAGGCAGGAAGTTATTCCCGCCCCTGCCGGGGTTTAGTCCTGCCGGGGTTTGGTCGCGGCGGGGTTTGGTCGCGACGGGGTTTGGTCGCGACGGGGTTTAGTCGCCCAGATTGGCCAAGTGTTCCGGACGGAGCAACTCATTGAGCTGTTCTGCCGTGAGCAGCTTGTGCTCCAGCACCAATTCGGCCACGCCACGGCCGCTGGCCAGTGCTTCCAAGGCAATCCTGGTGGAGGTTGAGTAGCCCAGCACCGGGTTCAGTGCCGTCACCAACCCAATGGAGTGCTCCACCATGGCCTGCAGCTTGTCTTCGTGGGCTTCGATGCCGCGGATGCACTTGTCCGCCAGCGTGATGCAGGCGGCTTCCAGATGGCGCATGCTCTTGGTCAGGCTGTGCACAATGATGGGTTCGAAGGCGTTCAGCTGCAACTGTCCACCCTCCGCCGCCATGGTGATGGTGACGTCGTTGCCAATGACCTCGTACGCCACCTGGTTGACCATTTCAGGGATCACCGGGTTGACCTTGCCGGGCATGATCGAGGACCCGGCCTGCACAGCCGGCAACGTAATTTCGCCGAAACCGGCACGCGGCCCGGAGGAGAGCAGGCGCAGGTCACTGCAAATCTTGGACAGCTTGACGGCCACGCGCTTGAGTACACCGGAGAGGTGGACGAAGGCGCCGACGTCGCTCGTGGCCTCGATCAAATCCAGCGACGTGGTCAGTGGCAGGCCGGTGATTTCCACCAGGTGCCGGCATGCCAGCCCCGCATAGCCCTTCGGTGCGTTCAACCCCGTGCCAATGGCGGTGGCGCCGAGGTTGATTTCATGCACCAGCATGGTCGATTCGGCCAGTCGGGCCCGGTCCTCCCCCACCGTCACAGCGAAGCCGTTGAATTCCTGGCCAAGCGTCATGGGCACGGCGTCCTGGAGCTGGGTCCGGCCCATCTTCACGACGGTGCGGAATTCAATTGCCTTCTCCGCGAACGCGCCGCCGAGGTATTCCATGGCATTGACCAGAGAGTTCGCGGCGAAGATGGTGGCGACGTTGACCGCCGTCGGATATACATCGTTGGTGGACTGGCTGAGGTTGACGTGGTCGTTGGGGTGCAGGTACTGGTATTCGCCCTTCTCGTGGCCCAGTATTTCCAGTGCCCGGTTGGCGATGACCTCATTGGCGTTCATGTTCGACGACGTCCCCGCACCTCCCTGGATGACGTCCACCACGAACGCTTCGTGCAGTTCACCGGCGATGATTTCCTGGCAGGCCGCAATGATGGCGCCTGCGCGCTCGTCATCCAGCAGGCCCAGCTCCTGGTTGGCCTGGGCGGCTGCCTGCTTGACCATGGCCAGGCCCACCACGAGGTTCGTGTTGTCGCTGAGCGGGATGCCGGTGATGGGGAAGTTCTCCACGGCGCGCAGGGTGTGGACGCCCCAGTATGCATCGGAGGGGACCAGACGGTCGCCGATGAGGTCGTGTTCGCTGCGGAAACCCTCGGGGACGCCGGCGGCGGTTTCGACACGGACGGCACTCTCGACAGGACCGACGGCGGCGCTCGTGGACAGGTTCTCGGTCATGGTTCTCCTTGGCGATGGGCGCGTCGCTGCGCGGCCATCAATGTGTTGGGTGGTTTTTGGTTGGGTTTAGCCGGTTCGCGGCAGTCCGCGCAGTTCGCCAACGGGACGTCCGCCGCCGAGCACCGGCAGGTGGTTGAAGGGCAGGAGCTGCGCACCATCCACACCCAGCGCGAGCAGCGCCGGGACCGCCGCCGGCATGCGGGCCCGGTCACCGCCGTCGGAAATTTTCAGCGCCAAAGCGCTGCCGTCAGCCAGGGCAATCACCTGGATGCCTTCGAAACCGTCCTTGGCCAGCAGTCCGGGAACGGCTTCCATGAGGCTTGTGACATCGCGGTCCAGCCCGGCAACCAGGGTGGGGTGGGAGCGCATGGCGGCGGCGACGTCGTACTCGGCCGTGCCCTCCGGGGCGGTGGTGAGCCTGCTGAACGCGCGGGCCATGCCGGTCAGGGACAGGCCGAACACTTCGGTGCCGCAGCCGTCGGTGCTGATGGCGGTGATGGGTTCGCCGGTCAGCTCGGCCACGGTGGTGCGGATGAGGGCGGTGAGGGGGTGGCCGGCGTGAAGGTAGCTCTCCAGCGGCCAGCCGTTGAGCACGCAGGTGGACAGGAGTGCGGCGTGTTTGCCGGAGCAATTTTGGGCCAGGTGGGTGGGCCCGTGGCCTTCGCGCAGCCAAGCCTGGCGTTCGGCGGTCCCGTAGGGCAGATCCGTGGAGTTCCCCAGCGCATCCTCGCCCAGGCCGGCGCCGGCCAAAATATCCAGGGCCACCTGTTGGTGAATGGCGGAGCCGGAGTGGCTGGCGGAGGCGAGTGCCAGCTGGTCGGCGGGCAGGCGCAGGCCGGCGCGGTGGAGTGCGACGGCGATGAGCGGCTTCAGCGCCGACCTCGGGTACATGCGGGCCTCGGGTTCGCCGCGCTCCATGACGGTCAGTCCTGCCGGGTCCAACGCGATCAAGGAGCCGTAGTGGACGCTTTCGACGAGTTCGCCGCGGGTTTGCAGGGCGAGCGGTGCATGGCGGGGAAATTCGGTGGTGCTCATACTTGTTTTTCTCCCATGATTTGCTGGAGGGCGGTGTCGACGGCGGAGAGGTGCGTGGCCATGGCCAGGCCCGCGTCCTTGGCGTTGCGACGGTCGATGGCGTCGTAAATGATGAGGTGTTCGACGTCCGATTGGCGCGTGCGGCCGGTGATGAGGTTGATGGTTTCGGACTGGTTCATCATGGCGCCGCGGATGTCGCTGACGATGCTTTGGAACACTCCGTTGCCGCTGGCGCGGGCAATGGCGGCGTGGAAGCTGGCGTCGAGGTTGACCCAGATTTCAGGGTCGTCCTCATTGCTCATCTCAACCAGTATCACCCGCAGTTCTTCAAGTTGTTCGGCCGTGCGACGCGCGGCGGCGAACTCAGCGGCCGGCACTTCGATGTGAGGGCGGGCTTCCATGAGGCTGCGGGCCGAGAACTGGCCAAGCACCAAATCATTGGAGGCGCGGGCGGCGATGACGAATGTGCCCCTGCCGGTGTGTGTTTC
>JBBPZC010000229.1:0-11223 GCA_038199275.1 Actinomycetales bacterium
CTTGGAGGCCCTGGCCGAATTCATGCCGGAGGGCGTCTCGTGGACAAAGCCCGAGGGCGGATTCTTCGTGTGGCTGACGTTGCCTGAAGGAATCGACAGCTACCCGCTGCTGCACAAGGGCATCGACGCAGGAGTGGTCTTCGTTCCGGGCGCCGCGTTCTCAGCGCAACAGGGTCCCAGCAACAAGTTGCGCCTGGCTTTCAGCGCGGTGCCGCCCGAAACGTTGCGGGAAGGTGTCAAACGATTGGCACCTGTTCTGGCAAAAGCCATCTCCGGGGCATAACCGCGTTCGGCCCTCCTGCTGGACTCGATCAGTCCAGCAGGAGGGCCGGCTGCTCCATCAGTCCAGCAGGAGCGCCGGCTCCTCCATGATCGCGGCAACGTCGGCCATGAAACGGGCCGAGAGGTCCCCGTCCACCACGCGATGGTCGAACGAGCCGCCCAGTGTGGTGATCCATCGCGGGACGACCTCCCCATCCACTACCCACGGCTTCTGCTTGATGGTGCCAAACGCAACAATGGCCACTTCCCCGGGGTTGATGATGGGTGTGCCGGTGTCGATGCCAAGGGCGCCGATGTTGGTGATGGTCAACGATCCCCCGCGCATGTCAGCGGGCGCGGTTTTGCCCGCACGGGCGGTGGTCGCCAGCGAGTTCAGCGCAATGGCCAGTTCCTTCAATGACAGGTTCTGGGCGTCCTTGATGTTCGGCACCATGAGCCCGCGCGGCGTTGCGGCGGCGATGCCCAGATTCATGAAGTGCTTGACGAGGATCTCATCTCCGGCCCAAGTGGCGTTGACCGATGGGTTGCGTGCGGCGGCCCAAATAACCGCCTTGGCCAGGATCAGCAGCGGAGAAACCTTGATGCCCTCAAAGTCTCGTGAAACCTTCAACCGCTTCACGAACTCCATGGTCCGTGAGGCATCCACGTCAACAAAGATGCTGACGTGTGGGGCGGAAAACGCGCTTTCCACCATGGCCTTGGCCGTTGCCTTGCGGACGCCCTTCACCTTGAGGTGTTCAATGCGCGGATCCTCATCCTGCCCGGCAGCAGTGGACGCCGTTGACGTGGCCGGTGCCCAAAATGTGCCGGCGCCGTCCTGCTCGGCGGCGCGCTGATCCTGGTAGCTGATCAAGTCCTTCTTGGTCACTTCGCCGCGGAGCCCGGTGGCGAAAACCTTGCTCAGGTCGATGCCCAGGTCCTTTGCCGCCTTACGCACGGGCGGCTTGGCCAGCACACGGTTGGCCTTGGCCACCATGCGACCGGCTGACGCAGCCGCCTTGCCGATCATGCTCGACGCCGGTGCTGGCGCGGCTCGCGCTGCTGGCATGGGCGCCGCGGCTTGGCTGGACCCAGGAGCTTGGGCGGGAGCGGCCGCGGCGGGTGCCGGGGCGGACGAAGCCGGCGCCACCTGAGCTGCAGCGCCTGCCTGGGAGACCGCGGCGGACGTCGCCTTGATCCGCGGACGGCGCTTGACGGCGTCGGCCTTGGGACCGGAGCCCACCAACGGCTTGAGCTCTTCCGATTCATCAGTAGCGCCCGGCGCAGTAGCGGAAGAGCCAGCAGTGGCCGACGCGGAACCCGCGGCAGAGGCAGCAGGGGCAGCACCGGAACCTTCGGCAGGCACCTCCGAACCAATGGCGATGATGGGCGTGCCCACATCCACCGTGTCGCCCTCGGCCACCATCAGCGCACTCACAACACCGGCATAGGGCGACGGCAACTCAACGATGGACTTGGCGGTTTCAATCTCCACAATCACGTCGTTGACGGCAACAACATCGCCAGGCTTGACCTTCCATGAGACGATTTCGGCCTCGAGGAGACCTTCGCCGACGTCGGGCAGGTTGAACAGATTGGGAGTAGACATCAGGGGCCGTCCTAGTATGCGAAGGCGCGGTCCAGCGCCTCCAACATGCGGTCAATGTCCGGCAGGTAGTGTTCTTCCACGCGGGCCACGGGGTAGGGCATGTGGAATCCACCCACACGGATGGCCGGTGCTTCCATGGTGTAGAAACAACGCTCGCTGATGCGCGAGGCGATTTCGCCGCCGATGCCGCCAAAAGTGGGAGCCTCATGCGCCACTACGAGACGGCCGGTCTTGCTGACGGAGGCTTCCACGGTGTCGAAGTCGATGGGTGAGATGGAGCGCAGATCAATGACTTCCACGCTGTGTCCGTCCTCGGCCGCAGCGTTGGCCGCAGCGAGCGCCACCGGCACCAGCGGGCCGTAGGCCACGAGTGTGGCGTCGGTGCCTTCGCGCAGGATGTGGGCCTTGAACGGGTCGCCGGGAGAATTTTCGGTGTCCACCTCACCCTTGAGCCAGTAGCGGCGCTTGGGTTCGAAGAAGATGACCGGGTCCTTGCATTCCACAGCCTGCTGGATCATCCAGTAGGCATCGTTGGCGTTGGACGGGGTGATGATGCGCAGGCCCGGGGTGTGGGCGAACAGTGCCTCAGGGGATTCCGAATGGTGCTCGATCGAGCCAATGCCGCCGCCATAGGGGATGCGGATGACAACCGGGGCGCTGAGTTGTCCGTCGGAGCGAGTGTGGATTTTGGCCAGCTGGGAGGTGATCTGGTTAAACGCCGGAAACACGAACCCGTCAAACTGGATCTCGCAGATCGGGCGGTAGCCGCGCAGGGCCATGCCGATCGCGGTGCCGACGATGCCGGATTCAGCCAATGGGCTGTCAATGACGCGGTGGGCACCGAATTGCGCCTTCAAGCCTTCCGTGACGCGGTAGACGCCACCGAGCGCGCCAATGTCCTCCCCCATGAGGAAGCTTTTCCCGTCATTGGTCAGCTTGGCCCGCAGGCCTTCATTGATGGCCTTGGCAATCGTCATTGTGCTCATGCGGCACCGCCCTGGTGTTGTGGGTTCTGGGTGTCGGCATCGGCAAAGGACGCCTCATAGTTTTCAAACCAGGCCAGTTCCTCCGCGACCAGCGGGTGGGCCTCAGCGTAGACCGTGGCAAATTTTTGCCGGATGTCAGCCCCACCCAGGGCCAGCGTGGCGCGACGGACATGGGCAGCCAGCTCATCGCCGTCGTTCTTGACCTGTTCAAAGAAGGCGTCATCAGCCAAGTTTTCGGCACGCAGGTAAGCCTCGAGACGCTCCAGCGGGTCCTTCGCTTTCCAGGACTCCTCTTCGGCGCTCATCCGGTACTTGGTGGGGTCATCAGCGGTGGTGTGGGCGCCCACGCGGTAAGTCGAAGCCTCAATCAGGACCGGACCGTGACCGTTGCGGGCATGCTCCAGTGCCCACTGCGTGACGGCATAAACGGCCAGCACGTCGTTGCCGTCAACCCTGATGCCGGGGATGCCGTAGCCGCTGGCCCGGTTGACCAGCGGCACCTTCGACTGGACTTCGAAGGGAACGGAGATGGCCCAGTTGTTGTTTTGGCAGAAAAACACCACCGGGGCGTTGAACGAAGCGGCGAAGACCATCGACTCATGCACGTCACCCTCACTGCTGGCTCCGTCACCGAAGTAGGCGACGACGGCGGCCGGCTCGGTTGTGGGGTCGGCTGCCAGGTCCCGTGAAATCCCCATGGCGTATCCCACGGCGTGCAGGGTTTGTGCGGCCAAGACCAGCGTGTACAGGTGGAAGTTGGTCTCCCGTGGATCCCAGCCGCCATTGGAGATGCCGCGGAAGAGTTTGAGCAGATCTGCCAGATCGAGGCCGCGGGTCAGGGCTACGCCGTGTTCGCGGTAGGTGGGGAACGCGTAGTCGGCCTTGTTCATGGCCCTGCCGGAGCCAATCTGGGCGGCTTCCTGCCCGACGACCGGCACCCACAGGGCCAACTCTCCCTGGCGTTGGAGGGCGGTGGCTTCGGTGTCAAAGCGGCGAACGGTGGCCATGTCGCGGTAGAAACCGCGCACAACTTCCGACTCCAGGGCCTCGATGTAGGGGCTGAAGGTGGCTTCGTGGTGGAGGACACCTTGCTCGTCGAGGAGCTGCACCGCTTCCGTGGGGCTCACCCCGGTGCTCGCCAGCACTCCCGGCGAATTACCCGGTTGCGGGCTGGCTGTTGCATCGGTCCCTGCGCCGGACCCGGCCGGGCTCGCTGGTGCTGCACCAGCGGATGCACTGGCAGCGTGCTGGGCGTTGCCCATGCTGTCTCCTCGTCTGCCGAATCCCACAGGAATGGGATGCCGTCGTCGACTCGTTGATGTAGATATATGCGCCTAACGGAATGCATTCCGGTCGGTGCATATATATACGTTTTCGATTTACAACTGTAGCGGTACAAGCCGCCAAAGCACGCCTTTGTTAATCGCTAGGAACGCGTGGGTGCTTTTGTATACCCTGCACAGATCTCAAGGAAACGGGTGTTGGCCGCCACCTCACCGATGCTCACACGCACGCCTTCATCACCAAAGGCGCGCAGGGACAGGGCCTGGCTCTGCGCCAACGCCGCAAACTCTTGGGTGTTGGCACCCAGTTCGAGCCAGACGAAATTTCCTTGGGCGTCCGGGACGTCCCAGCCCAATTCCTTCAGACCAGCCATGACACGGGTCCGTTCGTCAACCAGGCTTTGTACTCTTTCCACAACCTGGCTGTAGTTCTCAAGCGAGGCGACGGCGGCCTGCTCACCCACATTGGAGACCGCAAAGGGTGTTGCTGCGCCGCGGAGGTACTGGGTGATCTCCGGCTGGGAAATTGAGTAACCCACCCGCAGGCCGGCCAACCCATGAGCCTTGGAGAATGTGCGCAATACCATCACGTTGGGGTACTTGCGGTACAGGGGGACTCCGTTGACTGCCGACTCTTCACGGACAAATTCCTGGTAGGCCTCGTCGATGACAATGACCACATCGCGAGGGACGCTGAGAATGAAATCTTCGGTGTCCTGGGCGCCCAGAGCCGGCCCTGTGGGGTTGTTCGGCGTGCACAGCAGCACCACCTTGGTGCGTTCGGTGACCGCCGCGGCCATTGCCGGGAGGTCGTGGCGCCCATCTGCGCGCACCGGGACCTGCACACTCCTGGCGCCAGCCAGGCCCACACAGATGGGATAGGCCTCGAAGGAACGCCAGGCGTAGATGACCTCGTCCTGGATGCCGGCGTCGTTCTGACCGGCGAAGGCCGCGAGAATCTGGTTCAGTGCGCCAAGGCTGCCGGCACCGGTGACGATGTCATCAGCGGGGACGTCAAGGAACGCGCTCAACGCGTGCCGCAGTTCGGTACAGGTGGTGTCCGGGTAGCGGTGGATGTCCGCAGCCGTGCGCAGGACTTCCATCACGGCCGGAACCGGACCCAACGGGTTCTCATTGGACGAGAGTTTGAAGCTCTCCAGACCGGGCACCGCCACGGGTGGTTTCCCTGCCGCATATTTGGGCAGCCTTCCCACTACTGGGCGTGGCCGCACATTGGCATGGGTGGAGGCTTTGATCTCGGTCATGCAACAAGCTTATGACAGTGGCGCCAACCCCGGACTTACCGACCGGTTTGTGGAACTATGGACGAATGGGAAGATTTGTCATTCAAGTTGTCATCAATGCTTTTGCCCTGTGGGTTGCCAGTTGGGTCCTGCCCGGCATGATCATTGCCCCCACCGCGATTGTGGGTGGGAGGGGGGGCGGTTCCGCCAATGGTGCAGAGACCATCAACACGGTTCTCGCCTACCTTTTCATCGGACTGGTCTTTGGCGTGGTGAATGCGCTGGTGAAGCCAATCGTGAAACTGCTGTCGCTGCCCGTGACCATCCTGACCTTGGGCCTGTTCACCATCGTTATCAATGCGGCCATGCTGTGGCTGACCGCTTGGGCCAGCAGCTACACGCCGATTCAGCTCACCATTGACGACTTTTTCTGGACGGCCATTCTTGCCGCCCTGATCATCAGCATCGTCTCACTGGTCGCGGGGAACCTGACGCGGAGCAACTCCCGCCGCTGACGGCTGGCACATCCGCGCCGACGTTCACCACGCCTGCAGTTAATGCCCCGGGATTTTGCTTCGCGGGTTTTCTTTCCTCGGATTTTTGCTTTGCGGGGTTGTGTTTCGGGGATTTGGGTTTCGGGGAATTTTGCTTCGCGGCAGGTCATCCACGTCGCGCCCTTGGAAAACGAATTTCTTCCCGTACACCAAGCCGCCAACGCCGACCCCAAGGAAGGCGGCCAAGGCCTGTTGTTGTGCCACAACCGCAGGAATGTCGCTTGCCGTCAGGACCTGGGCATCCTTGACGTAGTTATCAACCGCATGAGCCTCTTTCACCGTATTCAACAGCCCTGCCCCGGCTTCTGCTGCCTCGGCGCCCACGCCGGCCGCAGTGCCACCTCCCCCGGTGGCGTCCGGCGGCCGGTGCGAGGTCACGGTCACCCAGTTCGAGCCGGCCGGCGGCGCACCGAAGTCGAGGGCCGTCACGATGTCGTTCGTGTTTTCCAAGTCCATAACGGAGATGGATTCAGGCACTTCCAGATTTTTCGCGGGAGCTCCTGCGATGACAATCATCTGCACATTCACCCCGGCCAGGAAGTCCGGGTCCGCTGCCGCGGCCGCCGCGTGGATGCCGCCGCCACTGTGG
Source organism: Actinomycetales bacterium (assembly GCA_038199275.1). Taxonomy (GTDB): domain Bacteria; phylum Actinomycetota; class Actinomycetes; order Actinomycetales; family Micrococcaceae; genus Specibacter. The sequence goes on from JBBPZC010000229.1 coordinate 6,527, forward strand.
CCCGTAAGCAAGACTTCATCCGTGGGTAGCGCACCGGATGCATGCAGGGCCTCCTTGATGAGTTCCTGGATCAGCACGTGCTGTTGCCGGTAGGAGTCCTTGTACCCTGCAGTGAGTCCTTCGAGGTTGCCTTCCATGTCGAACGGGTTTGAGCTGTCGAAGACGCCCCAGTCTTCCGTACCGGGCAGGTGGACGATCCAGGCAGGGTGTCCGTCCGGGTGCTCGACCCTGACCACAGCCAGGGAACCCGGCGGATAGGCGTAGGCGTCACGGCTGCCGGAGACCATCCCGGCGATGCTGGCCTCCACTGCCCACGTGTCTCCGGCCGGCGCATCGGGAACCGCGTGGCCGGGTGGCCATTGCTGTGCTGCCGGGCCCCACTCCTGGACCGGAACGCGGCGCATCTGAAGGTGTCCAGGCCGCGCCAACCCTGCCGCATCCACCATCTGTCGTGCAGCCAGAGCCGGTCGAACACCTGAGGTGGCCCGGTCTGCTCCGGGGCGACGTTGAGCAAGCAGATAAGCCAAGCCCATTCCGGGGCTGATCGCCCCGACGCCGTAGGCCACACCGTCGTTGAGCAACTCTTCAGTGGCCGTACGCAGCCCTCCGGCCTTGGCCCGTTTCAGCCAGCCGCCCAGGTCCGCTGCCAACTTTAGTGGCGCCAAGGAACCCCATTTCCAGGTGCCCAGTCCGTCCTGAAGTGCCGCAAACCTGCCGGCGTGAACAACGGCGGCCGCGGTTCGGGCCTCGGTTGCCGCGTAGTTTTCTGCCGCCGCGGAGAACTGTTGCGACAAGGTGTTCGCACTCATGTGTGCCCGCCGGGCAACCCACAGGGCATGCGTCACGGTCTCCACCGGCCCGTCCAAGCTGAAGACGGATCCCGGGACGGGAACACCCTGGACCGCATTGGTCAACCACACAACTTCGGAAGTCAGCGCATCCACGAGCGGTTCCATACGATGCGCCAGTGCCGCCAATACGGCCCCGGCTTGGACAATTTCGCTCATGGTGTAGCTGACGGAGCCCACTCCGCCCGTAATCGTGAACGTAGTTTCACCGTCTGCCTCTGTGCTCACGGCTCACGACTCCCACCCCATGGCAGCGGACCCTGTTTCACTGCGCCGGGCCAGCGGGCTGGCACATGCCTCCGCATCGTTGCTGAGTTGGAGCGCCAGACCATAGCGGGAAAGTGCCGCCGAGGCGGTATCCAGCGCCTGCGCACCAGCCCACAGTTCGGTGAGCAATCCCGCAAGGGCATCCCGGAACACGGCGGCTGCCGGCGAGCGCCATTGCTGCGTGTCCACACTGCCAAGACCCTGCCGCACCGAGTCAACGTCGCGGGCCAACGCGGCCAGCCGCTGTGCGGCCATGGCCACGGCCTCAGGAGCGGGTCCGGCACGGGCAGAGAGACCGCCCGGATCAAAAATGGGCCCCGCGCCGGCGCCGACAAACCCAGACCCGGCCGCGCCAAACCCGGCACCGCCATACCCCGAGCCCGCTCCGGACAACCCTCCGCCAGCCCCTAAGTAGTAGGTCACGAGCATCCTCTTTTCCATCCTTTCGACCAGCCTAGGAGTGCGTTTTGGGCTGCGCCATGGCTGGTGTTCACTTTGTGAAGGAGCACCCCGATTGGCCCTACTGTGGAGGAATTGGCGGTTCATGAAAGAATTGGCACCATGTCTGATTCCGCAAACGCCACTGCCCGCATCCCTTCCGGCCGGAAGTCCTTGGCCGCTTCCGCCGACCGCATCGCTCTGGGTCCCCTTGACGGGCGCTACTCAGGCGCCGTCGCACCCTTGGTTGACTACCTCTCGGAAGCAGCCCTGAACCGCGACCGTGTGGGGGTCGAAGTTGAGTGGTTCATCCACCTGACAAACAACAATGTGCTGCCCGGCACCGAGCCGCTGACCGCCGAGCAGCAGGCTGGTCTGCGCGCGATCGTCAGCGAATTTGATGCCAACTCTGTCAAGGAACTGGCCGACATTGAAAAAGTCACCGTCCACGATGTCAAGGCCGTGGAATACTTCATCGGGAACCGCCTGGCCGCCCTGGGCCTTGAGCGCCTGAAGCCGCTGGTCCACTTCGGCTGCACCAGCGAAGACATCAACAATCTCTCCTACGCCGTGGGCGTCAAGGGTGCCGTGGAGGATGTGTGGCTGCCCGCAGCACGCGCCCTGGTTGCAAAGATCGCCGCCATGGCCGAGGAAAACCGCACCGTCCCCATGCTCTCGCGCACACACGGTCAGCCCGCCACGCCCACCACCCTGGGCAAGGAATTGGCCGTCACCGCTTTCCGCCTGACCCGCCAGTTGGAGCGCATCGCCAAAACAGAGTTCCTGGGCAAAATCAATGGCGCCACCGGCACCTACGCAGCCCACTACGCTTCCGTTCCCGCAGCAGATTGGGAGGACGTCGCCAAGAACTTCGTCGAGTCCCTGGACCTGACCTGGAACCCTCTGACCACCCAGATCGAATCCCATGACTGGCAGGCAGAGCTGTACGCTGACATGGCCCGCTTCAACCGCATTCTGCACAACCTGTGCACGGACGTATGGAGCTACATCTCCATCGGTTACTTCGCGCAGATCCCTGTTCCGGGCGCCACGGGTTCCTCGACCATGCCGCACAAGGTCAACCCGATCCGCTTCGAAAATGCCGAGGCCAACCTGGAGATCTCCAACGCTCTGCTGGACACCCTTGGCGCCACCTTGGTCACCAGCCGCTGGCAGCGCGACCTCACCGACTCCTCCAGCCAGCGCAACATTGGCGTCGCCTTCGGCCACTCGCTGTTGGCCATCAACAACGTCTTGGGCGGCTTGGGCCGTCTGGACACCGCCGAAGACGTGCTGGCCAACGACCTGGACCACAACTGGGAGGTCCTCGCCGAGGCCATCCAGATGGTCATGCGTGCCGAAGCCATCGCCGGCGTTGAGGGCATGGCAGATCCCTACGAGCGCCTGAAGGACCTGACCCGCGGCCACCGCGTCGATGCCGCCCGCATGCAGGAATTCGTCTCCGGCCTGGGCCTGTCCGCCGGCGCCCAGGAGCGCCTGCTGGCCCTGACCCCGGGCAAGTACACCGGCATCGCCGAGTCACTGGTGGACCACCTGACCAAGTAGCAGCACGTTTACGGGCCCACAAGCGCGAGGGCCCCGCTGCGAGCTTGCGAGCAGTGGGAGCGTTTGGGGAACGACGGCGGCACTCGAGCTGCGCTTTCACGCGCACCTTGGGTGCCGCTTTCTTGTTCGTCCCCGCGGGGCCGCCCTTAGTACCGGCGGTCCAACCAGTCCTCCAACCGTTCTGTCATGGCGTATCTTCGCCACATCCATAGCTCGCATGGCTGGGTGGATCCCCTTCTCACCCGGCGGCATTCCGGCGCGCCCATGGGAATTGCACAATCCGGACAGCGTGGCACCTCCCAGATGGACGGATTGGCGACCACCCCCGCTTGAAGCAGCTGGGCGTCACCGCTGATGCCCAGCTGCTCCATACGGGCACCAAGATTGGTTGCACGTGGGGCATTGCCATCCCGGAAAAGACGCGTCATGGCGAAACCCACTGGTTCCAGCATGGGTACCATCCGCACCAGGAAGCACACCAGGCACTCGTTGTAGTGAGGTTTGATCAGCGGATTGGTCAGCTGCCTAAACGCTCGATCCACGGCATCGACTGCCGCCCAGTCTTCCTCGGCGGGCCAGTCATCGCCTGCGTTGCCCTCGCCTACAGGCGAATCACCGTCAGGGCCCCAGTCATCGTCAGGGCCAAAATATTCATCCATGGTTTTTCCTTTCCATGGCCCCACACTCCCGGTTCTGCGACCGAGGCAAAAGGGCAGCAACAGCTTTTGTGGACAGCCTTGCCGGTGGCCCTGTCTCTGGAGGAATGGATCCCTCAATCCGAGGCACTGTGGCACAACCCATGGTGTGTTTCCGCCGACAAACCGGGCCTAAACCGCACTGTTCACCGGTAAATTGGCATTCATGAACAACGGCGATATCACCTTCCACACGCGCAAATGGGTCCGCCCCGAAGACCTGAACGCGAACGGCACACTCTTCGGCGGTTCCCTGCTGCGCTGGATTGACGAGGAAGCGGCGATTTATGCGATCGTTCAACTGGGCAATGGCCGGGCAGTGACCAAATACATGTCGGAAATAAACTTTGTCTCCTCCGCCGAACAGGGCGACCTGATCGAAATGGGGTTGACGGCAACCCACTTTGGCCGCACCTCACTGACCATGCGGGCCGAGGTCAGGAACATGTTCACGCGCGAATCAATCCTCACCATTGAGAAGATCGTTTTCGTGAACCTTGGCGCCGACGGCAAGCCGGCACCGCACGGCTACGACACCATCACCTATGACCGGGACAGGGTTCCCACCAAACATCTGGGTCACTTCGTTGCCACAACCAGCAGCGCCACCACCGAAAACCCGGGAACCACAGAAGCCACTGCCCCACCAACAGCATAGAAGCACCCGGCGGCCCCAGGCCCCACAGAGCGCTGCCGTCACACAGTCCGGGAGGCTTGGAAGGCAACGATCCGTTCAAAACCTTCACGGACGGCGTCGTACCCTGCGGCGAAACTCAGGCGCACCGTGTCCCGGCCGGCCTCCGCGTCAAAGTCCAGCCCGGGCACCACGGCCACTCCTGCCGATTCCAGCAACGCCGAGCAGTAGGCGGCCGAATCCACGAAC
>JBBPZC010000230.1:0-4381 GCA_038199275.1 Actinomycetales bacterium
CTGGCAGATCAGCGCCAGCGTCTGGACGGTCTTGCCCAGACCCATGTCGTCCGCCAGCACGCCGCCCAGTCCGTGGCTGTACAGAAAGTGCAGCCAGTTGAAGCCGTCCAGCTGGTACGGGCGGAGGGTGGCATGGAGCCCGGTGGGGGCCGGCAGCGGTTCCGGCGGGCCGCCTTCGAGCAGTCCGGAGACGGCTGTACGCCAGGCCTGCGCCTGCTCATCCACGATCCCCAACTGGGCAAGCTCGTCCCACAGCCCGGCCTGGAAGCGGCTGATTTTCAGCTCGCCGTCCTTGTTGTCGTTCAGGCTGCGGGCCTCGTCAATCAGGGCGCGCAGCTGGTGCAGTTCCGGCCGGTCCAGGGAGAAATACGCGCCACTGGGCAGCAGCATCCGCGTGTTCCCGGCGGCCAGGGCGGAGAACACCGCGGCGAAGGAAACGTATTGGCCTTCCAGCGTGATGACGATGCCCAGATCGAACCAGTCGCGCTCGTCCGTGGCCTTCGTGGAGATGGTCACGATGGGCGCTTCGGTGACCTCGCGATAGCTGGCAATGTCGCCGCTGGTCTCCACGTCAACGCCGGCCAGTTCCTGCAACTGCGGCAACACCGTCTCGGTGAACGTGAGTGTGTCCAGCCCGTTCAGCGTCGCGGAGGCGGCCAGCGACGGCTCGCCCCAGGCACTGTTCGCGGCCGCGCCCATGGCCGTGATGTCCTCCCACGGCCGCCCGACGCTCTCCACCAGCCGCGCCTCGGCACCGGTGTCGCGCACTGCATGCTCACCAAGTTCGGGCCACAGCGGCAGCGATGTCACGCGCGAACCCACCGGATAATGCCACTCCCAATGCAGCCGCACGGTGTGATCGTGCCCGTAAGCCGCCAGCAGCGAAAGCGTCGGCTCCACATACGCCGGCAGCTCCACGGAATGATCCGCCGAGACCACGTCCGCGGCCTGCTTCAGCTGCGGATAAAACTGGGTCAGGAACTTCTCCCGCGCCGCCTCCGGAACATGCACCGTCTCCTTGCGCAGGGCAAAGTCCAGAAGTTGCGCCGAGGATTCGGCCGGCAGCGCGGCCAGCGTGATGTTTCCCCGTACGACGGCGTTGCGGCCTTGGGTGCCGGTGGACCCGGGTGCGCCGGTGTTGGGTTGGTCGCTGAAAAACAAGCCGTTGACGGGGTTGCCGAGCCGGCCCACAATCTCCGCTTCAACCGCGGCCCCGTCAAGTTCAATCAGCGGGCCCACATCAAGTCCGCCGGATCCTCCCTTTGTCACATCCAGTTGGAGGGTTGCCTCCTTGTTGGAGATCCGGATGGGCTCGCCGGTGCCGGATTGCACCAGGGCCATCCCGTTCTTGTGTGCGCTGCCCAGCAGCTGCCAAAGGTTGCGCCCGGCAAAGTCATTGAGGGAGAGCCAGGCTCCGGCATTGCCGTGGTTGTATTGGCGCGGGCTGTGCGAGGTGAGGAACTCGGTGAGCCATTCCAGCTGGCTGCGGTCATGCGCGCCGCCATAGGCCAGGTAGCCCAGGGTGGCCCAGCTGATGCCGGTTTTGACCCATTTTCCGCGCGTTCCCATCATGACCGGGCGCACGTTCAGGATGGGTTCGGAAGGCACGGTGCTGCCCCGGCCGCGGTAGGAGAAGCGCGGCGGTGGAACATGAAGTTCGAATTGCAGGGCCAGGGCCGGCGCGTCCTGGTTGGGGACGGCAGTGCTTGGGGGCAGCAGCGCAGACAGGGCTGCTTCCCAGGAGCCGGGCTCCGGCGCGCCCGCTTTGGCTGCGGGTGCGGCATCGGATTTTCCGCCCTTGGCCTTGGCCAGCAGGGTTTCCAGGTATGTGGGTTCCCGCGGGGCTTCTTCCGGGAGGAAGAAGTGGGTGAAGGCGGGATCTTCTTCGGCGGCGGCAATCAGCGCCACCACGTGTTTGCAGTTTTGCCTCACGGGGCAGTTGCAGATGCCCACCCGGCAGGCGATGACGCCGTCGTGCCCACGCACCAAGTTGGCGGTGGAACGGTATGCGTGGGTGCCGGACACGGTGCCGGAGAGCAGGCCCGTATCAGGTTCCAGCGTGATCGCGTCCACGCGGCCCTGTGCGGCATAGGCGCGGCCAGCCGCCACGGTTTTGTCAGTGAACTCGGCGATTCGCGTGTGCAGCTGCGAATCAGCGGAGGAGTACGTCACAGAAAGATCTACCTAACGTAAGTGTGCGGAGAGGGGAAATCCACATCCAATCAATCTTAGTCGTGATTCTCCCCTCGGGGCACCTTAGGACTCCAAGGCGGCCTCCGGCGCCGTCGTTTTTGTCGATTTCTTCACGAAGAAGACGGTGAATGCCAGGGCAATGAGGGCCGTTGCCACCAGCAGGGAAAGCCCAATCGCGTACTTGTAGTTTTCCGCGTCGGGGTTGTATGTCAAACCCATGATCAGCGGCGGGAAGTAGCCGCCGAGACCGCCGGCGGCACTGACAATGCCGCTGATGGTGCCCACCTTGCCGTCTGGCGAGAGGGTCCCCACCCAGGCGAAGACGCCTCCGGTGCCCAGACCGAGGGCTGCAGCCAGTGCCAGGAAGATGGGGCCGGCCTCGACGTCGGCAGTCGGTTCCAACGCCACGAGGTAGCCCAGGAATGCAACACCGAGCAGTGAGGCAATGACCACCAGCTTGGAGCCGATCTGGTCCGCCAGGATTCCACCAATGGGTCGGGCGATCACGGCGGCCAGGGCAAATCCTGCCGTCCTGGCTCCGGCTGAGGTGGGGTCGAATTCATAGACATCGCGCAGGTACGTGGGCAGGTAGGTGGCGAAGGAGACAAACCCGCCGAAGACGACGGCGTACAGGAAGCACATCTTCCAGGTGACGGCCAGCTTTGAGGCGTCGATCAGCTTGGGCATCACGGGGGATTTGTTGGGTTCCCAGCCGGGGGCGTTCTTCATGAACACCCATACCAAAACGGCCATGACGGCCAGGATGCCCGCGATCAGCAGATGTGTGGGCACGTAGCCGATGGACTTCACCAGGCGCGGGTTCAGGAACGCGGCCAGGGCGGTGCCGCCCATGCCGGCCCCGAACACGCCCGTGGCAAAGCCGCGGCGTGCAGGTGGGTACCAGGCGCTGACGAACGGGATGCCGACGGCAAACACCGTGCCGGCAACGCCCAACAGGAAACCCGCCGCAAGCACTATGACAAAGGAGTTTAGTGCCCCTCCCAACGCGACCAACAAAACTGTGGGAATGGTTGCCACCAGGACAAAGGTGAACAGGGCCCGCCCGCCAAACCGGTCCGTCATGGTGCCCACTACAATCCGTCCCAGGGAGCCCACAAAGATGGGCATGGCCACCAGAATGCCCATGGTTCCGGCGGAGAGCTCCATGGAGTTGGCGTAGTGCGTGCTCAGGGTGGCAATGATGTTCCAGGCCCAGAAGCCCACCATCGAGGCGGCCGTGGCCAGGATCAGGTTCAGGGTCTGCCCGCGCAGGGCGATGCCCGGCATGGTGTTCGTCGGTGCCATGATGTCTCCCTCAAGGACAAGCGTTACAAGGACAAGCCTTCACCGAGGTTGCTGCGGTGGAAGGGTGTTGCGGTGGATAGGCTGCGTCGGTGCGCCGGTGGGCGCACCGCGGTCAGCGTTTGGTGGTGTCGCGGTCGCGGGTGCCCACCTCGGACCAGCCACTGCGGGGAGCCACGCTGGCGCCCTTGCTGCGTGAGCGGTACACAATGTACGGGCGGAACAGGTAGTGCAGGGGGGCCGTGAACGCGTGGACCAACCGGGTGAACGGCCACACCATGAACAGCACCATGCCCACCAGAGTATGGATGTGGAACGGGGTGGTCGCCATGGCCATGGCGGCAATGTCGGGCTGGAAGATGAACAACGAACGGAACCAGGGTGAGACCGTGTCCCGGTACGTCATGTCATGCACGGGCCAGAACACGCTGGCCAGGGTGGTCCACAGGCCAAACACAATGGCGGCCACGAGCACCACATACATGAGCTTGTCGTTCTTGGTGGTAGCCATGAACACTGGCCCGGTCAGGCGGCGGCGAACGATCAAGATAACGATCCCGCCGAGCGTGCCAACACCGGCAACGGTGCCAACGAACAGGGCGTTGAAGTGGTAAATGTTCTCTGTCATCCCTACAGCCTCGGTCCACGCTTTCGGGATCAACAGCCCAAAGACGTGCCCGGCAATCACAGCCAGCAGGCCAAAGTGAAAGATGGGGGAACCAATGCGCAACAGCTTGGATTCGTACAGTTGGGAGGACCGCGTGGTCCAGCCGAACTGGTCAAATTTGTAGCGCCAAATGGAGCCGCCCACCAGGATGACGATCATGATGTAAGGCAATACACCCCAAAGGAAGATGTCCATTGCTCTAGGCCCCTCTCATGGGCA
>JBBPZC010000231.1:0-9164 GCA_038199275.1 Actinomycetales bacterium
AGTCCCGCCGTCGGCCTTCTTCAAAAAGTGGGTCACACGTGAATGGAACCGTTGCTGTAGACGAGATCCGCGTTGCCGTCATTGAGGCGGTAGGTCAGGCCCACCACGGCGGTGCGCTGGCGGGCGACGGCGTTGGCGATGATGGGGGAGTTCTCCACCAGGCGGGCGGCCGTCTGCTTGACGTGCTCTTCGACCATGTCGTTCACGGTGCTCTTCGCATCCTTGCGCAGGGAGGCCAGGACCGAGGGGGTGATGCGCTCGACGAGGTCGCGGACAAAACCGGCCGGCATGGCACCGGTGGCGACGGCTTCCTTCGTGGCGGTGACGGCACCGCAGCTGTCGTGGCCGAGCACCACAATCAGCGGCACGTCCAGGTATTCCACGCCGTATTCCAGCGAGCCGAGGGCCGTGTTGTCAATGACATGGCCGGCGGTGCGGACCACGAATGCGTCGCCGAGGCCCAGATCGAAGATGATTTCTGCGGCCAGGCGGGAGTCGGAGCAGCCGAAAATCATGACGAAGGGGTGCTGGGTGGACAGCAGCGAGGTGCGGCGCGCGGCATCCTGATTCGGGTGCGAAGAGTTGGCTTCCACAAACCGGGCGTTGCCGGCCATGAGAGTGCTCCAGGCCTCTGAGGGAGTCTGGGGGTGGAACGCCACTGCGTCTTTGTTGCCGTCTTCTCCGCCACTCATTATTTGCCGTCCTTCGCTGTGGGTGTGCTGCTGGATTCGCCGAGCTGGCTGGTGGCGCCGGCGGCAAGGATATCAAAATCCTTGAAGTCGGCGGCTCCGGTCAACACGATGATGGTCTCGCCGCTGGTGAGTACCAAACTGCGGTCGCCTTTAGGTTTATCACGAAGTTCCCAGTCGTGGCCGTCAATGGTGCGCTTGCCGGTGACAGAAGCGTGCTGCGCCTGATCAGCCACCCACGTGGGGTTGGCCGTGATGGACTGGCGCAAGGCAATAAACGTGTCATTCGCCGTCACATAGCCAACATCCCAAAATGCGACGCCGTCAGCACCCGGCGGATTCCAGCGGGCATAGTTGGCAGACCAGCCCTCCGGCAGATCCGGCGCCACGGGGACAAAACCGGCGGTGTCCGCGGCGTGGCCGGCAACCGCAGCCACATCAATGTTGCTGCGGTACGTGTCGGCCTTGGGTTCCGGGTTGAGCCAAACAATGGTCACAACAATGGCAACCGTTGACAACATTGCCAGGAGCATGCCGATCACGGAAGCGTTGGCGCGCTTGGCGGCGCCGGCCGCAATGACGGGCTTGACGGGAGGGGTGTTGGTTGCACTCACCAGACCATCTTCCCAGATCGGGGCGGCGGATCTGACACTGCGCGGGTGGAGGTGGCGCAGCTCACTGCGTCAAAGGGGCCTGCGGGGGCGGTGCTTTCGCCTATCATGGTGAGCGTAGGCAAGAACACATCAACGGTGCGCACCGTCGCGCACACTCGAAATTGCGCCTACCCGAACAATGGGGTTTACACGTGGCTGATAAAGCAGCACAAATGGATTACTCAAAACTGTCCCGTTCACTCGCCGTCGGCGACGACGAGCCGGACCGGAACCTGGCCCTGGAGTTGGTGCGTGTCACCGAAGCGGCCGCCATTGCCGGCGGCCACTGGGTGGGGTATGGCGAAAAGAACCTGGCGGATGGCGCAGCGGTGGATGCCATGCGTTCCCTGCTCTCCACCGTCCACTTCAACGGCGTTGTGGTCATTGGTGAAGGCGAAAAAGACGAAGCTCCCATGCTGTTCAACGGCGAGATGGTGGGCGATGGATCCGGCCCCGAGTGCGATGTTGCCGTGGACCCGATCGACGGCACCCGCCTGACCGCCATGGGCATCAACAACGCCCTGGCCGTCCTGGCCGTGGCCGAGCGCGGGACCATGTTTGACCCCTCCGCCGTGTTCTACATGGAGAAGCTGGTCACCGGTCACTAGGCTGCGGACATGGGTGATCTGCGCCTGCCCGTCAAGCAGAACATGCACCTGATCGCCAAGGCCAAGGGCGTGAAAATCAACCAGCTGACCGTCATGGTCCTGGACCGCGACCGCCACCAGCCGCTCATCCAGGAAATTCGCGACGCCGGAGCCCGCACCAAGATCATCCTCGACGGCGACGTGGCAGGTGCCATCGCCGCGGTCCGCCCCGGCACGGGCGTTGACGCGCTCATGGGCATTGGCGGAACGCCGGAAGGCATCGTGGCCGCCTGTGCCATCAAGACCTTGGGCGGCGTCATCCAGGGCCGCCTCTGGCCCACCGACGACGACGAGAAGCAGAAGGCGATCGACGCCGGCCACGACCTCGACCGTGTTCTGTCCACCAACGACCTGGTCACGAGCGACAACTGCTACTTCGCCGCCACCGGCATCACCGACGGCGACCTGCTCAAGGGCGTTCGCTACGACAAGGGCCGCGTGTTGACGCAGTCCATCGTGATGCGCTCCAAGTCCGGCACCGTCCGCTTTGTTGAGGGTGAGCATCAGGCCGCCAAGTGGGAGACTTACGCCCGCCGCGCTTGATTTTTTTTACCGCGCCAACAAAAGCGGGTGTTTGCGGTTAAAGCCAGTGGTCCAACCCCGGCTTTAACCGCAAACGCCCGCTTTTTTGCGTCGCTGCCGCCGTCGTGGTTCATTCGGCGCAGGGTTCGGGGTCGAGGTTGGCGCGGGGTGTCACCGGGCGCCAAGGTGGAGGGTGACCTCTGCGCGGAATTTATAGCCCACTTTCACCATGCGCCCGGCCAGGGGCTGGCGTTGCGCATGCCCAGAGTACGACGGCGTCGGGCGGCTTGCGCTGGGTGGCGCCCAACGCCGTCGGGCGCTATGCGTCTGGCGCAGAACTCGGCCTGCGCAGGCGTGCCGCAGCGGCCCGTGCCGACTTGATGGCACTGCGGGCAACGCTGCGGGCCTTCCGGGTTGCCGCGTAGGCGTTGTACATGAAGGCGTTGACCGGCAGGTCCCACGTGCCCAGGTAGGAAACCTCTGCGCCGCCAAAGGAACGCTTGAAGCGGGAGAACCCGGCCCAGGCGTGATCCGGCTCGTCCTCCGGGCTGACGCCCCACATGTCGAACCCGGTCATGCCGGCGGCCTTGGCGTCCAGCATCATTGTCACCAGCAGGGGGATGCCGGCGTTGAGCTTGCGGTGGTTGTCGTCCGCCGCAGCGTGCGCGTACACACGGGTTTCGCCGGTGTCGTAGGACAGGGCGGCCGCGATGGGTTCCCCCTCCAACCGGGCGATGAACAACTTCGCCGCGCCAGCCGGCATGAGCACCTGTGCCGCCGTCGAAAGATAGGTGTTCGATTGCGCCTTGAAATCAGCACGCCCGGAGACCTGCGCCAGGAAGTTCAACAGGATGGGCAGATCCGCCGGATCTGTGGAGACATCAAAGGTGACACCTTTTTTGTGGATGTTCCGGTACAGGTTGCGGCTGGTGCTGCGCATGCCCTTCAACAGGGCTGCCTCATCCTGGGACAGATCGACTTTCCAGGTCAGTGCCGGCTGGACGTCACTGGGGGACTTCACCAGACCGCGGTCGGCGAGCAGCCGGGCACCGTCAGTGCCCAGACCTGCCGCCACCGGCTCAATCCGCACGTAGTGGGCCTTCGTGTTTTTCGCCAGGGCTGTCAGGGCGGTCATGGCGTCGTCGAATGCCGCCACGGAGTTTGCACACGGACCGTACGGGACATACAGGTACATGCCCAGCGGCGTGCTTTCCTGCAGCGCCACAAAACTCCATTCCTGGCCGATGCCTTCATGGACTTTTTTGCCCAGGCGGCGCTGAAATTCGGCCCAGACACTTTGCTGCAAAATTGGTTTCACGAGTCGAACGCCCCACAGGTAACGGCGAAAACGACGGAGGTGGCGCCCGCAGCGTCGGCATGCGGGTGCACCATGACCGGCTCCTCGGCGAAGGGCACGAAGACGGATCCACCGCGGCCCAGCACCACGTCCCCGCGCGGGGAATCCAAGAGCACAGAGCCGGAAGTTGCCAGCACAATCAGGGGCCCGTTCTGCACCAGCGGGACGGGATCGCCGTCGGGCGCAATTTCCACCCGCTGCAGCGCGAACTCGGCGAAGGGCGGCTCCCACACCTTTTGGCCCAGATCCGTCACCCTGGTGGGAACCACCGGGACGGCAGCGGGGGAGAAGTCAACAACGTCCAGCAACTCCGCAACGTCCATGTGCTTGCCGGTCAGGCCACCGCGCAGCACGTTGTCGGAGGAGGCCATGACCTCAAGGCCCAGCCCGTTCAGGTAGGCGTGGATGTTTCCGGCCGGCAGGTAAATAGCCTCGCCGGGCACCAAGGACACCCGATTCAGAAGCAGCGAAACCAGGACGCCGGCGTCGCCCGGGTACTGCTGCGCCAAGTCCAGCACGGTCAACAGTGCGGCGGGCAGCATTGTGCCGGCAGCCGAGGCGGAGGCAGCCGCGGCAGCGACAGCAGGCACCGCCACCTCCACCAAGGAGGTGGTCTCGGCGCCCCCGTTAACGAGGGATTCAAAGGCACGGCGCACCACCATGGGAGCCGCCATGCGCGAGTTCAGCGTCATCTCAACCTGGGAGAGCAGCGCCGGGACCTCGACGCCGTCGTCCTGAAGGAAGCCGGCAATCGTGCGGAAAAGCTCCGCCGCCTCGGCGGTGGGACGGAAGCCGCACAATGCCTCAAACGGGGTCAGGGCCAGCAGCATTTCGGGCTTGTGCTGCTCATCCTTGTAGCTGCGGTTCGTGGCATCACGGGCAATCCCGGCAGCCTCTTCGTCCGCGAAACGCTTCTTGGCATGCTCCTGCGTGGGGTGCACCTGCAGGGACAGCGCCTTGTCGGCAGCGAGCAGCTTGACCAAAAACGGCAGCCGCGGGCCAAACGCGGCCAGGGCTTCCGGGCCCAGGCTCAGGGCCGGGTGGGCTGCAATGAGCCCGTCCAGCGGCACGGCGCCCTCGGTGGTCTGGGCAAGCGAGGGCGAATCCGGGTGGGCGCCCATCCACAGCTCAGCCTCGGGGCCGCCGCTGGGCGTGGTGCCCAACAGCTCGGCGATGGCGGTTGGCGATCCCCACGGGTAGTCACGGGTGATGTTTGTCAGTGCAAACATGTGGATGTTCCTCCTGGTCCAAGACAAAACATGAAAACAATTGAGAGTGCGCAGCCAGCAGGACGAGTTTTCCTAGCCCGGCGAGCAGGTGCCGTTGTTGACCAGCAGTGCGGACAGGCCCGCGTCGTCGCCGTTGATGGCCAGCTGCTGGAGGTAGTCCGCGGTGAGATCGGGCGACGGCGCTGCCGGAACCTCGGGTGCCGGGGCTTCGGTCGACTCGGGCGCAGGGGCCGGCGCCGCAGGATCTGCAGGTGCCTCGGGATCTGCCGGCGCCTCAGAAGCAGGCGCGTCGGAAGCAGGTGCGTCCGACGCAGGCGCGGGCTCACCCGGGTGCAACAGTTGCTGGACCCGCTGGTGGATCACGGCAAAGTCCGGGTAGGTGGGCATGTCCTGGGAGAAGTCGGGCGGGCCGATCGTCAGCTTGGCCAGGTCGTGGGATTTGGTCTTTAGCGCCAGCGAGACGAAGCTGCCCAACTGCCCGGCGGGCAGGTCCGACTCCATGACCTTCGCCCCGGCGCCGGCAAGTGCATCGAACTTGGTCAGCACCGTGGCGGGATCCATTTGGGCCAGAATGGCGGACTGGATGCACTGCTGGCGCTGGCTGCGGGCGTAGTCGGTCACCCATTCGCGGGAGCGGGCGTACCACAGGGCATGGTAGCCGTTCAGGGTCTGGACACCGGGGCTGATCCAGCCGGTGGGCGGCAGGTGCAGGCCGTTGCCAACGTCATCGCCGCTGATGGGCACCCAGCCGCCAACGTTCACTTTGACCCCGCCCAGGGCGTCGATGAGCGAGGAGAAACCGGCCATGTCAATGAGCACATAGCCTTGGATTTGCAGTCCCAGCACTCCGCCGGCGGCGTCCATCATGGCTGCCGCGCCCGGGTCGGCGTCCTTCGGGTACAGGTCCTTGTGGTTGTTCGTGACGTCGGTGTAGAGCGAGTTGATGATGCAGGCATCGCCGCAGTTGTACCCTTCCGGATACACGCCCCACAGGGGTGAACCGGGGGAGAACTGCGCGTTTTGCAGGTTGCGCGGAATGCTGATCGTGGCACCCTGGCCGGTTTTCGCATCCACACTGACCACGATGATCGAGTCCGGACGGCGGCCGGAGCGCGCCTCGCCGGCATCCCCGCCCATGACGAGGAAGTTGTACCGGCCATCCACCGGATCCATGTTGGGCCCGGAGGCAAAAATGGAGGAAATGGCGTTGCGCCCGGAATTAATCAGAAACGCACCGTAGCCAAGCGAGCCGCTCGTGACCACCATGAGCACCACCATGGCCGCACCCACCAGCCCACGCATCCCCGGCGCCAGCAACGACGGCCTGATGATCACCAGCGTATTTAGGAACATCACCGCCCAACCCACCGCCGCGGCCGCGATCAGCACAATGATCGGCAGCGAGGTCCACGGATTCGTGAACAGGTTCAGCAGCGTTTCCCTGCTCACCAAGGCAAGTACGACGGCGGCAATCACCACTGCCCAGGCCGTGAAAGTCAGGCGCAGGGCAGTGCGGCCCAGCCGCTTGTTCCCCGCCACGAGCTGGGCCGCTCCGGGGACAAAAAGGGTCAGCAGCAACAGGAACCAGGCACGCTTGGAGCGCACTGGAGCCGACGCCGACTCCGGGTACCTGACCGGGTTGGTCAGGATCGGTGGGCGGTTTGAGGCGTGGTTGACCTTGGGGCTGCTGAAACTCATGCTGTTATTTTCACGCCCCGGCCGTAGTTGATGAAGGACGTGCAACAGCCAGCGGGTAGTTGGCCTGGGCCTTCTCGCGCAGCGCGGCACCCTTGGCGGAGGCCTGGTGGTTCAGATCCTGGGCAAAGGTGCCCAGCTGTGCGGTCAGGGAGATGGCAAGCTCGTCGGCGCCGCTGGCCAGCATGCGCACGGCCAGCAGGCCGGCGTTGCGGGCGCCGCCAATCGACACCGTGGCGACGGGGACGCCGGCAGGCATCTGAACAATTGAGAGCAGTGAGTCCATGCCGTCCAAGGTCTGCAATGGAACGGGCACGCCCACCACCGGCAAGGTGGTGACGGAGGCCAGCATGCCCGGCAGGTGTGCGGCACCGCCGGCGCCGGCAATGATGACGCGGATGCCGCGGGCTGCTGCGCCCTGGCCGTAGGCGATCATTTCCGTGGGCATCCGGTGGGCGGAGACCACATCCGTTTCAAAGGGGATGCCGAATTCGCTCAGGGCCGCCGCGGCGGCTTCCATGACGGGCCAGTCGGAATCAGAGCCCATGACAATGCCAACCAGGGGCGTGCCAACAGGGGCAACGGGGACAGTGCCAACAGCGGGCGTGCCGACAGCGGAAGCGGGGGAATCGCTCAAAAGAATCAGGCTCCGTCTCGAATGATGTTTGCCACGGTGGTGGCGCGGGCGCGGACGGCGGCTACGTCGTCGGACGCTGAACCGATCACGTTCACGTGGCCGATCTTCCGTCCAGGGCGGACCGAGTTGCCGTAGCTGTGCACCTTGACGGTGGGCTCGGCGGACAGCGCTGCGGGGTATGCGCCGAACAGGTCCTGGTTGGCACCGCCCAGAAAGTTTTTCATGACCACAATCTCGCCGAGCGCATCAGTGGAACCCAGCGGCAGGTCCAAAACAGCGCGCAGGTGCTGCTCGAACTGGCCGGTGACGGCCCCGTCCATGGTCCAGTGGCCGGTGTTGTGCGGGCGCATGGCCAGTTCGTTGATCAGGAAGCCGGGGCCGCGGCCGGGCGTCTCGAAAAGCTCGGCGGCCATGACGCCGGTGACGCCGAATTCATTGGCAATCCGCAGCGCGGCGGCCTGCGCAGTGGCGGCCACCTCGTCGGAGATCAGGGGAGCGGGGGCAATGACCTCATCGCACACCCCGTCCACCTGGATGGATTCGGCCACGGGCCAGGCGCGGGACTCGCCGGAGGGCGTGCGGGCAACCAGGGCGGAGAGCTCGCGGGAGAACCCCACCATTTCTTCCACCAGCAGCGGGTTCATGGCCTCGAACCAGTCGGCGGCAGCGTCGGCGTCGCCCGCGGAGCGCATGACCTTCACGCCCTTGCCGTCGTACCCGCCGCGCGGCATCTTCAACACCACGGGCCAGCCGTGCGTGTCGCCAAACGCAACAATCTCGGCAGGAGTGGCGACGGCGGCCCAGACCGGGTTGGGCAGGCCCAGGCGCTCAATCGCTGCGCGCATGACCAGTTTGTCCTGGGCGTTGACCAGCGCGTCGGGGCGCGGCTGGACGTTGACGCCTTCGGCGATCAGGGTCTGCAAATGCTCGTTCGGGACGTGTTCGTGGTCAAAGGTGAGCACGTCCACATCGCGCGCAAAATCACGCAAAGTGTTCACGTCCGTGTAGTCGCCTACAGGGGCGTGGGCCACCACGGGCACCGCGCACACCTCCGGCGATTCGGCAAGGACACGCAATTCAAAACCAAGGGCCACGGCTGAGGGGGCCATCATGCGGGCCAGCTGCCCGCCGCCCACCACACCGATTACAGGAAAAGTCACAGTCCCCAGCGTACCGAAAGACTGCCCGGATCGTGGCTTTTGCCCGGACTTCCGCCAGTTTTAGGTGGTAAATGTGGGCCAATTCCTTTCTCCGTGGCAGTCCGTTCGCAGTCTGGAGGCAGACGGGCAACATTTTCTGCGGTTAGAATTCCGTGAGAAGGCGCAGCGTGAATCATCCGTTTTTGCCCTGAGATCAACGGAGGATCATGTTTCAATCGCTTGTTACCCGCATCAAGGCGCTGATGGGTCTGTTTTGGCGTGAAGTGGCCAAATTTGGTGCTGTGGGCGGCATCGTCTTTGTCATCGACACCGGCATTTACCTGTGGCTGCTCAGCGGCGAGATGGGCGCCCACCCCACGAGGGCAAAGATCATTTCCGCCGCCGTGGCCACCGTGTTCTCCTGGCTGGCCAACCGTTATTGGACGTTCCGCCACCGCCGCCAGGCCAACATGGTCCGTGAAGTGGTGCTGTTCATCATCATGAACGGCATTGGCATGGGCATTGCCGCCGCCTGCGTATACATCTCGCACTGGGTGCTGGGCTTCGAAACCGCGTACGCCGACTTCATCTCGGGC
>JBBPZC010000232.1:0-36149 GCA_038199275.1 Actinomycetales bacterium
CGTCCATCTTTGACTCTGGTTTGACCAAGGTCATTGGCAACCAGGTCAAGGTTGTTTCGTGGTACGACAACGAGTGGGGCTACTCCAATCGCCTGGTCGATCTGACCAAGCTCGTAGCCTCGAAGCTCTAAGGCACAGGAATGACTCTTCACACCCTCAACGAACTCATCGATGAAGGTGTCCGCGGGCGGTACGTTCTGGTCAGAAGTGACCTGAACGTGCCGCTCGACGGCTCTAACGTCACTGATGATGGGCGCATCAAGGCTTCCCTGCCCGTCATCACCGCCCTTGCCGACGCCGGCGCGCGCGTTTTGGTGGCAGCCCACCTGGGCCGTCCCAAGGGTGCCCCGGAAACCAAGTACTCCCTGGCGCCCGCCGTCACCCGGCTCGCAGAACTGGCCCCCGGCCTGAACGCCACGCTGGCAGGGGACACCACCGGGCCCGCTGCCCGGGCTGGTGCCGCTGCGCTGGCAGATGGCAGTGTCCTGGTGCTGGAAAACGTGCGTTTCGATGCGCGTGAGACCTCCAAGGACGACGGCGAACGGGCGGCTTTCGCTGGCGAGCTCGCCGCGCTGACGGGTGACAACGGCGCCTATGTTGACGATGCTTTTGGTGCAGTGCACCGCAAGCACGCCAGCGTGTACGACATTGCCAAGGCGCTGCCGTCCTACCAGGGCGATCTGGTCCGCACCGAGCTCGAGGTGCTGCGCAAGCTCACCACCGAGTCCGAACGGCCCTACGTGGTTGTTCTGGGTGGCTCCAAGGTTTCCGACAAGCTGGCCGTCATTGACAACCTCATTGGCAAGGCCGACTCCATCTTGGTTGGCGGCGGCATGCTGTTCACCTTCCTCGCAGCCCAGGGCCACAAGGTTGGTGCCTCATTGCTGGAAGTCGATCAGATCCCCGTGGTCAAGGACTACCTGGCCCGTGCCGAAGCAGCAGGGACCCGGTTCGTGCTGCCCACCGATGTGATTGTGGCGGCAGCTTTTGCGGCCGATGCTGCACACGAAACCGTCCCCGCCGACGCCATTGAAAGCAGCAGCTTCGGCGCCTCCGGGCTCGGTTTGGACATTGGACCGGACACCGGCGTGGCGTTTGCCAACGCCATCGCGGGTGCCAAGACCGTGTTCTGGAACGGACCCATGGGTGTGTTTGAGTTCGCGGCGTTTGCCGAAGGAACCCGTGCCGTGGCAGCAGCCCTGAGCGCCAACAGCAGCAACGGCGGATTCACCGTGGTCGGCGGTGGCGACTCAGCCTCCGCCGTCCGCTCACTCGGCTTCGCCGACGAAGCATTTGGGCACATCTCCACCGGTGGTGGAGCAAGCCTGGAATACCTCGAAGGCAAGGAATTGCCTGGTTTGGTGGCACTGGAACGCTAAGTTCCACAGGTGGCGGCAGGGGAACCAGCCGCCACCTTTTGCCGCACCCCACAAATTTTCCCTCCATCCGGCGGCCCCCATGGCACGGATGCGAGGACCGTATTAGAACAAGCAGCACAAGAAAATGAGAGAAGCGATGACTACTTCAACGAACGGCAACTTCGACCGGACACCGCTGATTGCAGGGAACTGGAAGATGAACATGGACCACGTCCAGGGCATCACCTTGCTGCAGAAGCTGGCGTGGACCCTCTCCGATGCCCGCCACGATTTTGACCGGGTGGAAGTTGCAGTCTTCCCTCCCTTCACCGACCTGCGCGGCGTTCAGACCCTGGTTCAGGGCGACAAGCTCAAGCTCGCCTACGGTGGCCAGGACCTCTCCGACCAGGACTCAGGCGCCTACACGGGTGACATTTCGGGTGCATTCCTGAACAAGCTCGGCTGCGCCTATGTTCTGGTGGGCCACAGTGAGCGCCGCGAAATCCACGGCGAGGGCGACGAACTGCTCAACGCCAAGGTCAAGGCTGCGTTCCGCAACGAGGTCACCCCCGTGCTCTGCGCCGGTGAAGGCCTGGAGATCCGCAAGGCCGGAACCCATGTTGAGCACACCCTGGCCCAGGTCCGGGGCGGAGTTGCCGGCCTCACCGCCGAGCAGGCCGCAACGCTGGTCATTGCCTACGAACCCGTCTGGGCCATTGGCACCGGCGAGGTTGCAGGTCCGGAAGATGCACAGGAAATGTGCGCCGCCATCCGCGCCGAACTGGTTGAACTCTTCGACGCCGAGACCGCCGCCAAGACGCGCCTGCTCTACGGCGGCTCCGTCAAGGCCAACAACGTCGGCGCCATCATGGCAGAGCGCGACGTTGACGGCGTGCTCGTGGGCGGTGCCAGCCTCGACGCCGGGGAGTTTGCCAACATTGCCCGCTTTGAAAACCACTTGGTCACGAAGTAGTCCCCACGACCTCCCACCCCTCGCAAGCTCGCGGCGGGTCCCTTGGTCGCGTGGGCCCACCCACGACCTCCACCCCCCCGGCAAGCTCGCGGCGGGTCCCTCGGTCGCGTGGGCCCACCCACGAACTGAGCCGTGTCCATTCGCATGTTGCGGGTCGACCCGGCTAGACTTGACTGCGGTGCAAACACCACAGTCTTTTGTTTTACCACCTCCATGCTGAAAGGCCCCCTCGTGGAAGCTCTACAAATTGCCCTGCAGATTCTCCTGGGTGTTACCAGCCTGCTGCTGACCCTGTTGATCTTGCTGCACAAGGGCCGCGGAGGCGGATTGTCAGACATGTTTGGTGGCGGCATGAGCTCCAACCTGGGCTCATCAGGTGTGGCCGAGCGCAACCTGAACCGCTTCACCGTGGTCCTGGGCATCGTCTGGGGCATAGTCATCATCGGCCTGGGCCTGGTCATGTCCTACGGGAACATCGGCGGCTAAATTCAGCCGCACACAAAGCGAAGGTCCCCACCGGCAAATGCTGGCGGGGACCTTCGCTTTTTTACAGTCCGCTCCGTTGAGATGTGAGATAACGTCGTTTCTCAATCCTCGGACACGTCGTTATCTCACATCTCAACGTTAGCGATCCCGGCCCAACAGTTCCGAGGGGACTTTGGCCGAGGCCGCTTCATCCAGGAGCCACATGGTTTTGTTGACGCCGCGGGCACCGGATGCAGGAACCTGAACGGGGCTGGCGCCGGCCAGGCCGAGGCCAACCGCTGCCGCCTTGTCCGCGCCGGCCGCCACAATCCAGATCTCCTGGGCCGAGTTGATGGCCTCCAGCGTCAAGGAAATGCGCGACGGCGGCGGCTTGGGTGAGTTGCGTACCCCCACCACGGGTGTGCCGGTGACGCGGATTCCTGCCATCTCCGGGAACAGGGAGGCAATGTGCGCATCCGGGCCAAGACCCAGCAACAGCACATCGAAACGGGGGACCGCCGGCGGTTCGGCCGGGGATTCGTCGTCGTTCTCCCACTCGGAACGGGCGGCGGCGGCAAGCTGTGAGACGTAATCTGCCGCAGCCGCCTCCAAATCCGTTACCTTGTCCGAGGCTGCCATGACATGCACCCGGGCCGGATCAACCGGGATGAGGTTCAGCAGGGCGTCAGCAGCCTGACCGTAATTCCGGTCGGGGGAGTCCGTCTCCACGAAGCGTTCGTCCCCAAACCAGAAGTTGACCTTGCTCCAATCAACGGCCAGCCGGGCCGGTGACTTGGCAACTTCCGCCAGGGTGGCAATGCCGACGCTGCCGCCGGTCAGAACCACTGTGGCCTCGCCGCGCTCACTTTGAACATCCAGAAGGCGGGTGATGAGCCGGACGGCGGTGGTTGCAGCCAGCACCTCGAAGGACGGGTGGGGAGTGACACGGACATTGCGATTCATGACTGAACAACTTTCTCTTCTGCCAACAATTTATTCAAGCCCTCGGTGACCACTTCACCAAACACTTCATCAGGATCCAGTCGGCGAAGTTCCTCCGCGAGGCAGTCCTGCAGGGTCCGCCGCGGCAGTGAAATCTGCTGCTGCGGCTGTCCGGGCTGGCGCAGTGTTGCCTCGAGCGCGCCGGGACGGGTCAATTCGATGTTTCCGCTGCCGCGCTCGATCACCACCTGGCGGATTCCCGTGCCACGCGGATCCTCCATGACGGCGATGGGAACTTGCAGCGCCTGGTGCAGCCAGGCCGCCAGCAACAAGGTGCTGGGGGAGTCGCTGGCACCCTCCACGGACAAGCCCGTGATCGGGTCGGTGCCGTCGTACTGGTCCAGGGCGGCCGCCAGCTGGATGCGCCAATTGGTCAGGCGCGTCCAGGCCAGGTCGGTGTCACCGGCAGCATATGTCAGGGCCATATGCTTGAGCGCCTCGCGTGGATCCTCGGCGTTGGCCGAGTCCGTGATGCGGCGGTGTGCAATACGCCCCACCGGTGACTTGCTCGGCACTTGCGGTGCTTCGTTGGGCCACCAGGCAACGATGGGCGCATCCGGGAGCAGCAGTGCTGAAACGATCGATTCGTTCTCCACCGCCAGCTCACCGAAGCCGCGCAGCACGATGACTTCAGAAGCGCCGGCGTCGCCGCCGACACGGATCTGCCCGTCAAGGCGCGTGTCCTCGTCGGGTGAGCCCGTGGCCAAAACAATGATCCGGCAGGGGTGTTCGCGGCTGGCCAGGTTGGCAGCCGTGATGGCTTCCTCTTCCAGGCCGTCGCGGGTGATGACCACCAGGGTCAGGACACGCCCCAGGGCGACAACGCCGCCCTGTTCGCGCAGCTTGACGATCTGCTTGGTGATCTTGGAGGTGGTTGTGTCGGGCAGTTCAACGATCATGGCCGCCGCCACGTCCTTCCGTCTCGCTTCAAGAGCTCGTCTGCCGACGCTGGTCCCCAGCTGCCCGGCTCATAGCTTTCGGGCTGAACGCCCTCGGCTGCCCAGAAATCCTCGAACGGGTCAAGGATCTTCCAGGACAGTTCCACTTCTTCGTGCCGGGGGAACAACGGCGGTTCGCCCAGCAAAACATCCAGGATGAGGCGTTCGTACGCCTCAGGGCTGGATTCGGTGAAAGCGTGCCCATAGCCGAAGTCCATGGTGACGTCGCGGACTTCCATCTGCGTGCCGGGCACCTTGGAACCGAAGCGGATGGTGACGCCCTCATCCGGCTGCACACGGATGACGACGGCGTTCTGGCCAAAGTCATCCTCTGCATGATCGGTGAAGAGCAAGTTTGGTGCACGTTTGAAAACGACGGCGATTTCCGTCACGCGACGGCCCAAACGCTTGCCGGCGCGCAGATAGAACGGCACGCCCGACCAGCGTCGGGTGTTGATGTCCAGGCGCAGGGCAGCGTAGGTCTCCGTGGTGGAATCGGCGGGAATGCCCTCTTCCTCCAGGTAACCCAAGACATGTTCCCCACCCTGCCAGCCGCCTGCAAATTGGCCGCGGGCCGAGTGGGTGGAGAGGTCTTCGGGAAGCTTGACGGCGGCCAGGACCTTTTCCTTCTCAGCGCGCAGGTGCTCGGCATTGAAGGAGATGGGCTCCTCCATGGCCGTCAGTGCCAACAGCTGCAGCAGGTGGTTCTGGATGACGTCGCGGGCGGCACCCACGCCGTCGTAATAGCCTGCTCGTCCGCCGGTGCCGATGTCCTCGGCCATGGTGATCTGGACGTGGTCAACGTAGTTCGCGTTCCACAAGGGTTCAAAGAACTGGTTGGCAAAACGCAGGGCCAGAATGTTCTGCACCGTCTCCTTGCCCAGGTAATGGTCAATGCGGAACACGGCATCGGCCGGGAACACGGACTCAACAATGTCGTTCAGTGCCCGTGCCGACTCCAGGTTGTGGCCAAACGGCTTTTCGATAACCACCCGGCGCCAGCTATCGTCCTCTGCCTGTGCCAGACCATGCTCGGAGAGCTGGCGGCACACCAGCTCAAAGGCCTTCGGCGGGATGGACAGGTAGAACGCATGGTTGCCACGGGTGCCTCGGCTCGCATCGAGTTCGGCCAACGTGGTTTTGAGGCGTTCAAATGCGTCGTGTTCATCGAACTCGCCGCGCACGAAGCGGATGCCTTCACGCAGCTGATTCCATACGGTTTCATCGAACGGGGTACGGCAGTGGGCCTGCACAGAGGCCTTGACCTCAGCGGCGAACTCCTGATCGCTCCAGTCGCGGCGGGCAAAGCCCACGAGTGCGAAGCTGGGCGGGAGCAGGCCGCGGTTGGCGAGGTCGTAAACGGCGGGCATGAGTTTCTTGCGCGCCAAATCCCCGGTCACTCCGAAGAGCACCAGCGAAGACGGGCCCGCAACCCGGGACAGCCGGCGATCGCGGATGTCCCGGAGCGGGTTTTCAGTTTGAGTTGTGGCAGAAGTTGACATCTGGTGGGAAGCAGCCTTATGCGTCTAAGTGGCGGCCGGGAAGGTTGGCCACCGCAGTCTTAAGTTGTGCAACACCGGCAGCCGTGTCGCTCAGGTGCAGACGAAGAACAGGGCGGCCGTGGTTGGCAAGAACGGCAGCGTCACCGGCGGCCTGGGCAGCAATGAGCTCCCCGAAGCTGAACGGGCGATCCGGAATGGCCAAATCCTCGGTGGCGGTGCCGCTCACCTGGAGGAACACGCCAATGGCGGGTCCGCCCTTGTGGAACTGACCGGTGGAGTGCAGGAAACGCGGACCCCACCCGAAGGTGACCGGGCGGGCAGCAGCTGCGGCGAGTTCATCACGAATCTCTGCCAAAGGAGCATGTGCCAGGCGGTCCAAGTAGACCTGGATACTCAGGTAGCCGTCGTCAGGCAGTGCCTGCAGCAAGGCTGAAAGCGCCTCGGTGAGCGTGCCCGCCCCGGCCAACCAGCCGGCGTCGTCATTGGCAGTGCGCACCTCAACGGCGCCGTCCGTGAACAGTGCCGGCGTGGCCGCCGGAGTCGCATCGAGCAGCCCGCGGGCGGCCTCCTTGGCAGCCTCAACATCAGGCTGGTCAAAGGGGTTGATGCCCAGCAGGCGCCCGGCGACGGCGGTGGCAAATTCCCAGACCATCATCTGCGCGCCCAGATCACCGGCAATGCTCACCTCGTTCTCACGCAGTTCGACGTCGGCGTCCCCGGCCACCAGCCGAACCACCAGCACGTCTGCAGCACCGCCGGTGACCTCGGGGGAGGTGGCATCGGCGACGACGGGCAGCAAGCCCGTGCCCAGCTTGCCGGTGGACTCGGCGATGAGCTGTTCGGCCCAGTCGGCGAAACCGACAATGCCCGAGCCCTCATCGACAATGACGATCTTGTTCCGCAGGGGTGCTGTCCCACCCAGTGCCGCGCCAAGGCGCAGGCCTACGTTGTCGACGTCGTCGTCGCGGAGCATCTCCGCGGCTTCCTCAGCGGAATCCAACAATGCCGCCACGTCCACGCCCGCCAGTCCGGAGGGGACCAGCCCAAAAGCAGTCAGGCCGGAGTAGCGACCGCCCACGTTGGGATCGGCGTTGAACACCTTGCGGTAGCCGGCCTCGCGGGCTGAGGAATCCAGCGGTGAACCGGGGTCGGTGACGATGATGATGCGTGACTTCGCGTCCACGCCTGCGGCCGTGAACTCGTGCTCGAAGATGCGGCGCTGCGAGTCGGTCTCCAACGTGGAACCCGACTTCGAGGAGACCACGATGGCCGTGGTGGCGAGGCGGTCGCTGACAGCGGCGCGGACCTGGTCAGGATCGGTGCTGTCAAGAACGGTGAGTTCCACGCCGGCGGTGGCCGTGATGACCTCCGGTGCCAGTGAGGAGCCGCCCATGCCGCACAGCACGATGTGGTTGACGCCCTCGGCGCGCAGTTCATCGCGCAGGGCCGTGATGTCATCCAGCAGGGCCGCGGAAACCTCGGGGGCTTCCACCCAGCCGAGACGGACGGCTGACTCGGCTTCGGCGTCAGGACCCCACAGGGTGGCATCCTTTGCGAAGATCCGTGAGGCGACCTGGTCGGCCACCAGCGTCATGAGGTGGGTGTTCCCTGCCTCCTGGGCGGCTCCGGTAGCCGCAAATGCGAGTGAAGTCATTGTTCTCTAACCCTCCGAACCAGCTGCGTCGAGTGCGTCCTGCACGTGGTTGAGCAGGTCCTTCCAGCTGGAGACGAACTTGTCCAGGCCTTCGGTTTCGAGCAGGTTGACAACCTCGTTGTAGGAGATGCCCAAGCCCTCAAGCTGGTTCAGCAGGGCGTTGGACTCTTCGTAGCTGCCGGTGATGGTGTCACCGGTGACCACGCCGTGGTCGAAGGTGGCGTCGAGGGTCTTCTCCGGCATCGTGTTGACCACGTTGGCGGCGACCAGCTCGGTCACGTACAGCGTGTCCGGGTAGGCCGGGTTCTTCACCCCGGTGGAGGCCCAGAGCGGACGCTGGGGGAGTGCACCGGCGTCGGCCAGCACTGCCCAGCGCTCGGAGGAGAAGACTTCCTCGAAGGCCTGGTAGGCGAGGCGGGCGTTGGCCAGGCCGGCCTTGCCCTTCAGTGCTGTCGCTTCCTCGGTGCCAAGCGCATCCAGGCGGGCGTCAATTTCCAGGTCCACGCGTGAGACGAAGAAGGAGGCTACGGAGTGGATGTCAGCCAGGTTGTGGCCGTTGGCCTTGGCCAGTTCCAGGCCGCTGAGGAAGGCGTTCATGACGGCACGGTAGCGGTCCAGGGAGAAGATCAGCGTGACGTTGACGCTGATGCCCTCGCCCAGGGTGGAGGTGATGGCTTCCAAGCCCTCAAGCGTGGCCGGGATCTTGATGTAGACGTTCTTCTTGTTGACCTTGGCGTACAGGCGTTTGGCTTCGGCGAACGTGCCCTCGGTGTCCCAGGCCTTGCGCGGGTCCACTTCAATGGAGACGCGTCCGTCAACGCCCTTCGTGGCTGCAGCGATCGGTGCGAACAGGTCGCAGCCGTCGGCAACGTCGGAGGTGGTGATTTCAAAGACTGCATCTTCGGCGGAAATGCCGGCGGCAGAGAACTTCTTCAGTTCCGACTTGTAGTCGTCGCTCTTGGTGATGGCTGCCTCGAAAATGCTGGGGTTGGTGGTAACGCCAACAACGTTCTTTTCCTCGATGAGTTTGGCAAGGCTGCCGCTGTTCAAACGAAGGCGGGTCAGGTCGTCAAGCCAAATGGAGACCCCGGCTGCGGTGAGGTCGGCGGTGGGTGTTGAGTTGCTCATTGTGCGTTCTTCCTTGGATCTCTTGGGAATGGGGACCTGCTTGGTGCAACACTGCAGGTGAAGTGTTCCATTCCCGCTGCTGCGGGCCGGGTTGCGGGGCAGCAGCGGGAAACGGCGATAGTGCGGTGCCTAGGAGTTGACTTCGGCCAATGATTCCTTGGCGGCGGCGGTGACTGCCTCGGTGGTGATGCCAAATTTCTCGAACAAGACCTTGTAGTCAGCTGAGGCACCGAAGTGCTCAAGGGAGATGGAGCGTCCTGCGTCGCCCACAAACTCGCGCCAGCCAAGAGCCAGGCCGGCTTCAACTGAAACGCGGGCCTTGACGGACTTGGGCAGAACCTGCTCGCGGTATTCAGCGGGCTGGGCGTTGAACCACTCAACACACGGCATGGAGACCACGCGGGCGGCAACGCCCTGCGCTGCCAGTGCCTCGCGTGCTTCAACAGCAAGCTGTACCTCGGATCCGGTGGCGATCAGGATGACCTCGGGGGTGACCACGGCGCCGTCGGACACTGCCTGCGCCAAAACGTATCCGCCCTTGGCAACCAGGTCAGCCGAGGCGAACTCTGTGGCCGTGGCTTCGCCCGTGCCGCGCACGTAGGTGGGGATGTTCTGGCGGGTCAGCACGATGCCGGCCGGGTTGTCCTTGGTTTCCAGGATCTTCTTCCAGGAAGCAGCAACCTCGTTGGCGTCGCCGGGGCGGACCACGTCCAGGCCCGGAATGGCGCGCAGGCTGGAGAGCTGCTCAACCGGCTGGTGCGTGGGGCCGTCTTCGCCCAGACCGATGGAGTCGTGGGTCCAAACGAAGATGGACGGGACGCCCATGAGTGCGGAGAGGCGGATGGCCGGACGCTGGTAGTCACTGAAGATCAGGAACGTGCCGGAGTAGGCCCGGGTGGGCCCGCCCAAGTGGATGCCGTTCACAATGGCAGCGGCAGCGTGCTCGCGGATGCCGAAGTGCAGGACCCGTCCGTAGGGGCCGCCGGACCAGACGTCCGTCTGCTTGCTGGCGGGGACGAAGGACCCGGTCCCTTCCAAGGTGGTGTTGTTGGATCCGGCGAGGTCGCAGGAACCGCCCCACAGTTCCGGCAGGACACCGCCAATGGCGTTCAGGACCTTGCCGGAGGCAGCGCGCGTGGAGACGTCCTTGCCGCCTTCAAAGACGGGGAGGTTCTCTTCCCAGCTGGCCGGCAGTTCCTTCTTTTCAATGCGCTCAAGCAGTGCGGCATTGTCGGGGTTGGCCTTCGCCCAAGTGGCGAACTCAGTGTCCCACTCTTCGTGGGCGGCAGCGCCGCGGTCAGCAACTTCGCGGGTGTGTGCCAGAACTTCCGGGTCAACATCAAAGTGCTTCTCCGGGTCAAAGCCCAGAGCTTCCTTGACTGCGGCAACTTCAGCAGCGCCCAAGGCTGAGCCGTGGATGGCGCCGGTGTTCTGCTTCTTGGGGGCCGGGTAGCCGATGATGGTGCGCAACGAAATGATGGACGGCTTGGAGGTCTCAGCCTTCGCCGCGGCCAGGGCTGCGTGCAGTTCGGCCACGTCCTCAACGTATTCACCCGTCTTGGTCCAGTCGACGCGCTGGATGTGCCAGCCGTACGCCTCGTAACGCTTGAGCACGTCTTCGGAGAACGCAATGTTGGTGTCATCTTCAATGGAGATGTGGTTGGAATCATAAATGACCACCATGTTGCCCAGTTCCTGGTGCCCGGCCAGGCTGGAGGCCTCGCTCGTGACGCCTTCCTGCAGGTCGCCGTCGGAGGCGATGACCCACACGGTGTGGTCAAAGGGGCTGGTGCCGGCTGCGGCGTCGGGGTCCATCATGCCGCGCATGCGGCGCTGGGAGTAGGCAAAGCCGACGGCGGACGCCAGGCCCTGGCCCAACGGGCCGGTGGTGATTTCCACACCGGCGGTGTGCTTGTACTCCGGGTGCCCCGGGGTCAGGGAGCCCCAGGTGCGCAGTTCCTCCAAGTCGGAGAGTTCCAGTCCGTAACCGGAGAGGAACAGCTGGACATACAGCGTCAGCGACGTGTGTCCGGGGGACAGGATGAAGCGGTCGCGGCCCAGCCAGTCGGGGTTTTTCGGGTCAATGCGCATGACCTTCTGGAACAGGAGGTAGGCGGCCGGAGCCAGGGACATGGCAGTGCCCGGATGGCCGTTGCCAACCTTCTCAACGGCGTCAGCAGCCAGGACTCGGGCAGTGTCCACTGCGCGCTGATCGGTGGCGGTCCAGGTAAACGTAGGCAAATCCAAATGTGACACTGACGGGTCCCTCTCGTTATGGGCAAAAACTTTACAAGTTCGGGCGCACACGCAGGGCGGCGGAGAACTCACACACTGCCGTACCACGTGCGCCAAACCCCGGAGCATGCAGCATAGATTTTTCTAAATCATGTCATGCGAGCTTCAGGTTTCATGGCGCACCTGCGAGCCCGGACATAACCAAAGTTACACGAGTTGGCGCCGTAGTCGTGATTAGTTTTCATATGTTGAGTACGGTCAGGTCACGCTTTGACATCTGGGCTTTTGTGGGGTCCGCCACTCGCTGGTGGGAGCCGGGCCGCGACGGGTATGATATTTGGTGGCACGATCTCATTCCTGATGCAGGATCGACGAGCCTGTCCGCATGAATTGCCTGCGGGCGGATCAACAACGAAAACATGGTGACATTACACGTGAGTGCAACGCATACCCCGGCCACCGACGCCCCGATCAAGGGTTCGATTGGTTTCTCGGAGAAAGCCAAGGGTTATCTGGCCCTGACCAAGCCCCGGGTTGTGGAGCTGTTGCTCGTCACCACCTTGCCCACCATGTTCTACGCCCACAGCTACGCAGGCAACTCCGGCGTCCCGGGTCTGTGGCTCATGGTGGCCACCATGGTGGGCGGCGCGCTGGCGGCCGGCGCTTCCGGCGCGTTCAACTGCTATATTGACCGCGACATTGACAAGATCATGAACCGCACCTCCAAGCGCCCCCTCGTCACGGGCGTCATCACTCCCCGCGAAGCACTCGTTTTCTCCTGGGTCCTGACGGTGCTGGCCGTAGCCTTGTTGTGGAGCGTCAACCCGCTGACCGGGATGCTGGGCATTGGCGCCATTTTCGTTTACGTCGTCGTGTACTCGCTGATCCTCAAGCGCCGCACAGCACAGAACATTGTGTGGGGTGGCGCCGCCGGCTGCTTCCCCGTCCTGATCGCCTGGGCCGCAGTGAACAACAACATCCAGTGGCCGGCCGTCATCTTGTTCATGATCATCTTCCTGTGGACGCCCCCGCACTACTGGCCGCTGTCCATGCGCTACAGCGACGACTACAACGCCGTCAACGTCCCCATGCTCGGCGCTGTGGCGGGGTCCCGCACGGTGGCCGTCCAGGTTGTTCTGTACACCTGGGCCATGGTGGTGTGCTCAGTGCTGATGGTTCCGCTCGGTGGCGCCGGCATTGTCTACACGCTCACCACGGCCGCCGCCGGTGCCTGGTTCCTGTACGAGGCCCACACCCTCTACAACAACTCCAAGAAGGACCTGGTCACCAAGAAGAACGCGATGAAGGTTTTTCACGCCTCCATCACCTATCTCACGCTGGTCTTCCTGTCCTTGGCCGTGGACCCCTTCGTTGGCTCGGCGCTCATGGGCTGACCTCTTTCAAACGTACGACGGCGGCCGGTACCTCCCACACAGGAGGCACCGGCCGCTGTTGGTTAAGCATTCGGGCCAGGTTGATTTCGGGCCAGGTTGATGAGGTGCAAGTTGATGAGGTGTGCCGCCTGAGCCCAGTTCCGCCATGCGCCTGCGCAGTGTCCAGCGATGGGCATACGAAAACAGACTTCCGCCATGCGCCTGCGCAGTGTCCAGCGATGCGCATACGAAAACAGAGTTCCGCCATGCGCACGCAGAATACCTTGGTTGGCGCCACTGGGCCACCTGCGCCATGCCAGCAACCACCGCGGCGCATAGCGGCAGGGTCGCGACGACGTGGCCCGTCGCGGCCCCACATGCGCCGCGGTGAGGGCTATGGAGGCGCATGAACTCAGCGTCCGCCGGCATGCGCCGTGGCGGGCGCTCACTAGACGCATGCGGATTGTCCCTGCCAGAACTTTTCGCGCGGCCCGCCGGGATGCGCCTGAGCAGTCTCCAGCGATGCGCATACAAAAACAGACGCCCGCCATGCGCACGCAGAGTACCTTGGTTGGCGCCACTGGGCCACCTGCGCCATGCAAGCAACCAACGCGGCGCATAGCGGAAGTGGCCCGTCAATGTCACGCGCCATGCGCCGAGGTGGGACGTCCGCCATGCGCATGCGTGGACCGGCCAACGGGCCGGGACGCCTGCCCGCAGCCCACGCCAACAGGCCCAACTGACAGCCCTGGCCAGCAGCCCTGGCGGACACGAGCGGACCAACAGAAAGCGGACCAACAGAAAGCGGCCGGCCACCTCCAAGAAGAAGGTGACCGGCCGCCGTCGAACATTGCAAGAGGCGTCATGGACGCCGAAGGAAATGGCTAGGAAGTGCCCACGTGCCGGCCGCGGCGCAGCGCCACGTCATCCATGTTCGTTGCCACGGACAGCATGAGCGATGCTCCCAGCATGTGCACAATGACGAGCAGGATGGGGATGCCGGTGAAGTACTGCCAGTAACCAATGAAGCCCTGGGCCAGGACCGAGACGAAGAGCAGGATGGCGGCGTTGCGCAGGATGTCGCCCTGGCCAGTGCGCCACAGCAGGATGACCAGCAGCAGCGCGGCCACCACCAGGATGTACACCGGGACGGCGTGGATGCGGGTCACAATGTAACCGTTGAGCTCCATGCGGGGGGAGGTGGAATCGCCCGAGTGCGGTCCGGATCCGGTGACCAGGGTGCCCAGCACCACGGCGAGGTAGCTTGTCACGGCGGCAACCACGCTGAGCTGGCGGATCAGGGGGCGGGCGCGGGGAACATCGCGCGGGCCAGTGGCGCCGGTACGGCCATAGGCGCGGTTCACGAGCAGCATCGAAATAACGACCAGTGCGGCCGAGACCAGGAAGTGCAGGCTCACCACGTAGGGGTTCAGGCCGGTGATGACGGTGATGCCGCCAATGACGGCCTGGGCAGGGATGACCGCCAGCAGGCCGAACGCGAGCCAGAACAGGTCCTTGCGTTCCTTGCGCAGGTTCCACAACATGACCAGCAGCGCCAACCCAACGGCGGCCAAGGCAAAGGTGAGCGTGCGGTTGGCGAACTCAATGAAGCCGTGAATGCCCATTTCGGGGGTGTTGGTCAACGATTCCGCGGTGCACTTGGGCCAGGTGGGGCAGCCAAGGCCCGAACCGGTCACCCGCACGACGCCGCCGGAAACGATCAGTATGCCCTGACCGATCAGTGAGGCCACCGTGAGGCGTCTGATCGCGGGGGTGACGGAGGTGGGCAGCTTGTCGGTAAAGCTGCGCAGTTTGGTGCTGCTTTGACTCACTTCGGTGACGCCTTTCAATTCCATTTGAACCACTTGAGTGCGCCAACGCCGGCAACCACTGCCCACGCCAGCAAAATAACCAGACCAAACAAATCCAGACGGCTGTCCAACAGCGCCGCACGCATGAGATTGCCCAGCGCACCGGACGGCAGCCACTGCACAAACCCGTCCAGGGCGCCGGAGAATTTACCGGCCGGCAGCACAATCCCGCCGACCGCTGCGAACAGGATCCAGCCAAGGTTGGTGATGGCCAGCGTCGCTTCCGGGCGGACCGTGCCTGCAATAAGCAGGCCCAGCGCCGTAAATGCGGCGGCGCCCAGGATCAGCAGCGGGATGCCCAGCAGCACACCGGCCAGCGGCGGCCGCCAGCCCATGAATGCCGCCACGGTGGAAATCAGCACCACCTGCAGCGCCAGCGCCACCAGGACCGCAATGACCTTTCCCGCGATCAGCCCGCCCTTGCCCAGCGGGGTCGTGGACATGAAGCGCAGCACTCCGTACCGGCGGTCAAAACCGGTGGCAATGCCCTGGCCGGTGAACGCCGTCGACAATGCGCACAGGGCCAGAATCCCCGGTGTGGCAATGGCCACACGGGGATGCCCCATGCCGTCCAGCAACGGCGTGGCCACCAGGGCAATGAGCCCCAGCAGCGGCATGACCACCATGAGGACCAGCTGCTCGCCGTTGCGCAGCATGGTGGCGGCCTCGTATTTGCCCTGGCTCACCACACGCCGTGCCAGTGACGCCGGTTGGCCCAGCGGAGCCGTGTCAAAGAGGGTGCTCATGAAATTCCCATCGTCTTGCGTGCCACGTCGTTGCCAGTGAAGTCCGACGCCGGTGCCTGGTCTTGTGTGGCATCGGCGCCATCCCGGGCGATCGCCAAAAAGACGTCCTCCAAGGATTGTGATGCGAGGTGGAACGAGGTGGGCATGAGCTTGTGTGCGGCGGTCCAGGCGCCGAAGCGGGCCAAGTCTTCCGGGCCCAGATCCCCGAGCAGCCGGTAGAAGCCGGGGCGGGTTTCCGCGCAGCTCAGGCCCGGGCGCAGCAACGGGGCCGTGTCCAGGCCGGCGGCTGACTCAAAGGTCATTTCACGGTGGGCCAATGCAGCAGTGGAACGCCCCAGCAGTTCCGGGACGGTGCCTTCGGCGACCGTTTCGCCCTTGTCCGCGATGTACACATAGTCGGCGAGCCGCTGCGCGTCGTCGAGCAGGTGGGTGGTTAGGATGATGGCTTTGCCGCTCTCGCGCATTTCGCGGATGAGTTCGAAGACCATGAGGCGGGACTGTGGATCGAGTCCGGCGCTGGGCTCGTCCAGGAACAGCACCTCGGGGTTGCCCAGGAGGCTGGCCGCCAGTGCGAGGCGTTGCTTCTGACCGCCGGAGAGGCGGCGGATGGTGGTGTCGGAAAACTCACCTATACCCAGCCGCTCCACCAACAAGTCAACACTGAGGGGGTTGGCATACAGGCTGGCAACATGGCGCAATAGGGCGATGGGCCGGGCGGCAGGGGGCAGGCCGCCATCTTGGAGCATGACGCCCACGCGGGCTCGCAGCGATGCATCGGCGTGCGCAGGGTCATGGCCCAGCAGGGAAATCTCGCCGCCGGTGCGGGGTTGCAGGCCCTGTGCGCACTCAATCGTGGTGGTTTTGCCGGCGCCGTTGGCACCAAGCAGCACCGTGACGGCGCCGAAGTGGGCTTGCAGGCTAATATTGGAAATAATCCGCTTCATCCGGCCGTCAAGTGCCGGCAGGGGCCCTACGTCCTTAATGAGCCCGGTGATTTCAAGGGCGGGGGCAGCTGTAGTTCTCACGCCGCCATTCTACGCGACGTAGATGCGCACCTTGGCTCATGCAATTGGCGCCGGATCGGTGTGTAGGGTCACCTTAGTGGCAACATGGAAGCAATTACGGCATACTTGTGTTGTCTAATGTTGTGTGTTAATTCAACTGCGTGGAGGTGTCAATGAGTGCGCACATTCTCCCGCGGTCCCTGGCCGTTGTTGAACCCGATGAACGTACCCGGGACCGCGTCATGACTGCCGTCCTGGAACACGGGCCGGTCAGCGCTGCACAACTGGGCACCCTGTTGGGGCTCACCCCCGCCGCCGTCCGCCGGCACTTGGACTCACTGACCCGCGAAGACCTGATTGAAATAAAGCTCATCAGCAACGCCAAGAGTGGTGCCGGACGCCCGGCACGACGCTATGTGGTCTCCAAGCGCGGGCAGACCGAAATTGGTGACGACTACCTGGAAATCGCCCGGCTGGCGCTGGATGAGATCGCGGGCAGCTTTGGTGAAGAAGGCGTCATTGAATTTGCCCAACGCCGCTTCGCCAAGATGGAGGCGAAGTACCAGCCGTTGGTGGACGCGGCCGGAACAGACGTTGCCGCCAGATCGAAGGCCCTGGCAGCGGCGCTGAATGCCGACCGTTTTGTCGCCACCTCCAATTCCCTCAACGCGGGGACCGCCATGGCTGCCGAGCAGCTGTGCCAGGGCCACTGCCCCATCCAGGAACTGGCCTCCTCCTTCCCCGAGTTTTGCGATGCCGAGACCGAGGTTTTCTCCCGGCTCATCGGCGTTGACGTGCGCAGGCTCTCCACCATGGCGTCCGGAGGGCATGTGTGCACAACGCATGTTCCCACCGGACGCGCCGTGGTCAGCAAGCGCACCCCCAAGTCACCGGGCCCGCAAGGCCCGTCGAAACCGAATTCCAACCATCAGCAAGAAAGGCCGTGATGACGGATCAATTAGCGCAGGATGTAGGCGCCAACGGTGTGGTGCTCGACGCCACCAACCACGACATCCTCGAAAGAAACCCTGAGCTGGAGGGGCTGGGCAACTATGCGTTCGGCTGGTCCGACACCAACGCGGCCAGCGACAACGCACGCCGCGGCCTGAGCGAAGAGGTTGTCCGCGACATCTCAGCGAAGAAGAACGAGCCCCAGTGGATGCTGGACATGCGTCTGAAGGGCCTGAAGTACTTCGACCGCAAGCCCATGCCCACCTGGGGTGCAGACCTCTCCGGCATCGACTTCGACAACATCAAGTACTTCGTCCGCTCCACCGAGAAGCAGGCAACCACGTGGGAAGAGTTGCCGGAAGACATCCGCAACACCTACGAGAAGCTGGGCATCCCGGAAGCTGAGCGCAACCGCCTGGTTGGCGGTGTCACAGCCCAGTACGAATCAGAGGTTGTGTACCACCAGATCCGCGAGGACCTTGAGGAGCAGGGTGTCATCTTCACCGACACCGACACCGCCCTGCGGGAATACCCGGAAATCTTCCAGGAATACTTTGGCACCATGATCCCGGTGGGCGACAACAAGTTTGCGTCACTGAACACGGCCGTCTGGTCCGGCGGATCCTTCGTGTACGTCCCCAAGGGCGTCCATGTGGAGATCCCGCTGCAGGCGTACTTCCGCATCAACACTGAAAACATGGGCCAGTTTGAGCGCACGCTCATCATCGCCGACGAAGACAGCTACGTGCACTACATCGAAGGCTGCACGGCCCCGATCTACACCTCGGACTCGCTGCACTCCGCCGTCGTGGAGATTGTTGTGAAGAAGAACGCCCGCGTTCGCTACACCACCATCCAGAACTGGTCCAACAACGTCTACAACCTGGTGACCAAGCGTGCCATCGCCCACGAAGGCGCCACCATGGAATGGGTCGACGGCAACATCGGCTCCAAGGTCACCATGAAGTACCCGGCCGTTTACCTGGTTTGCGAGCCCGCCAAGGGTGAGACCCTCTCGGTGGCATTTGCCGGCGAGGGCCAGCACCCGGACACGGGCTCGCAGATGGGCCACAATGCGCCCACCACGCAGTCCTCCATCATCTCCAAGTCAGTGGCCCGCGGCGGTGGACGCTCCGCTTACCGTGGACTGGTCCAGATCCGTGAAGGTGCCCACAACTCGGCGAACACCGTCCGCTGTGACGCGCTGCTGGTTGATAACTTCTCCCGCTCGGACACCTACCCCTACGTTGACGTGCGTGAAGACGACGTCTCCATGGGCCACGAGGCAACCGTCTCACGGGTCAGCGAAGAGCAGCTGTTCTACCTCCAGTCCCGCGGCATGCCCGAGGACGAGGCCATGGCCATGATTGTGCGCGGCTTCATTGAGCCCATCGCCAAGGAACTGCCCATGGAATACGCGCTTGAACTGAACCGCTTGATCGAACTGCAGATGGAAGGGGCCGTCGGCTAAATGACCGAGCTCACGCAAGAACAAGAAACAGATTCAAAGGTCTGGTCGCAGGACTTCATCAAGGGCATGACCGAGGAAGGCGAAAGCCTGTCCGAGATCAACCCCGAGTCGGGTCCGCTCGCCGGCGCTTCAGCCAAGGCCCACAGCCATGGCGACAGCCACGGCGGCGGAGTCGGCGTCCCCGACAGCTCACGTGCAGGCCGTTTGACCTCGTACAAGCTTGCCGACTTCCCGGCCATCACCGGCCGCGAAGAAGACTGGCGATTCACGCCGCTCAAGCGCCTGCGCGGACTTGACAGGGTTGGCATCAAGGGTCAGGAACTCAATGGTCCCGCCCCCGCCGTTGAGGTTTCCAAGCCCAGCGAAGTCAGCGTTGAGACTGTTGGCCGGGACGATGCACGCATCGGCTCCGCCGGCATCCCCGAGGACCGCGTGGCAGCTGCCGCGTGGGAAAACTTCGCCGAAGCGACCATCGTGACGCTGCCGGCGGAGTTTGCCGGTTCGGCCGAGAACCCCACCACGCTGACAATCACCGGCCAGGGCGACGCTCCTGCAGCATCACACATTGTGGTGCACGCGAAGAAGTTCGCCACGGGTGTTGTCATCCTCGACCACCGCGGCAGCGCGGTACTCAGCGAGAACGTGGAAGTCGTTGTTGAGGATGGCGCCAACCTCACGGTTGTCAGCATCCAGGACTGGAATGACGACACTGTCCACGCAAGTGCACAGCACCTGACGGTGGGCCGCGACGCGAAAGTCAAGCACGTCGTCGTCAACCTTGGTGGCAACCTGCTGCGCACCACGCCGTCAGCCCGCTTCACCGGCACCGGCGGAGACGTCGAAATGAATGGTCTGTACTTTGCAGATGCCGGCCAGCACCTGGAGCACCGCTTGTTCGTGGACCACTCCACGAGGAACTGCAAGTCCCGCGTCACCTACAAGGGTGCGCTGCAGGGCGAGGCGGCCCACGCCGTGTGGATTGGCGATGTGCTCATCCGCAAGGAGGCCGAAGCGACAGACACTTATGAGCTGAACCGCAACCTGATCCTGACCCAGGGTGCACGTGCCGACTCGGTGCCGAACCTGGAAATCGAGACGGGCCTGATCGAGGGTGCCGGCCACGCCAGCACCACCGGCCGTTTTGATGACGAACAGCTGTTCTACCTGCAGGCACGCGGCATTGAGGAAAGCGTTGCCCGCCGCCTGGTGGTTCGCGGCTTCCTGAATGAAGTCATCCAGAGCATCCGGGTCCCTGTCCTCGAGGAGCGCCTGCGCGAATCCGTTGAACGCGAATTGGCGGCGACCCCACAGTGAGTGATTCCTCCACGCCCGCCGGCGTCGTTGTCTGCCAGGACGGCGACGTACAGGTGAAAGCTTCCTTGCTGGTTGAGGTTGACGATTACCCGATCGCCATTGTGCGGGACTCCTATGGGGTTCTGCACGCCATTGGGGACACCTGCTCACACGCAGAGATTTCCCTGAGCGAAGGCGACGTGGAGGACGGCACCATTGAATGCTGGGCACATGGCAGCTCCTTCGACCTGACAACAGGCGAACCGCTGACACTGCCCGCATTTGAGCCGGTGCCCGTCTTTGCCCTGAGCGTTCAAGGCAGCGACGTCTATGTGGACGTCGCCAACATTCTTAACGGCGTCAGCACGCAGTAGCGTTGCGGCCCACACACAAATTTTTTAGGAGAAAAAAGAGTATGTCGACTCTGGTAATCAAGGACCTGCACGTCAGCATCGCCACGGAACAGGGCGTCAAACCGATCCTCAAGGGTGTCAGCCTGACCATCAACACCGGCGAAACGCACGCCATCATGGGCCCCAACGGCTCGGGCAAGTCCACCCTTGCAGCAACCATCGCAGGCCACCCGCGCTACACGGTGGACAGCGGCTCCATCACCCTCGACGGCGAAGACGTCCTGGCGATGACCGTTGACCAGCGTGCCCGCGCCGGCCTGTTCTTGGCCATGCAGTACCCGGTTGAAATCCCCGGCGTCACCATGACGAACTTCCTGCGCACCGCCAAGACTGCCATCGACGGCGAAGCCCCCAAGCTGCGCACGTGGACCAAGGATGTCAAGGCAGCCATGGCCGAGCTGCGCATCGAGCCCGAGTTTGCCGAGCGCAACGTCAATGAAGGCTTCTCCGGTGGGGAGAAGAAGCGCCATGAGATCCTTCAGCTCGAGCTGCTCAGGCCCAAGTTCGCCATCCTGGATGAGACCGACTCCGGCCTTGACGTTGACGCACTGAAGGTTGTCTCGGAAGGTGTCAACCGTTCCATCGACGCCGGTGGCCTGGGCACGGTGCTCATCACCCACTACACCCGCATCCTGCGCTACATCAAGCCGGAGTTTGTTCACGTCTTCGTCGACGGCGCCATCGCGGAGCAGGGCGGGGCAGAACTGGCCGACCGTCTGGAAGAAGAAGGCTACGACCGCTACCTGGTTGCAGAGACTGCAACGGCGTAATTGCCGTACGAACTGCACCGTAAGTCAACGGAGGAATCATGAGCGAGATTAGCGAAGCAACCCCGGCACTCGCGGCCGGGCAAACCGACCTCGAAGATGTCGAAGAAGCACTCAAAGACGTCATCGACCCGGAACTGGGTGTCAACATCGTCGACCTGGGCCTGCTGTATGGCATGCGTTACGGCGACGATGGCGCCCTGCTGTTGGACATGACCTTGACCACGGCAGCCTGCCCGCTGCAGGACGTCATCGAGGAGCAGGTGGAGAACTCCCTCAGCCCCATTGTTGACGAATGGCGCATCAACTGGGTGTGGATGCCGCCGTGGGGTCCCGAGCGGATCACCGACGACGGCCGCGACCAGATGCGGGCCCTCGGCTTCAACATCTAGTCGCCGTTGGGCGGGCATGACCCATTTTTGGGGCCCGCCCGCACGGCGCCACAGGCGACTCCGTCGGTGTGTCCGCCGTGGTGCCCGATGCCACTCCCGGCCCCCAAAAATGGGCCCATGTCCGCGTCGTGTGTCAAGCAAAGAACCGCCGTCGTCCCTACCAGGGACGACGGCGGTTCTTTGGTTAACCGTTCGACGCGCGCGTCTGTGTTTCTGCCTAGACCGTGGGCACCGCGAAGGTGTCGCAGGCGGCCAGGTCTGCGCTTTGATAGCCGGTGTACAGCCAGTTCTGGCGCTGCTCGCTGGAACCGTGACTCCACGATTCCGGGTTGGTGTGTCCCGTTGCAGCCTGCTGGATCCGGTCATCACCAACGGAGGAGGCTGCGGAGAGTGCGTCGTTGAGGTCGCCCTGGGTCAGTGCCTTCAGGAACGGTTGGCTGCTGCCCGGTGCCGGCTGGGATGAGGCGTGCCGCATCCAGATCCCGGCGTAGCAGTCTGCCTGCAGTTCGGTGCGTACGGCCGCCGACTGCGCACCGCGCGCATCCTGCTGCGCGTTGCCAATGGTGCCGGTCAGGTTTTGTACGTGGTGCCCAAATTCGTGTGCCACCACGTACTCCTGGGCCAGCGGTCCGCCTGAGGAGCCGAACTGGGTTTCCAGCTGGGAGAAGAAGGCTGGGTCAAAGTAGGCCTTGTTGTCGCCGGGGCAGTAGAACGGTCCCACCGCGGAGGTGGCCGCACCGCAGGCAGTGTCTACGCTGTTGCTGAAAATGACGGTTTTCGGCACCGTGTAGTCCACACCGTATTGCTGCAGGTAGCCGGGCCAGAAACTGTTGAGTGAATTGGCAGTGCCTAGAATTCGGCAGTCCAGGCGGTCGTTGGCGTCGGCACCCGTACGGCAGCTCTCCAGGGCGGAACCGCCCGTCTGCTCAATGGCAGGCTGATTGCCCGGTTCGCCCACGATGGCCGACAGCAGGTCCGGGTTGATGCCCAGCAGTGCTCCGATCAGCACCACAATGCCGCCGCCCAGACCGAGGCCCACCTTGCCGCCGCGGCCCATGCCGCCGCGCCGATCTTCTCCTTGCGACGGATCAAGCCTCGCACCTTCGTTGAAAGTCATGGCACCAGAGTACCGGCTCGGGGGCACGGATACGCTTAGGATGGGAGGAAATGCCGTTCACTTTTCAGCTCAAACATTGGGCCGCGCAGCGCCCCCACCACCCGGCCGTGATCGCTGGTGCGCAATCATTGACTTACAGCCGCTTGCTGTCCGCCGCCACGAGCGTTCCGCAGGCGGAGGCGCCGGGCGTTTCCGTGATCAACGAGCCCACCAGCGTGGAGCTGGCCGTGCAGTTGTGCTCGGCAGCACTGCAGGGCCGTACCTCCATGGTGCTCGACGCCGGATGGCCGGCACCTCTGCAGCGCCGCCTCCGTGAGCGGGCATTGGTCTGGGACGGTCGATCCGGCAAAGATGACGGTGCTCAGCCATTTCTGCTTGGACTCTCGTCAGGGACCAGCGGCACCCCAAAGGCGTTTGTGCGCACCGCCGTCTCTTGGCAGGCGTCCTTTGAGGTGAGTGCGCGTTACTTTTCCGTCGGCGCGGAAACGCGCACCCTGGCTCCGGGTCCGCTGGCCGCAAGTATGAACCTTTACGCTCTCGGTGAGTCGCTGTTTACTGGAGGAGTCTTCATTGTGCTGCCGCAGTTCAGTCCCGATGCTGCCCTGGCTGCCATGGCGGAACACGCTGTGAACCGGTTGGTGCTGGTGCCGGCGGTGCTGGAACTTATCGCCCGGCGCGGACTGGCACTGAACATGGACGCGGCAGCGTTGCGCCACATTGTCTGCGCGGGTGCTGCGCTCTCGCCGGAGGCAGTGGAGCTGGCCCGAATGTGGGCGCCCAACGCCGCCATCCAGCAATACTACGGAGCCGCAGAGCTCGGCTTTGTCACCGCCGCAGAGGTCGGTACGGGTGGTTTGGCGGATGCCGGTTCTTCCGGGGATGGCGGCGTGGGCACTGCTTTTCCCGGCGTGGAACTGAGCATCCGCGACGAGGAAGGCACGCAAATGCCCGCGGGCGGGGTAGGGCTGGTCAGCGTCAAGAGTCCGTACCTCTGCGATGGATACGCCTGGGGCGATGACGGGCTTGCCTTCACCGCCATGGGAGATGACGGTTGGTACACGGTCCACGACCGTGGCGCCGTGGGGGCGGACGGGGTTTTGCGCCTGGCCGGCCGGGCCAGCGACATGATCATCACCTCGGGCAGCAACGTCTACCCGCATGCTGTCGAAGAGGTGCTCCAGCGCGATCTTGACGGCTGCGACGTCGTGGTGGCCGGCATCCCGGATGCACTACGTGGGCAGCGGGTTGTTGCCGCTTTCCGCCACCGCCACGG
The DNA here is from genome assembly GCA_038199275.1 of Actinomycetales bacterium. Taxonomy (GTDB): domain Bacteria; phylum Actinomycetota; class Actinomycetes; order Actinomycetales; family Micrococcaceae; genus Specibacter. The sequence goes on from JBBPZC010000232.1 coordinate 23,927, forward strand.
CAACCCAACAGGCGCCGGTCCAGCAAGTGCAACAAGCGCTTCTGGCGCCGCTCCAACTGGTATCGGGGCTACAGCCGCCGTCATGGAAGCGCTGCGCCACAATGCCGCGACACTTCCCGCATCCCACAAGCCGGCAGGATACTTTGAACTGGACGAGCTGCCGCTGACCGGCAGCGGCAAGACCAGCAGAGACATGCTGACCCAATGGATTCTCGAAGGGGACGCCCGTGCGCGCCGGCAACCCTGAGGACAGTCCGCGAAACCCCGACACCACACCGGTGGTCATTGCCGCCAAACGCCTGCCCACCGCCAAGGCCGGCGGCCCCTACAAACACTTGCGGGCGCACGAGCTCGCCGCCCCGTTGCTGTCCCGGCTCGTCGACGAAACAGGGATCAACCCTGGCGAGGTTGACGACGTCGTGCTTGGCAATGCGACCGGCGGCGGCGGCAATGTGGCCCGCCTGGCCGCACTCACCGCAGGACTGCCGGACAATGTCCCGGGACTGAGCGTGGACAGGCAGTGCGGATCGGGATTGGAGGCCATTGTCCTGGCGGCCCGCATGGTCCAGGCCGGGGCCGGGGAGCTGTACTTGGCCGGGGGAGTGGAGAGCATCAGCACAGCACCCGCCCGCGCCCACCGGCGCGAGGACGGCACGCTGGACTTTTTCGACCGGGCACAATTCGCGCCGCTGGAATCGGGGGATCCCGACGCCGGAGTTGCCGCAGAGAATGTGGCGGCGCACTACGGCATTACCCGCGAACGGCAGGACGCCTACGCCCTGCAAAGCCATGCCAAAGCGGTCGCCGCAGCGGCCGCCGGGCGCTTCAGGGACGAGCTGTTGCCACTGGCCGGGCTGAATGCAGACCAGGGCCCGCGCGCCACACTCACCCCGGCATTGCTGGCACGTTTTCCGGCCGTCTTCGTGGCTGGCGGCACAGTCACGGCGGGCAATTCCTGCCCCTACAGCGACGGTGCGGCAGTGGCCGTCGTGACGTCACTAAGCCGGGCACGTCGCATGGCTGCCACCCTCGGTCAACACGGCACTGCCCGCGGTCTGGTGTTTCATGACAGTGCCGTGGCCGGAAACGACCCGAACCTGTTGGGTGCAGGAGCAGCCCACGCCATGAAAGAGCTCCTGTCCGCCACAGGCATCGACACGGCCCGCCTGGCGAACTCCCTGATCGAATTCAACGAGGCCTTCGCCTCCCAGGTCCTTGCTGTGGCCGACCTCCTGGGGCTGGACCCCGCCGGCTTTAACCACGACGGCGGTGCGTTGGCCTTGGGGCACCCGTACGGTGCTTCCGGAGCTGTACTGGTGACGCGGCTGCTCGCCCAGGTGCAGCGTGAGGGCTCAGAAGAGGGCCTCGGCAGGGATTCCGGCCGCGACGCCTTCGCCATGATCAGTGTGGCCGGCGGCATTGGACTGGCCGCGCATTTCCAAGCAGTAAATCTTGAGGCGCGTTGACCACGGGGGTTTGGCCAACTTGGTCAGGGCCTGGGGAACCTAGGACTCACAGGGCCACGCGCCGGATGCCTATTTGGTCATAGAGTGGTTTTAGCGGTATCACAGCGGGGTGGCCGCCCCTACCGAAGGAGTGTCAATGAGGATTGCTGTTACCGGAGCAAGCGGAAAGTTGGGCGCGCACGTAGTCCGGCGACTGAGCGGGGACGGACATCAAGTGACAAGCCTGGACCGGACGGGGACGCGCAGCGAGGGCTTCACCCAGGTGGACCTGCGCAACTACGGACAGGTGGTCGATGTGATGTTGGGTCTGGATGACAGGCACAGTGGCTTCGACGCGGTCGTCCACTTGGGAGCCATTCCCGCGCCAGGGCTGGTTCCGGACGCCGCCACGTTTGAGAACAACATGCTCTCCACCTACAACGTATTCCAGGCCGCCCGTCGCGCAGGGATCAAAAAGGTGGTCTATGCATCCAGTGAGACGGTGCTGGGACTGCCGTTCGACGTCGACCCTCCCTACATTCCGGTGGATGAAGAATACCCGGCGCGTCCGGAGAGCACCTACTCGCTGGTCAAGCACCTCGAAGAAACCATGGCCAAGGAGCTGACTCGTTGGGATGCCGAATTGAGCATCACGGCATTGCGCTTCTCCAATGTCATGGATCCCGAGGATTATGCGCAATTCCCCGCTTTCGATGCGGACGCGCAACTGCGTAAATGGAACCTCTGGGGCTACGTGGACGGCCGCGATGCGGCCCAAGCCGTCGCAAAGGCACTGCAGCACGGCAAGGCCGGTTTTGAGGCATTCATTGTTGCCAATGCGGACACAGTGATGGGCAGGAGCAGCAGGGAACTCGCCGCGGAAGTGTTCCCCAAAGTCAAGGTCGTAAAGGACCTCGGCGAGCACGAGACGATGCTCTCCATCGACAAAGCTGCGCGGCTCCTGGGTTACGTCCCGGAACATAGCTGGCGCAATCACCACTAGATCGGTCGACGCCGGCAAGAGGCGTCGACGTCCGCCACCCCTTCGACTCATTCTTAAGGAGTTCCATGCAATACCGCACACTGGGCAACAGCGGGGCCGTAGTTTCCTCCTACGCGCTCGGCACCATGACGTTCGGCGCCGAGGCCACCGAAGAACAATCCCACGCCATTCTCGATCATTACTTCGCCGCAGGCGGCAATTTCATCGACACCGCCGATGTCTACAGCGCAGGGGTCTCCGAGGAAATTATTGGCCGGTGGCTCGCAGCGCGGCCGGATGTCCGCGACCGTGCCGTCCTCGCCAGCAAGGGCCGCTTCCCCATGGGCCAGGCCCCCAACGACGTCGGAACCTCCCGCCGCCACCTGGCCAGGGCCCTTGATGATTCACTGCGCCGCCTCGGCGTGGAGCAGATCGACCTGTACCAAATGCACGCCTGGGATCCCATCACACCTGTGGAGGAGACGCTCCGTTTTCTGCAGGACGCGCTCAGCAGCGGAAAGATTGGCTACTACGGTTTCTCCAACTTCTTGGGCTGGCAACTTTCAAAGGCTGTCCACGTGGCCAAGGATCAGGGGTGGAGCGCCCCTGTCACCCTCCAGCCGCAGTACAGCCTGCTGGTTCGGGAGATTGAACTGGAAATTGTCCCTGCTGCGCTCGATGCCAAGATCGGGCTGTTGCCCTGGTCCCCCTTGGGCGGAGGCTGGCTAACAGGTAAGTACATCCGGGACCAGGCGCCGGCCGGCGCCACGCGGCTCGGGGAAAATCCGACGCGCGGGATGGAAGCCTGGGAGTCCCGCAACGCCGATCCGCGCACATGGGAGATCATGGCCGAAGTTCAGGAAACTGCTGCTCGTCACGAGGTCAGCGCTTCGCAGGTGGCACTGGCCTGGCTGGCTGACCGGCCCGCGGTCACATCCGTGATTCTCGGGGTCAGAACGGTCGACCAGCTTGCCGACAATCTCGCAGCAGCGCACCTTGAGCTCACCGCCGACGAGACGGAACGGTTGACCCAGGTTAGCCAGCCCAACGTCGGCGTTTACCCTTATGGGCCCAAGGCCCAGGAACAGCGGAGCCGAAAGATCGACGGCGGCCGGTAACTTCGCCCGGTCTTTAGGAGGCACAGCGTCAGGCGGGGGAGCCGCCGTCATGCTCTGAGTCCAGTGGCTCTGGATCCACTCGCTCTGAATCCAGCGGCTCCGAGTCCTCCGACTCCGGATCACCGAGCCCTCGTGCGGCCAGGGCCTCGCCGGTGTTGCGGGCGTAGGCCACCGTGGCAATCACCACCGGCAACGACCGGGCCAACAAGTTGCGTTCCAGGCCGCGGGCCCGGGCGGCATCCCTGACGTCGGCGAAAGCGCCAATGACAAAGGGGATGCTGCGCAGCATGAGCGCCACGGTCAGTGAGAAACGCTCCGGATCCGCTCCAAATCGTTGCAGCGGTTGCACGAGTGCCGCCAGACCGTCCAGCAACTCGTCGACAGGCGTGGTCGCGGTGAGAATATTCGAGGCCAGCACCGTGGCAACAATGGCCGCAATGACCTGCCACGCCACCGCAGCTCCGAACTGCCACCACTGATAAGCCGCGATGAGCACCAGGAAAATAAGCATCATCCGCACTGCACGCCACAACCGGCGCCACGGCAGTCCAGCGACGAAGTGTGCAGCCACGACGGCGGCCAGGGCCACGGACGTGGCGCTCACGCCCACTGATACGGAAATCAGCGGCGAGGCCAGGGACACCACGGCCACGCCAAACAGCAACAGGGCCTTGACGCCCAAACCGAGCCGATGGAAGAAGGAGGAACCGGGCACATACCCGGCCACAAGAAAGGCATGGCCGCGCACTAGGCCACAAGCTCCCGGTACCGCCCGATGGCTTCCCGGGGTCCGCCGTCGTACGCCACCTGGCCGTCATTGATCACGAGGACGCGTTCAAAGGATGCGGCCAATTCCAGATCATGCGTGGACATGATGATCTGCTGCGGCAGGGAATCCAGACGCTGCATGAGGAGCTTCGTGTTGCGCAGATCCAGCAGCGTGGACGGTTCATCCAACACCAGGACTGCCGGTGCCACGGCCAGGACGGTGGCCAGGGCCACGAGCTGGCGTTCCCCGCCGGAGAGCTCGTAAATGCTGCTGGTGGCGAGGTGGCCAAGCTTGTAGTCGTCCAAGATGTTCAGGGCGGCCTCGCGCCGCTTGGCCTTGGACAGTTTCTGCCGCCGCAGCGAGAGCTCCACGTCCTCCAGCGCGGTGGGCATGACCAGCTGGGAGAGCGGATCGGTGAAGACGAAGCCGACGCTTGCGCGCACGGCCGAGCCCTCGCTGCCGGTGCTGCGCCCATGCACGTGGACCGTGCCGGTGGACGGGAGCACCAGACCATTGAGCAGGCGCAGCAACGTGGATTTGCCGGAGCCGTTGGCGCCAATAACGGCGATGCGGCGTTCGGTGAGCGTCAGGGACACGGGGGAGAGGATGCGTTTGTCCTCCTTCACCCGGGGGTCGGCGGAGGGAATGGAAACGCCGGCGCCGGCCAGAATGATCGACTGCTCTGCAACCGCACCGGGTTCGCGGGGGTTTGTTGCGGGTGTGCTCACTTGCGTCGGCGCACCAAAACGTCGGGGAAGGCGCGATGCAGGCTGAGCGCGATGGCAACGGCGATGACGTTTTTCAGGATGTCACCGGGCAGATACATGACGTCGGCCAGTACGGCGGCGGAGAGCCCCATGCCTTTGGCCATGAATCCGGCAATGCCGAAAATGTGGATGACGAGCGTGCCAGCCATGGCCGCGCCGAACAGTCCGGCCATCCGCCAGCGGCTGCGCACGGCAAGGGTAGCCAGCAGGCCCACCATGGCTGCGCCGAAGATGAACCCCACAATGTAGCCGGCGGATGGGCTGGCCAACACGGCCGGACCGGCACGGAAACCGCTGAATATGGGCAGACCAATCAGGCCCAGCAGCACATACAGGCCGACGGCGGCCGTCCCCCGGGAGAAGCCAAGCACCAGGCCGCACAGGCTCACCACCAGGGTCTGCAAGGTGATAGCCACGCCGAGTGGGCCCACGTTGATGCCCGGGATGGCGATGGAGGCGGCCATGAGAGCCGCAAAAACGGCGATCAGCGAAAGATCCATGGCGCCCCAGCGGCGGCGGGGCAGGGCAGTGCGATTGCTGTGATGCTCCACTGACTGTGTCGCGACTGACTGTGTCGCGGCTGACTGTGTCGCGGTGACCGGGGTCCGGCGTGATGTTTGATTCATTCTCAGTACTTTCTCCGTGTAGGGATTCTCGTTGTGCCCGAACGTCGTTAGACTAAGGAGGTTGTCCAACGCCATGGCAAGCAAGACCTGCTTGCGCCAGGCGTGTTCGGCACCTACCCATTCTTTGAAAGGTTACTACGTTGATTACGGTCCAAGACCTTGAGTTACGTGCAGGAGCACGGTTGCTCATGGACGAAGTGTCATTCCGCATCGACAAAGGTGACAAGGTTGGGCTGGTTGGGCGTAACGGTGCCGGCAAGACCACGCTGACCCGTGTCCTGGCCGGTGAGGGCCTTCCCGCCGGTGGCAAGGTCACCCGTTCCGGGGAAATCGGCTATCTGCCGCAGGATCCCCGCACCCCGGACATGGAGCAACTGGCCAGGGACCGGATTCTTTCCGCCCGGGATCTGGACAAGGTCATCACGAAACTGCGCAAGGCAGAATCGGACATGGCCAGCGAAGACAACAGCATCCGCGACAAGGCCATGCGACGCTACGACCGCCTCGAGGCTGAATTCCTCAGCGGCGGCGGCTACGCGGCTGAGGCCGAAGCGGCGGCGATTTCCTCCAACCTGGCCCTGCCCGAGCGCATCCTGAACCAGCCGTTGAAGACTCTCTCCGGTGGTCAGCGCCGCCGTGTTGAGTTGGCACGGATCCTGTTCTCCGGTGCGCAGACCATGCTTTTGGATGAGCCCACCAACCACCTGGATGCCGACTCGATCGCGTGGCTGCGCGACTTCCTGAAGAGCCACCAGGGCGGGCTGATCGTGATCAGTCACGACACCGAACTGCTCGAAGCCACCGTGAACAAGGTCTACCACCTGGACGCCAACCGGGCCACGATTGACCAGTACAACCTGGGCTGGAAGAAGTACCTGGCCCAGCGCGAAATCGATGAGCGGGCCCGACGCCGGGAACGCGCCAACGCGGAAAAGAAGGCCGGTGTCCTGATGGACCAGGCCAACAAGATGCGCGCCAAGGCCACCAAGGCCGTGGCCGCGCAAAACATGGCCAAGCGGGCCGAGCGCCTGCTGGCTGGGCTGGAAGATGTCAGGGCGCAGGACAAGGTCGCAGCGCTGCGCTTCCCAGACCCCTCGCCGTGTGGCAAAACTCCGCTCATGGCGGAGGGCCTGAGCAAGTCTTACGGTTCACTGGAAATTTTCACGGATGTCTCGCTGGCCATTGACCGTGGTTCCAAGGTGGTCATCCTTGGCCTCAACGGCGCCGGTAAGACCACTCTGCTGCGTATGCTGGCGGGCGTGGCCAAGCCGGACACCGGAGAGATCATCGCCGGTCACGGCCTGAAGGTTGGTTATTACGCCCAGGAGCACGACACCTTGGACGTCTCGCGCACGGTTCTGGAGAACATGCGTGCCTCCGCGGGCGACATGAATGACGCCGAGGTGCGCGGCATACTCGGTTCGTTCCTGTTCTCGGGCGATGACGTCAACAAACCTGCCGGCGTCCTCTCCGGTGGTGAGAAGACCCGTCTGGCCCTGGCCACGATTGTCGCCTCCAGTGCCAACGTGCTGCTGCTCGATGAGCCCACCAACAACCTGGACCCTGCCAGCCGTGCAGAGATCCTGGGCGCACTGAAGAACTACACGGGCGCCGTGGTGCTCGTCAGCCACGATGAGGGTGCCGTGGCGGCGCTCGATCCCGAACGCGTGGTTCTGCTGCCAGACGGCGACGAGGACCTCTGGAACCCGGACTACCTGGACCTCATTACGCTGGCGTAGGGCTCGGCCGCCCGTCGGATCAGAAGCACCAGGTCCATCAGGGATCTTGGCTCGACCGGTTCGGTGTCTTGAATATTAACAGCTTCCGTCAGTCGGGTAAGGGCGTCGCTGAGAAAGACATCGGCCGTGCCCCTGGCCTTGACCGAATAGTACTGTGCGGCCCGGGCCAGTGTCTGTGCCAACTCGGTCTTGCCAGTGCCCAGCAGGGCAAGACCTGCAATGGTGAAGGCCTCGACCAGGAGAACTGGATTTCTTACATCCAAGGAGTCCGAGAACGTGCCGGCAATGCGCTCCAGCGCTTCGCCTGGCCTGGCTGTCTGCAGGGACAGCCAGGCCAGATTCGACTGGACCTGGATGAGGGAGAAAGGCGTTGTATCGTGGCGGGCCAGGGACAACGCCTGGCCAAGGTGCAAATCGGCCTCGTCAAATTTTCCCTGCACAAGTGAGAGGTACCCCAAGCTGCTCAGCCTACAAACCTGGGATTCGCTGTGGTGCTCAAGTTCGTCCTCCAGTACTGCGTAGATGGAATTTCGGGCCTCTTGCCACTGTCCCAGGCAGGCAAAGATTGACCCGCGTTCGTGATGGTAGGTGATCCTTCCCAGGGCCGTCGAGAGCGGAAACTGTTCGGTCAGCTCAAGTGCCTGCAACAAATCACCGGCGCGCCTGATGCGTGTCACTTCCGCCAAGATCCACCGTCGATACCATTCGCTGTCAAGTAAAAATGCGAGAGGTGCAACCTGCAAGGACATGGACTGCAGGCTTTCAAGGTCGACGTCGGGAGTCTCGCCGAGGCCCAGGAGCCGCACAATGATGATCATGCTGCGCTCCAGTGGGGTTCCCAGCTTGCTCGAAATGGCCCTGTCGCTCCATTCCATCGCCTCTTCCCGGCGGCCGTTGCGATACCAGCCGAAGAGCAATGGCGGCAAGAAGCCAACGGTCAATTCGGGGGCGAGAGCCCAAGACCAGGACAGGGCTTGTTTGAGGTTCTGCTCCTCCACGCGAACAAACTGTTCAAAGGATCCCGACGCCGTGTCAAATTGTTCGTGTGCCCGAGCCAGGGCGTTCAAGTAGAAGTGCCCATGGACCGCCATCATTTCGGCGGAAGGCTCGCCGGCACGCTGGGAAATGAGCCGGATTGGTTCGAGAATTCTGAACCGTACCTCACCGGATTGATTCAGTCGCTTGACCAGGGAAAGGTCGATGAGGTGCGCCAAGACGATCCGTGGAGTGACTTCAGTCCCGGAGGCCTGAATCAGTGCGGTCGCTGCGGCTTCGGAGAAACTACCCCTGAGTACGCAAAGGGCTTCCAAGCCGAGCCGTGCCGCAGTGCCGGCATTCGCCATGCTCCATTGGACGGCAGCCGAAATACTCGAATGCCGGTGGACGTGGTCCTGGGCGGAGGCGTCCTCGATGGCATTGAGTGTGTCAGGAAGCTCGGCAAGGATTTGGTGCGCCGTCTGCCATCGCAGTGCGGAGGACAGCAGCTCGAGCGCCAACGGGACGCCGTCGACTTTTCTCACCAAGGAGTCCAAGTCTCGACGAAGTTCCTCGATGTCGGATCGCCTGATTCCTGCACGGTCCGCCAGGAGTCGCATGGCAGGGCTTGTGCTCCCCTCAACAGCCAAGCCATCAATGTCGAGGATGAACTCTGCGTGGAGGTGCAGAGGCGTCTGGGAGGTCACTATCACCTCAATTCCCTCGATTGCCACCAGTTGCTGCGCAATCTCGGCCGTCCCTTGAATGACGTGCTCGGCATTGTCCAGGACTATGAGGGTGGGCGAGTTCTGCAGGCGACTACCCAGGGCGCCAGCTTCGCATTCCAGGACGGACGCCACGCAATGTGGAACATTGGCGTCCTCGTCGGCTGTTGTCAGGTCCACAAAAATGGCAGAGCGCCCATGATCCATGGATAGTTGTCGTGCGATTTCTATGGCCAGCCGGGTTTTGCCAATTCCGCCCGGTCCCACGAGGGTCACCAGATGATTCCCGTCAGCGAACAACTTCTTCACCACATGAATCTCATCCTCACGCCCGATGAGGGAGCTGCCGGGACGGGGAAGGATCAGTGTGCGAATTGGGTGTGGCGGGTGAACTTGAACCGGCTGGCCGGAGCCTCCGGCCAAGACGAGCTTGAAGAGGTCCTGGGTGGCAGCCGAGGGGGAGATGCCGAGTTCCTCACGCAGTCTTCGCCTCAAGGAACCATAGATGGCGACGGCGTCCGCCTGCCGGCCGACAGCGGCCAAGGACTGGATCAGCAGGGCGTGGAGGGGCTCATTGAGCGGGTCCTTGGCCACTTCACCCCTGAGCACGAGCGCTGATTCATCCATCCGATCAAGCCCCTGGAGGGCCCGCACCGTACAAATCGCCACGGCTGCCCGTAGTTCATTGGCAGCCTGACGTGAAGTTTCTGCCGCAGCCGAGGAGAGTTTGGCCAATGGTGTTCCCGCGTAGAGATCCTCCGCGGCCTGTGCGGAGGAGAGAGCGTCCGCATACCGCCCCGTGTGCAGACCTTGTTTGGATGCGTCCAAATGGTGCTCGGCTTCGAACCAATCAATCCGTAGGAGATCTGTTCGGAGCCGATAGCCGACACGGCTGGCTTCAATAATCCCGACCCCCAACAGCCGGCGCAATCTTGTGATGGCGACTTGAATTGAGTTTCGTGAGGAATCGGGTCCAATGTCCCACACAGCCTCCGTGAGATTTTCGGGGGTCAGGACGCGACCTCGGGCCAAGGCCAGGTGGGCGAGGACCGCGGATGGGATCAGTCCCGGGGGAGCTGTCAAGGCGGTGGAGTCATCGCCGAAGGAGACTTCGCCTAGCAGTCGAATGAACATCAGGACCACCCATCACGCAGAAGACCAATCCGCAGGAACGCATCTAGTGGAATTCTCCGCTGATACCGGGCAGAACAGCAACAGTCCCAGTGGAATTTTTTCCCTGTTCATCGCCTGGCAGCGGGTTGAACCTGGGAAGCTGCCCTGATACGACCGGCCACGGGTCCGATAAGCGTGCGATAAGCGGCACCGGTGATAGTTGTTTCCATCAGCTCAAACACTCGTTTGAGAACCAACAGGAGATGATCATCATGAACCAGAAAAAGCGGACTTCGATCCGTTCATTGTTGGCAACGCTGGCGCTCGGGGCTGCGATGGTGCTGGCGCTTTTGCCGGCAACGCCGGCGTCGGCCTACACAGCCCAGAACACCGGCAGACCAGGCAGCATTTATGTCACCAAGGTCCAGGGACTTCACTACAACGCTTGTGCGGGAACGCGCATGACCTGCTACAACCCGGATGTCAACGTTCCCGCGCCTTACATCTACCGTTCGCCGGCATTGGCCGGCAACCAATCCGTCTTTCACATGACAACGCTTTATTGGTGGAGCGGCTCGGCATGGGTTGTGATCGCGACTCGCAGCGAATTCCGGACCCTTCTGGCAGGGACGGCCGGCGGGTACGTGCGGGCCGAGAACTTCACACTCAGCAAGGCAGGGTACTACCGGGTCGGTGTCGGGGTCACGTGGCAGGATTCCGCTCGCAAGTACACCTACGGCACCCGGGTGGTTTCCTTCAACCAGGCAGGCGACTACGAATGTGTTGGTCGTTTCACCGCTTCATGCAACGCCCAAAACGGATACGTCTATCTCAGATCACCGGGGCTGTAACCCATCCCCATCGATTCATTCACTTGCTCGGGAAGAAGAAGATGATCACCATGCACCAGAAGAAACGGACTCCAATTCGTTCAATCGTTGCAACTGTATTGTTGATGGGTGGAATGTTGCTGGCGCTCTTGTCCGCAACGCCTGCATCGGCAACCACGCCGTTGTACTCCGGGACAGTCGGCGGGGTCTACGCGTACAAGGTTCAGGGAACGCACTACAATTCCTGCCCGGGGCAGGCCTACACCTGCGAGAATCCGAGGATCTATGTTCCGGGCCCCTTCGTTTACCGGGCATCGGCATTGTCCGGCAACCAAACGATTCTCCACATGACTTACCTGTATCGCCTCATCAACGGGGCTTGGGTCGTTGTAGAGTCCCACAGCGAGCTTAGGACACTGGTTGCCGGAACCACCGGCGGATCCTTGCGAGCAGAAGACTTCTATCAGGGACAGACAGGAGCATTCCGAATCCTTGTTTCCGTCAGCTGGCTCAACCCGTCCCAAACTCGGGTCCTCGGCACCAGATACGTCTCCTACAACCAACTTGGCGACTACCAATGCGTTGGCTGGTCAACGGCTCAATGCTCCGCCGGAAATGGGTATGTATTCCTCTAACGCCACGATCGTTTCCCAGTATTTCTCGACAGGACCCCGCACCTCTTGGCTGCGGGGCCCTCTTCGGGCAGGGCCTCCCTGGGTCAACGAACTTGTGTGGGCACAGCCGACGTTGCTCGGAGCAGTTCCTGGTAGCTCAGGGACAGCATGGCTTGGTGGCTGCCTGCTCCGGCCCACAAGATCGGATACTGGGCCAGATCCGTGTCTAGGAAGGTGCGGATCGGGGAGGGATGACCCAAGGGAGCCACGCCGCCCACTGGCTGGCCTGCATGCTCGAGAACGAACTCGGGTCCTGCCCGGTTGATCTTGGCGAGCCCGTGCTCACGTGCCACTTTCTTCGTGTCCACCTTCGCGGCCCCGCTGGCCAGGATGAGCAGTGGCTCACCTGCGCACTCGAAGATCAAACTGTTGGCAATGGCACCCACTTCACACCCCAGGACGGCGGCGGCGGTGGCTGCCGTGGCGACGGAATCCGGGACCACAATCACGGTGTCCGGCA
>JBBPZC010000233.1:0-2804 GCA_038199275.1 Actinomycetales bacterium
GAAGCGCCGGGAACCAAGTACGACCCCAAGAATGGTTTGACCTTCACCGATCCCGCAACCGTCAAGGCCATGGAAGCATGCTTGAAGGACTCCCACATCAGTTCGGACCAGGTCACCATCGTCAGGGACAGGGCAGCCAGGGCAGACGAGGGGGAGTCGGGCGCTTTGGTGGTCATTCAAATCCCCACGGCCTTGACCGGCCCGGGCACGCACGAGCTTTTCATCGCAAAATTCGTGTTTCTGGCCGCCGGCAATCCGGTGTGCCCGAAGAAAACGTGGGACCCCGGCCCGGGTATCCAGGGCGGAACGATCACCGCCAGGTGCAACCCCAGCCTGAAGGACCCCAAGACGTTCACCGTCACTGTACCGCGTGAGGTGTCGGCGACCGTCCTTGGCGGGCCGGTAGTGGAGCCGGGCAGCTGGTTCGCACCGAGCGCCTACAGCTATTTCCGGGTGTTCGAGGCGCCCGCTGCCGATCCTCCCGAGAGGATGTTCGCGGGGTTGTGGACAACGGCATGGCCCGCCCTGTTGCTGGGCGTGGTGGTGGCGTTGCTGCTGGGGGGATCGACGTCACTGCTGGCGGCGGGCGCACGGGCCGGGACCGTCGCCGCTGCCGGCGGCCTGGCAGCAGCTGTCCGCCGCGTAGTGCCCACGTCCCGGCGGGGCGGCGACCCCACGTCCGCAGCTCGTGTAGCCACTGCTTCCGGCTCCCGCCGCTGGCGGTCCTTCTTGTTGGGTCCGGTGCACGGCCTGCTGGCGTTCCTCATCGTGCTTTCCTGTGCCGCCTTGGCTGCAGTTGGCCAGGAAGGTTTTGCCTGGACCGAAGGTTCGGCCCGGTTGGCGTTGTCTTTCCTGGCGGCGTTCCTGCTATTGAATTATGGTTCCATGGTGGCGAGGTGGACCTTGGCGCGCCGTCATGGGCGCGGCCACTTTCCACGGGTCACCGCGAGGCCGCTCTACGTGGTTGTGCTGCTGGCATCACTGGTCTTGGCTCTGGTGGCCGGTCCGGAGCCTGCGCTGGTTTTTGCGGTCCTGCTGGGCGTCGACTACAGCCTCAACACCAAGGATGCGGGGCCCGGCAGGCCCGCCCTTGCCGCCATCGCGAGCAGCGTGTACATGGCGGTGGTGGGCCTGGTTGCCTGGGCCGGATACACGTTCCTCGCTGCAAATCCTGTCGAATCATTCATCAGGTGGAACGAAATCCAGCCGGACTACGTGGCAGCCGTCAGTGACGCAGGCGGTTTCACCACCCTCGCGGCAGGGGAACTGCTGGCCATTGACGCGGTGGTGGCCGTGGCTGCACTGCCGATCACGTTGTTGCCGCTTGTCCCGTTCGATGGGGCACTGGTCTGGACGTGGAACCGTGGCGTCTGGGCCCTTTGCTACATCGTTGCCGTTGCACTGTACAGCTTTATGCTGCAGCCCTGGCCCGGGGACGGCATGCCGCTTCACTTCGCAGCGTGGCTTTGCCTCTTTGCTGCCTATGGGTTGGTTGCCGGTGGGGTGTGCGCGTTCATGGCCGACATCAGGCGCCGGCAGCGTGTGGCCATGGAGCAGACGGAGGGCACACCCGGGCGAAGCGAGGCGCAAGACGATGGTGCGCGCGGGGAAGGGTTGGCGCAAGCGGGAAGTGCCGTCTCCCGGGACCACGGTTAAAACGCGACGCCGGCACTCAGGGGAGTCCCGGCGTCGTACGCCAAGAGATTGCCGTGTGGGCACTTGGCCGCGGGCAGCTACTGTCCGGGAATCAGTTGACCTGGTTGATGATGGTCTCGGCGACTTCGCGCATGCTCAGGCGGCGGTCCATGGAGGTCTTCTGGATCCAGCGGAAGGCCTCCGGCTCGGTGAGGCCCATCTTGGTGGTGAGCAGGGACTTCGCGCGCTCCACGAGTTTGCGGGTGGCGAACTGCTCCTGAAGGTCGGAGACTTCGTCCTCGAGTGCCTTGATTTCCTCGTGGCGGGAGAGTGCGATTTCGATGGCAGGGATGAGATCGGCCGGGGTGAACGGCTTGACCACGTAGGCCATGGCGCCGGCGTCACGGGCACGCTCCACGAGTTCCTTCTGGCTGAACGCGGTCAGCAGCACCACGGGGGCAATGCGTGCCTTGACGATGTGCTCGGCGGCGGTGATGCCATCCATGACAGGCATCTTGACGTCCATGAGGACCAGATCCGGCTTGAGTTCCTTGGCCAGTGCCACGGCCTTCTCGCCGTTGTCGGCTTCACCAACGACGTCGTAACCCTCTCCGCGGAGGATTTCCATAATGTCCAGGCGGATTAGTGTTTCATCCTCGGCAACAATGACGCGACGTGCGGGGGAGGTGGGGGTTGATTCCGCTTGCTCAGACACAAAGACTCCTCTTGGGGTGGGTTGCACCACATTTTGTAAAAATTTAACCCTCAGTGGGCTTCAGTTCCACGAAACAGCCTATATGCATGTAGAGTAGTTCCGCGCACCCGTTCAGAAGAGATTCATGAATGGGAGCGTGATCTTTGTAACGGTGTTCGTTTAGACTCCCTTACCAAGGCCCGAGTGGCGGAATGGCAGACGCGCTGCACTCAAAATGCAGTATCGAAAGATGTGTGGGTTCAAGTCCCACCTCGGGCACATTTCATCGAATGACCTCCTGGAAACAGGGGGTCATTCTTGGTTCCAGAGCGGGTGGTCGAGCTTGTTGGGTTAGCGGCCAGAATGTGTGTATGGCCCGGGCGTGTCATCGGCTTCTTCCGCCCCATCCTTGTTGGATTCCGTTCCCGTCTTCGGGGCTGAAGGCTGTGTCGTAGAGGGCTGGCCCGATGGGCTC
>JBBPZC010000234.1:0-2540 GCA_038199275.1 Actinomycetales bacterium
CCAGGTGTGGGGAAGCACGACGGCGGCCACCTCGCCGCCCCCTTCTGCCGCAGCGGACGCCGGGGCGTCAGTCGCAGCCGTGGCCGGCTCGGAGCTAGCAGGCTCTGCCAAATCTGGCGCGGGAATGTTGATGTCCGCCGCCATGATGAAGCTATTCGCCCTTCGGGGTTTCGGCGCGGCCCGCGTCGCCAGCGGCAGCCCTGTCAGGCTCCACCGCGTCGCCAGCGGCAGCCCCGTCAGCCTCAACCACGGGAGCCCCAGCGCCGTCAGCCTCAACCGCAGGAGCCCCGGCCCCGTCAGCCTCAACCGAGGGGGCCTGGGCAGCGGCCAGCTTCTTCGCCAGGCCGAGGGCCGCCTTCATGGCAGCAGCCTCGGACGCCTGGCCCGATCCCGCGGCCAACCCGGCAGCCAAACCGGCGATGAACGTGGTCAGCGGTGCTGCCGGTCGCACGATTGAATGTGCGGCGACCCCGGCCACGTTCAGCACACTGTGGACATCGACCTCGAGATCCCCAATTTCAAAGGCCTCCAGGAGCGTTTTTGTCCACTCCTGCAGCAGCTCGTCCTTGTTTTCCATGCACTCATCCCTCCGCGTCGGCCGGCACCGCGGCAATACCCTGCGCGCGGGCATCCGCCCAAGTGTCAATATCCGCCGTCATTGCCGAAGGCACGGCGCATTCCTTCATGTTCACACTAGCAACGATGGAGAAAACCGACGCGTTCTCCAGCCGATCAGCCTCCCGCGCCGCCTCCACCGCAGCCCGCAGCGCCCGCAGCGGGTAGATGGCCGCGAGAGGCTGCTTCCTGTCCTCCTCCACCGCCATCACCCCCTCATCCGCGCCGCACTCGGCCAGTCCATCCGCCAGCAACGCCGCCACCTCACCGGCACGCGGCATATCGCAGGCAAGGACCAGCACATGCCCGGCCTGCCCGGCCAGAGCCTGCAATCCGGCCGCGATCCCGGCGGCAGGCCCGGAGAACGGCGGATCCTCCTGTACTACTGTTACCGCGTCGGCTGAGTCCGCGGTTTCCAGCCAGTGCACAATTTTTTCACCGGGGCCGACGACGGCGATCCCGGGTTGCGCCGCTCCGCCGCCCGCCGCCGTGGCCGGGTCAGCTGACGCCGGGGCCGCTTGACCCGCTGCTGAGCTCCGGTGAGCACCCAGAACACGAGCGGCGGCATCCAGCGTGCGGGCCAAAAGGGTTTGATCTTCGAAAATCAGCCCGGCCTTGGGAACGCCGCCAAGCCTGCGCGAAAGCCCGCCAGCCAAGATGAGGGCCTGCAGTGGTCCGTGCGCGCTACCAGTCATGGATCAATATTATCGGGAGGGGCCCTGGTCCTTCACTGAAAACTGTCCGTGCATTCAAAAAACTGTCTGTGCACTCACTGCAATTTTGCAGAAACTGCAATTAACATGTTCTTGTGCCCAACGGAACCACGCGGCACGCACTGCGCACTTTCACGGGAGCTGCCATGGGCACGGAGACTGCACAACCCTCGCACGCGAGTGAATCACCTCTGGTCTCCTTGCGCCAGGATTCGCTGCGCACCAGAAAACGCGCCGCCACCATCTTGGCCATTCGCCACGCAGCCATTGAACTTGGCCTGGAGCAGGGCTACGAAAACGTCACAGTCGACATGATTTGTGCAGCCAGCTCAATTTCCCCCCGCACCTTCTTCAACTATTTCGGCAACAAGGAGGGCGCCTACGTGGGCGCTCCCAAGCCGATGCCCCCACCGGAGCAGCTCAAAACGTTTGTGGAGGATGTCGGCACGAGCGTTTTTGTCGGGCTGTTCTCCTTGTTCACCACAACTTTTATTGCTGCAGAAACCGATCTGGAGTTGCTTCAGGCCTGGCACCGGCTGATCCACCTGACCCCGGAACTACTGGAGCGTGAAAAGGCCAGGATCAACGCGACTGAAGAGACCTTCGTCGGCTATGTGCTGGCGCGCTTCCAGCACGACGGGCGCACTGCCGCGCAAACCCCTGACCTGGAGGACGAAGCCCGCATGGTGGTGGCGCTGGTCTCCGGTGCCCTCCGCTTTGCCGTGCAAAAGTGGGCTGCCGGCAATTTCGCCGCCGACAAGGAAGAACTGATGCGCTCCACGTCCGCACTCGTGCAACGCATCGCCGCCAACGAACACTGGCCCTAAACACAGCGGCCCCGAAGTGGCCGTCCCCCACTCTTCCCCAGCGCACGCCGGCGCCACCGGCACCGCGGCGGCAGGACGCCGTCGTACTTTTTTCTGTTCGTCACACACCGCAGCCGCCTGCACATCCTCCGGCCGCTGGGACCCGATCATGACCTCAACCGTCCAAGCTTTGCACCCACCCACCACGTCCGACCGACGCAGCATCCTTCTCGTGTTCGCGGGGCTCATGCTGACCATGCTGCTCGCCTCGTTGGACCAGACCATTTTCAGCACAGCGTTGCCCACCATAGTTGGCGAACTCAACGGCGTCAACGAAATGCTGTGGGTCATTACGATCTACATTCTTGCCTCCACGATCATGCTCCCCATTTACGGGAAATTGGGC
>JBBPZC010000235.1:0-16289 GCA_038199275.1 Actinomycetales bacterium
CACCAAGCGCCCCACCAAGCGCCCCACCAGGGGTGAGCCCCGCCCAGTGAGTGCCCGTGCCCGCATCATTGGCGCCATGGTGCTGCTACTGACCGCTGCTTTTGCGGCCGCCATTGTTCTTTCGGCCCAGATCCTCAACGCCCGCACGGATGCACTTCTCGACGGCCGGCTCACACATGCCGCCACGAGCTTCCGCACCTTCGCCACGTCCCCCTCGGCCAGCACCGAATTCACCGCTAACGACCTGCTGACCCGGTACTTGCAGGAAACCGTGCCCAACAACGCAGAATCAGCATTCAGCCTGCTGGCGGATGCCCCGCACCGCCGCATGGCCGGCGACCCGCCCGTGCGCCTGGACAAGGATCCGGCATTTTTGTCCCTCGTGGTCGGCCATGACCAGCCGGTCCATGGCCGGTATAAGTCCACGGCAGGTGAGGTGGCCTACGCAGTGCTCCCCGTGCAGGTGGTGGGCGATTCCACACCCGGCGCCCTGGTCAGTGTGCAGTTCCGCAGGGAACTTGGTGCCCCGCTTTTTAGCGCGCTCAGCATTTTCGCGCTGGCCGGCACACTTGCGGTCATCGGTGCAGGCATTGCCAGCTGGCTGGTTGCCGGGCGTGTTCTGGCTCCCCTGCGGCAGGTCCGGGAAACTGCGGAGACCATCAGCGACACCGATTTTCAAGGCCGGATCGAGGTGCAGGGCCGCGACGACGTTGCGGCCCTGGCCATGACGTTCAACCGGATGCTGGACCGGCTGGCGACGGCTTTCGCCACACAGCGCCAATTTGTGGACGACGCCGGACATGAGTTGCGCACGCCCATCACCGTGGTCAGGGGTCATCTTGAGATGATGGGGGATGACCCCGAAGAGCGGGCCGAAACCATCGCCCTGGTCACGGATGAGCTTGACCGTATGGGCCGGATTGTGAACGATCTGCTCATGTTGGCGAAGTCCCAGCAACCGGACTTCGTTGTCCCGCACGACGTTGAGCTCATGGACCTTGTAGTGGACGCCTTGAGCAAGGCCAGCATGCTCGGCCACCAGCACTGGGCCATCGATGAGCTGGCTGAGGGTCGCATCAGTGCCGACGGCCAACGTCTCACCCAGGCCCTCATGCAGCTGGCCGCCAACGCCGTGGCCCACACCCCGCCCAATGGCACCATCGCCCTGGGCTCCAGGCTGCGTTTTGGCCGGCAGGAGCATCCTGGCCCCCAGCTCAGCAGAGGCACCCTGCTTCTCTGGGTCCGGGACACCGGCGAGGGAATTGCGGTGGAGGGGCAAAAGGACATCTTCGACCGTTTCCATCGTGGCGCCGACGTTCGGCAAACCGCCGGTGCCGGGCTGGGCCTGGCCATCGTCAAATCCATCGCCGAGGCCCACGGCGGCACTGTTTCGGTCTCCAGCACTCCGGGAGCGGGAGCCACTTTCGCCCTGACCCTGCCTGTGCAGCTTCCCCGCGGTGACCACGGTGACCCCCATAAATCCGACGAAGCGCCGGACGCGAGCACCACACCGCTTGAGCACGTACTGAATGAAACGGAAGAGCCCTAAATGAAACGCATCCTCATCGCTGAAGATGAAGCCCGCATTGCCACCTTTGTGCAAAAGGGGCTGAACGCGGAGGGCTTTGTCACCAAGGTGGTTGCGGACGGACAATCGGCCTACGACGAGGCCCGGTCCTACCTCCACGACCTGCTGATCTTGGATATTGGCCTTCCAATCATGGACGGGCTCACGGTCCTGCACCGGCTGCGCCAGGAGAAGGTGGACATTCCTGTGCTGATCCTTTCCGCCCGCAGCAGCGTGGAAGACAAGGTGGCAGGCCTGGGCGGCGGCGCGGACGACTACCTGCCCAAGCCCTTCGCCTTTGAAGAATTGCTGGCACGAGTCAGGCTGCGCCTGCGCGGGCACATCTTGGAGGAGGCGACGGTGCTGACGGCTGGAAACATGAGCCTTGACCTGCGCACACGCAGGGCCCAGGTGGACGGCGTCGCCAAGGATCTCAGCGCCCGGGAATTCGCCCTGGCAGAGACGCTGTTCCGGCACCGTGACCAGGTATTATCCCGCGAGCAGCTACTCTCCCAGGTGTGGGGCTTCGACTTTGACCCGGGCTCCAACATTGTGGACGTCTACATCAGATACCTGCGCAAAAAATTTGGAGCCGACCGCATTGAGACGGTCCGCGGCATGGGCTACCGCCTCAAACTCGACTGATCCGGCGTTCATGAGAGTGCTCTCATCTTCATCTCCTTTTTCTCTCATACCGGTGCGCAACAGTGGTGGTTAGGAAATCATCACTCGTTTAGGAGCCACCATGTTCAACCTCTGGATCGCACTCGCAGCCAATATGGTCTGTATCAGCGTCTTGGTCTACGCCGTCTACTTCCCCCGTTACCAGCGCCGCGACCTGGCCATCGCCTACGTGTGCCTGAATGTGGGCATCATGCTGGTCACCGTGCTTTTGTCCGGCAGCGGCGCGGGCATGGGGCTGGGGCTGGGCTTGTTTGGTGTGCTTTCCATCATCCGGTTGCGCTCGGACACCCTGACGCAGGGCGAGATCGGCTACTACTTCGCAGCCCTGGTGCTCGGTTTAATGAACGGCCTGCACCCGGACCCGGCCTGGCTCTCCCCCGTGCTCTCCGCCGCGTTGGTGGCCGTGCTCTTCGTGGCCGACCATCCCCGGATCGCTCCCCGCACCCGCCGCCAGACCATCACCCTTGACCGTGCCTACGCCAACGAAGGAGAACTGCGCGCAGCCCTCGAGTCGCTGCTGGGCGGACCCGTCACCCGCATTGAGCTGATGGAACTGGACGTTGTGCGCGATATGACAGTTGCCGACGTCCGCTACAAGACCCCCTCCCCCGTCGAGGCGCCATCCGAACTCAGTGCTCCAGCCGGATTCAGCGCATCGTCAGAATTCGCATCGTCCGGATTGACGACGGACGCGGACGCCGTGCTGTCCGCCCCGGCCGCGGCGTTGCTGCCCCCGGCGCCGTCGGCTGCTCCGCGCCATGCCGGTGCCCGGGCATGAATTGCGCCGAGGTCCTCGACGCCGGGGCAGGCGAGCGCCGGCCCATCAGCCTCGCCGAGGTGAACGAGGACGCTGCACTGCAGCGCCGCGTGGACAAAAAGTTCCTGCTGACCAGCGGCCAGCTGTCAACGTTGTTGTCGGCCCTGGACGATGACTTTGCCGTCATGGAAATCGCCGGCCGCCGCATTTTCGGCTACAGCTCCACCTACTTCGACACACCTGATCTGGACCAGTTCCGGGCCCACCGCCAGGGCCGGCGCCGGCGCTTCAAGGTCCGCACCCGCACTTACCTGGACTCCGGGCTGTGCATGTTTGAGGCCAAGTTGAAGGGTGCCCGCGGCGAGACCGACAAGTACCGGATCCCCCATCCCGCGGCCGAGCGGACCGTCATGAACGAGGCTGACAGGGCCTTTCTGGCCACCCTGCTGGACACCGAATACGGCATTGAAATGCCCGAGCTCAACCCGATCATGACAGTGGGTTACAACCGGAGTACGCTGGTCAACCCGCACAGCCGGGAACGGCTCACCTGCGATGTGCAGCTGATGTGCAGCGACAAGGACCGTCAGGTGGCCGGCCCTGACCTGGTGGTGGTTGAAACCAAGTCGGCCGACGGGCGCGGCGTGGCAGACAGGGTCCTGGCCGGCATGGGCATTCGTGAGCTGAGCATGAGCAAGTACTGCGTGGGCATCGCCTTGCTCCATCCCCATCTTCCTGCAAACCGCTGGAACCGGGTGCTGCGCGAGCGTTTTGACTGGGACCGGACACCGGCCGGAGTCCCGGCACAGGCTGGCTGGACCGGCCGGGTCTCACTGGCCGCCTGACAGGTCATGTCAGCTTGCCGTCCGGCTCGGCTGGACGTCTTGGCTCCGCCCCCCGCCGCAGCAACCGTTTGCCGGCGGCCACCAGTTCGGGGGCCGCCGTCGCCAATTCCTCGGCATCCACATCCGTGCCGAAGCTGAAGCGCAGCGCCGTCTGCGCCACCGTGCGCTCAAGACCCATGGCACTGAGCACCGCCGATGGTTCATCCGAACCCGCCGCGCACGCCGATCCCGACGAGCACACAATCCCGCGGCGCTCCAATTCCAGCAGCACCGACTCCCCGCTCGTGCCGGGGAACACGAACGAGGCCACATTCGGCAGCCGCCGGCTCCGGTGCCCCGTCAGTTCCGCGCCGGGAACCTCAGCCAGGATGCGGTCAATGAAGGTTTCCCGCAGCCCGGTGACACGTTCGATGGCGGCCGTCCGGCCCGCTTCCGACATGCCCAACGCTGTGGCCAGGGCTACGGCGAACGCCACGTTCTCCGTGCCCGAGCGGTTGCCGCGCTCCTGCCCGCCGCCGTGGATGAGCGGCTCATACCGGGTTCCGCCCTTGACGTAGAGCAGCCCCACACCCTTGGGCGCCCCGATTTTGTGACCGGAAAGACTCAGCGCAGAGACTCCCAGTGCGCGCACATCCAGTGGCAACCACCCGGCGGCCTGGACGGCGTCGCTGTGCAGCGGCACCCCCGCAGCGCCCGCCACTGCGGCAAGTGCGGGAAGGTCCTGAATGGTCCCCACCTCGTTGTTGGCATACATGATGGATGCCACTGCAACGCCGGATGATTCATGCGGATCCGCCAGCATCGTGGCGAACACGTCGGCATCCACCAAACCAAAGCCATCCACCGGGACCGTCTCCACGATGAAGCCGTGAACGCGGCGCAGGTAGTCAGCCGATTCCACCACTGCCGGATGTTCAATGGCGCTGATGAGCACGCGGTTCAGACTCGGGTCAGCCGCGCGGCGGGCCAGTGCAATGCCCTTTAGTGCAAGGTTGTCCGCCTCGGTACCCCCGGAGGTGAAGGTGAGCTCTTCCGCATGGGCGCCCAACGCCGTCGCACATTGTTCCCTGGCACCAGCCAAGGCGGCGGCCGCCAGCTCGCCCAGTTCGTGGTGGCTGGAGGGGTTGCCGAACTGATTGGTCAAAAACGGGAACATGGCCTCGATGACCTCCCGCCGGACCGGGGTGGTGGCAGCCGCGTCGAGGAAGATCATTGCCGGTCCGCGGCTTCTTCAAGCGGGACGGAGCCCGGCAGTTCCACGGCGATGTCCAGGCCCAGATCCAGGGCGCGGACACTGTGGGTCAGGGCGCCGACGGAGATGATGTCCACCCCGGTGCGGGCAATGCCGGCGATCGTGGACAGATTCACGTTGCCGCTGGCCTCCACGAGTGCACGGCCGTTGACCAATGCCACTCCCGCCACGAGTTCCTCGTTGCTGAAATTGTCCAGCATGATGGTGTCCACGCCCGCAGCCAGCACGGGTCCAATTTGTTCGATCGAGTCCACTTCAACCTCGAAGTGGACGGTGTGCGGCAGCTGGGCGCGCACGCCTGCGAGCGCGGCGGTCAGCTTGCCCAGGTCGCCGCCGGTCAGCACGGCCAGGTGGTTGTCCTTGGCCAGTACCGCGTCTGAGAGCGAGAAACGGTGATTGTGCCCGCCGCCGCAGCGCACAGCGTAACGTTCCAGGATGCGCAGCCCGGGCGTGGTTTTGCGGGTGTCGGTCACGCGCGCCTTCGTGTCTGCAATCAGTGCGGCGTACTCGGCTGTCTGTGTGGCGATGGCGCTCATGCGTTGGGTCAGGTTCAGCGCGATCCGCTCCCCCGTCAGCACCCCGCGCGCCAACCCGTGCACAGACATGAGCCGCTCCCCCGCAGCGAAACGTGCGCCGTCGGCCGTCAACTGCACCACGTGCGCATCGGGATCCTGCATCACCATGGCTGCCCGGAAAACGTCGCCGCCGGAGAAGATGCCGGGCTCGCGCGCAACGAGCCATGCGGTGGCCTTCGCCCCGGCTGGCAGCAGCGTGGCCGAGGTGATGTCCCCATAGGGCGCATCCTCGGCAAAGGCGCGCTGCAGGATCTCCGTCACCGCAGTGGCAGGCAGTTGCGGAAGCGCCGGGGTGGTTGCGGGTGCGGTGGTTGCGGGCACGGCGGTTGCGGGTGCGGCATTGGTCAGGGGTGTTTCCTGCACGGGACGTACGACGGCGTTCATACTGTTTCGCTTTCACGCTGGGTTTCGATGGTGGTCAGGCTGGCGTCGGGATTGACCCAACGGCGGGAAGTGCGCGAGGCCTGTTGTATTGGGGCAGCTGCCAGGGCATGGGCACTCATGGGAGCCTGCTGGCTCATGGGAGCCTGCGGGAAGTCGGAGCGGAAGTGGGCTCCCACGGAGTTCTCCCGGGCCCGGGCCGCGTGGGCCAGCAGTTCGGCCACGAGTTGGAGGTTCTCGTCCTCCATCTGCCGGCGCAGTGAACGGCGGCCGCCCAAGACAGGAATCTGGCTCAGCGCGGTCACCAGCCGTTGCAACCCCTGGGAGTCCCGCACCACCCCGGCATGTTGACCCATCAGGTGGCGCAACGTCTCCCGGCCCGGGCCGGCTGGGTGGGTCCGGATTCCCTCAAGGGGTGTGGCGCCGTCGTATGTCCCGTGGGGGTCAGGCGCCGTGGTTCCGGAGAGTGACGTGGTCGCGGACAGCGCGGTGGGCTGGTCCTGCGAGATGAAATCGGCAACGGCGCGACGGCTGAAGACCAGGCCCTCGAGCAGGGAGTTGGAGGCGAGCCGGTTGGCGCCATGAACGCCGGTGCAGGCGACTTCCCCGGCGGCGTAGAGCCCGGGGACGGTGGTGCGGCCCTGGCGATCGGTGACGACGCCGCCCATCCAATAGTGTGCGGCCGGGGCAACGGGCAGCCAGTCGCGGCGCCAATCGAAGCCCATTTTGGCCGTGGCGGCGTCAATCGTGGGGAATCGGCGGGCCAGGTAGCCCTCGCCATTGGCCGCCTCGATCCCGGTCGCATCCAGAAACACGTGCGCCGGGGCCGCTGAAGCGGCCGCTGAAACGGCTGCGGGCGCTCCAGTCAGCTGCCCGGCGCTTCGGGCATTCCCGGCGAGCGCCCCGAGATGTGCGGCGATGCTCCGGGAAACAACATCGCGCGGGGCAAGGTCACCTTCCGGATGGTAGCGCGGCATGAACGCTTCGCCGCTGGCGTCGCGCAGCACGGCCCCGGCGCCGCGCACGGCTTCGGAGATGAGGAAGTTCGTGCCGACGGCGAGCGCGGTGGGATGGAACTGGAAGTATTCAAGATTGGCCAGCTCGGCGCCGGTATGCCAGGCGAGTGCCACGCCGTCGCCCGTGGCGACCTCCGGATTGGTGGTGAATTCAAAGAGCTGACCGGCACCCCCCGTGGCGAGCAGTACGGCATCGGCCCTCAGGGTTTGGCGTTCGTTGCCCGCGTCCAGGTACGCGATGCCGGCGATGGCTGCACGGGGTGGGGTCCCGACGTCGTACGCATCCTGGTGCTCATTCTGGCCGGCATCGCTGTGCCCATCACTGGGAGCGGCGTTGGTAGCGGCGAGCAGCTCGGTGGCGAAGCAGCCTTCCAGCAGGGTGATGAGGCCCAGCGCCGCCTGCCCGCGGATGGCGGCAATCAGCCCGTTCGCGATGGCAGCACCCGTGGCGTCCCCGCCGGCGTGCAGGATCCGGGCCGCGGAGTGGGCTCCCTCAAGACCCAGCGCCCGGTGGCCCGCGGCGTCGCGGTCAAAGTGGACCCCGAGACGTTCGAGGGCGGCAATGTCTGCGGCTGCTTCGGTGCACAGTATGCGCACGGCCTCGAAATCGCACTGGCCGGCGCCAGCCTTGAGGGTGTCGGCAATGTGCGCCTCCACCGTGTCACCGGGGGCCGCCTCACCCTCGGCGAGCACCGCGCAAATGCCGCCCTGTGCTTGATGGGTGTTGCTCTGCGCCAACGTCCCCTTGGTCAGCAGCGTCACCCGCACGCCCGACTCGGCGGCGAGCAGCGCACCGTAGAGCCCGGCGATGCCGCTGCCCACGACCACCAGATGCGAGTTCGTCATGCGCGTACTGTCTGTGCTGATTGCGGCTGGACCGTCTGTGTCTGCGTTCTGTGCGGCTGCGTTGTTTGCGGCTGCACCTTCTTGGGCTGCGGCTTGGCGGCGAGCATCCGTTCCAGCGCAATGCGGGCGTTGACGGCCGTGGCTTCCGGGACGGTGATCTGGTTGCGGACCTCGCCGGCCACGAGTCCCTCCAGCACCCACGCCAGATACCCGGGGTGGATGCGGTACATGGTGGAGCACGGGCAGATGACCGGGTCCAGGCAGAAGATGGTGTGCTGCGGGTACTGCGCCGCCAGCCGGTTGACCATGTTGATTTCGGTGCCAATGGCGAAGGTGCTCCCGTCGGGCGCGGCCTGGATGGCCTTGAGGATGTAGTCCGTGGAGCCTGACTCGTCGGCGGCGTCCACCACCTCCATGGGGCACTCGGGGTGCACAATCACGCGCACGCCAGGGAAGTCCACCCGGGCCTGCTCGATCTGGCCCACCGTGAAGCGCTTGTGCACGGAGCAGAACCCCTGCCACAGCACCACCTTCGCCGCGTCCATGACCTCCTGCGCGTTTCCGCCCAGTGGCAGGCGCGGATTCCATAGCGGCATCGCCTCAACCGGGATGCCCATGGCCTTGGCGGTGTTGCGTCCCAGGTGCTGGTCGGGGAAAAACAGCACGCGCTGGCCGCGCTGATACGCCCACTCCAGCACGGTGGCGGCGTTGGAGGACGTGCACACGATCCCGCCGCGCTCCCCGCAGAATGCCTTCAGCGCTGCCGAGGAATTCATGTACGTGACGGGAATGACCGGAACCCGGCCCTCGGCGTCGGGCTCGGTGCCGTACAGTTCCTCCAACTCGGCCCAGCAGGCCTCCACCGACGGCAGGTCCGCCATGTCCGCCATGGAACAGCCTGCCGCCAGGTTCGGCAGGATCACGGACTGGTGACTGCCGGAAAGCATGTCCGCCGTCTCCGCCATGAAATGCACGCCACAAAATACAATGGCTTCGGCCTCCGTGCGGTTCTTGGCGGCGTTGGCGAGCTGGAAGGAGTCCCCCACAAAGTCCGCGAACCGGACCACCTCATCACGCTGATAAAAATGCCCCAGTACGACGGCGCGTTCCCCAAGTTCCGCTTTGGCGGCGAGGATGCGGGACTCCAGTTCGGCGTCGGAGGCGTCCTTGTACTCCTGCGGCAACTGGCCCTGCACAGGCGTGGCGGCCGGAGCCTTGTCCTCATTGGACGCGCCGGGACCGTAGCCCGGAGTGCCGGCGAGCGCCTCGGCCAGATCGAAGTCCCAGGGGCCCTGGGCCAGGTCGTCGTCACAGCTTTCCTGAGCGCGGCCCGGCTGGCCGGGGACGCGAACCTGGGCAGCTTCGGCCTGATCGCGGGTGATGAGCTGGATGGTTGTGTTCACGGATGACATGGGTGCTCCAAAGGGTTGAGGCAGTGGGGGGCGGGAGGGATCAGGGGTGGGAGGGCGGGTGCCCGGTCGGGGCGTCCTCGTCCGGCATGCGTGTGCCATCGGCCAGTTCGTTGCCGGTGTAGCGGTACAGGCGCGGCGGGCGGTGTTTGCCACCCTGAAGAAACTCATCGGTGGCCTCGATATCGGCGGTCTGTTTGAGCTGGCGGCGGAAGTTCGCGGGGTCGACCTTGCGGTTCAACACGGCTTCGTACACTTCGCGCACCTGGGCGAGGGTGAACTTGCCGCCGAGCAGGTGGTAGGCGATGGGACCGTACTCCATTTTGTTGCGCAGGCGCCACAGCGCGTACTCGACGATCTCGTTGTGGTCGAACGCCAACTCCTGCAGGCCGTCGGCCCGAAACCACTGCACGTTCTCCGATTCCTGCGCCAGTTCGGCCTCGGTGGACTGGGCCAACGCCCAGTACACGATGGAGACCACGCGCTGGCTCGGGGAACGATGCAGGCCACCGAACGCGTACAGCTGCTCAAGGTAGCTCGGGGCGAGCCCGGTGGTTTCCTGCAGGTTCCGTGCTGCCGCATCCATCAGGGAGTCGGCCTGGGTCAGCGGCCCGCCGGGCAGTGTCCACAGGTCCTTGAACGGTTCACGAATGCGCTTGACCAACGGCAGCCACAATGTGGGCCGGCCGGTCTTCTCACTCGGACGCAAGG
This sequence comes from Actinomycetales bacterium, assembly GCA_038199275.1. Taxonomy (GTDB): domain Bacteria; phylum Actinomycetota; class Actinomycetes; order Actinomycetales; family Micrococcaceae; genus Specibacter. The sequence goes on from JBBPZC010000235.1 coordinate 10,044, forward strand.
CAAAAATGACGGTCGAGATGGCCAGCGCAGGCGGCTGTGCCAGGCGTTCGCTGACGTTCGCAGCAGCCACAAAAGGCACTCGCTCCATGCCGTTCAATTCACTCCCCGGATCAAAATCTTAGTTAGAGTCATTTTGACTACAACTAAGATTGTACGACCCAACTGGGTGGGAAACAAACTTCCCGCCCGTTACATTACGTTCCCAAGGCCCAACGGCCCACAAAGAACCACACCGCCAAATTGGGCTCATCAAAGACATGGGGGATAATGCTTGGCAGGGATCACAGTTTCCCCATGGCGGCCACACGCGGCCGGTTCCACTAAAGAAGGCCACCCCTTACATGAAGCACCAAACCGACGCTGCCCCGGCTGGCCCTGCCACAAAGGGACTGGGCAACTCCCTCAAACAACGCCAATTGACCATGATGGGATTGGGCAGCGCCATTGGCGCCGGGCTCTTCCTGGGTTCGGGCGCGGGCATCATGGCGGCGGGGCCTGCCGTCCTGATTTCGTACTTCGTGGCGGGAACACTGATCATCCTGGTCATGTGGGCCTTGGGCGAGATGGCAGCGGCCAATCCCAACTCCGGCGCCTTCTCGGTCTATGCGGAGAAGGCCATGGGCAAGGTTGCCGGCGCCACTGTTGGCTGGCTGTGGTGGCTGCAGCTTGTGGTGGTGATTGCGGCCGAAGCCCTGGGCGCAGCACAACTGTTGGTCACTATTTGGCCGGTCCTGCCGGCTTGGGTGCTGACACTGATTTTCATGGTGGTGTTCACCGCCGTGAACCTGAGCAGCGTCAAGAACTACGGCGAGTTTGAGTTCTGGTTCGCACTGTTAAAGGTCGCGGCGATCGTGCTGTTCCTGGCCTTTGGTGCCGCACTCCTGCTGGGCCTGGTCCCCGGGACCACGTCCCCCGGACTGGGCAACCTGGTCAACCACGGCGGCTTCGCACCCAACGGCATGGCAGGCATCGCCTCCGCCTTGTTCATCGTGATCTTCGCCTTCGGCGGTACGGAAATTGTGGCTGTTGCTGCCGCCGAAACCCCCAACCCCGCACGCAGCGTGGCCGTGGCGGTCCGCACAGTTGTCTGGCGCATTCTCGTGTTCTATGTGGGCTCCATCTTTGTCATCGCCGCGGTCCTGCCCTGGAACTCCGAGGCCCTGGCCTCCCCCTTCGCCGGAGTCTTGAATGTAGCCGGACTGCCCTGGGCCGGCACCGCCATCACGCTCGTTGCCGTGGCGGCCCTCCTCTCAGCCCTGAACGCCAACCTGTACGGCGCCTCCCGCATGATCTACTCCCTGTCCGAACGCCGTGAGGCACCCCGCGTATTCTCCGGCACCAGCAAGCGCTTTGTGCCGGTTGCGGCCGTGCTGATCTCCGTCTCATTCGGCTTCGTCACTGTGGTCTGGGAACTGCTCTACCCCGACACCGTCCTGAAAGTCCTGTTGAACCTGGTGGGCTCCACCTGCCTGATCATCTGGGGCTCGGCCCTGCTCTCCCAGCTCATCCTGCGTCGCCGCGCCGACCGCGAAGGCACCGAACTCCCCCTGCGCATGCGCGCGTTCCCGTGGCTGACCATCGCCGGACTGGTGCTTTTGCTCGCCATCTTCGTCGTGGGCTTCAGCGAACCATCCGGACGGACCCAGCTGTTCAGCACCTTCAGCATGGTGGCTGTGATCGCCCTCCTGAGCCACCTTTCCCACCGTGGCCAAAAGGTACGCTCCGGCGCGCGGCCATAGATCGGCGGGGCACGCGGGCCATGCCGCAACAGTGGCGCAGTTCGGCCCGGTTTTCGCTATTGTTGACGTACGACGGCGGCAACGACCTCCGCGGGAAAGGGTCACCTCATGTCATCCCAGGGTAGGCACGCAACGCAGGCACCTGCACACACCATTGAAGGCGCCCCGGCCGGACTCAATGTGGTGGTTTTTGACCCCGGGACACCGGCACCTCTTCCTCCGGTTTTCCTCATCCACGGCTTTGCCTCATCCGTGGACCTGAATTGGGTCAAGACCGGCTGGGTCAAGGCACTGACCCAAGCGGGACGACGCGTCATCAGTGTTGACCTGCCGGGTCACGGCCGCAGCACGTCGCCTTACGACCTGGATTCCTACACGCCGGGCAAGATCCGCGCCGACCTGCTGCAGATTCTGATTGATCAGGGCGTTCATCCCCTGATCGAGGGTGAGCCCACCAGCGGCGTCGACTTCATCGGCTACTCACTCGGTTCCCGGCTCGCGTGGGAATTTGGCGCAACACAGCCCGAACTCGTGCGCCGGATGGTGTTGGGCGGACCCAACCCGGAAGATCCGCTGGCCGATTTCGACCTCGGTGCAGCCCAGGACTTCCTCAATGACGGCACACCCATCAAGGACGAGTCAACGGCCTGGCTGCTGAACATGGCACAGGTCATTCCCTCCAATGACATTTTTGCCCTGCTGGCCATGATTCAAGCCGTGAAAATGGAGCCGTTCGACCCCACCGATGCGGTGCCGGCCATGCCCATCCTGCTCGTGGCAGGGAGCTTGGATGAACGGGCCCGCACCATGGACAAGCTGGCCGCGCTCAGCCCCGATGCCCATCGGGTGGTGATTGAGGGACGGACCCACAACAACACCGTGACCTCGCGTGAATTCAAGGACGCCGCGCTCACCTTCTTGAGCTGAGTCAGTTTATTGGCCTGAGACGACCGGGGCCGCAACTACTGGGGCTGACCCTTGCGCAGCACCACAACGGAGACCAGGCCCAGCAGGAACAGCACCGACGCCGCCGCAATGGGGACCAGGAACGCCGTCGAATATCCCTGATGTTGTGCCAGCGTGCCGGCCAGGGATGAGCCCAGTGCGGTTCCAGCGACAATGCCGCTGGACAGCGCCGTCATGACGGTGCCCATCCATTGCTGCGGGGCCACGATGGAGCCCACGCTGAAGATGGAGACCATCACCGGGCCCACGGCCAGGCCCACAAGCAGCAACACCCACACCATTTGGCCCAGCGATGCAGGGGCAAGAAACGCAATGGTTGCCACCGCCATCAATCCGGCCACAACAACCCAGCGCCAGGCATAGCGGAACTTGGTGGGCCAGTAGGCCACGGACAGTGCGGTCAGTGCGGAGCTTGAACCCATGATGGCGTACATGAGCCCGGCCTGGTCCACCGAACCATACACACCGGTGAAGGCAGTCAGGGCGGTTTGGGACGAGCCAAAGAACGTGCCCATGGCGAGCATTCCGGCCACGGGGACGGCGACGAGGAACCAGTTGGGCTTCTCCTTCGCCACATAACCGGCGTTGCCCACCGCGCTGGCAGTGACCCGCGGACCCACGGCATCCACGGTGTGGTGCAGCGCAAAAAGGGTGACCAGAACGGCCGTCATGGCGGCGGCCAGGGCCAGCGGCAGCCACGGCGCAACCAGCGAGGCCAGCAGGCCCACCAGTGCAGGTCCCATCACAAAAGTGATCTCGTCCGCCGTGCCTTCCAGCGACAGCGCGGTATCCACGGCGGGCCCGCGCTCCTTGGCGGGCAACTTCTTGCTCAGCGCCATCCAGCGCACACGCGAAAGCGGGCCAACCTGAGGTGACGTGGCCCCTGCGATCAGGGCCATGGCAAACACGGCGAGCGTGCCGCCGTCGGAGACCTTGGCACCAACATCCGGCAGGACGGTGTAGGCCAGGACCACCACGGCCGCCACGAGCACGGCGTTGACGACGGCGGCAGTCAGCAGCACGCCCTTCTGGCCCAGCCGGTCTGCCAGGTAACCAATGACGGGTGCGCCAACCGCGGCGCCGATGCCAATGCAGCCTGCGGCAAAACCGCCGATGGCGTACGATCCGCTGACCTGGGTGACCATGGTGAGCACGCCGATGGTGAGCATGGCCAATGGCACTCGGGCGAAGAGTCCCAACGGGATGTAGCTGGTGCCGGCCAGGCGTGGCAACACTGAATAGCGTCCGCCTTTGACGGCAGGGTCAATGGCGGCGGAAGTTTCCAAGGGGTGTGAGATGGTGAGCTGCTTTCACAAGGTCTTATCGTCTTGACCTGTGCCGGTTCCAACCACCGGTTACGTCAGGCAAGGACCCATCAAGTCTACCTGCTCAGGACACCGGCGCCCCCGCCATCGTCAACTCCACGGTGGAGCCGTGCCGCCCCTTGTGGACATGCAGGTGCACCGGAATGCGCTGCTTCATCTCGGCGACGTGGCTGACCAGACCCACCATGCGTCCGCCGTCGCGCAGCCCCTCAAGGGCATCCATGACCTGCTCCAGGGATTCCTCGTCCAGGCTGCCGAAGCCCTCGTCGACAAACAGCGTCTCAATGTCCAGCCCGCCGGATTCGTACTGCACCACGTCCGACAGGCCCAGCGCCAGTGACAGTGAAGCCATGAAAGACTCCCCGCCGGAGAGGGTTGCCGTGTTGCGGCTGCGCCCCGTCCATTCGTCAACAACTTCCAATCCCAGACCCGATTTGCGGTTGCTGCCGGCCTTCGCATCGCTGTGGCGCAGCGTATAACGGGCATCGCTCATGGTGGCCAACCTCACCGAGGCAGCTTGTGCCACTTGTTCCAGCCGAGCCGCGAGGACGTAGCTGGTCAGTGTCATCTTCATTTTGTTATCTCCCGCACCCCGGACCGCATCCGCCAACCCGCCCAGCAATTGGGCCCGCTCACGCAGCGGAGCAACTGCAACTTCCAAAGCGTCAAAGGCGGCGTGGGTCTTGGCCACGTCAGCCGCAGCCGATTCTGCCAATCCCAGCGCCAGTGTCGCAGTCTTGGCTTCGGCGCGGGTCCGGGTTTCAGCGACGGACAGCTCGTCCAACTCTTCAGCTGTGGGGCCCTGCAATCCTGCCGCCACTTCTTCTCGCGCCGCGGCAACTTCCACGTCCGCGAGCCGGTCAGCGTTGATGGCGGCGTCGCGGGCGTGGTCTTCCAGTTGTTGCTCGAGGGCCGCTGCGGCAGCCGGTGTGAGCAGGGCGAGAACGGCCGCATCCTGATCGGCAAATACGGAATCGTCCAGCGCCAGTGCCAGTGCCTCCCGAGCTTCGTTTTCCGCTGTCTGGGCAGTGCTTCGCTGCTGGAGCGCACGGATCAAGGATTCGCACGGCGCCTGGGCCAACCTCAGCGCTGACAACAGCTGCGCCAGCTGCGGGTATCCCTGCCGGGCGTCGGTCAGGCGCTTGTCCAGTGCCGCAAGCTCCTGCTCCAACGCGGACTTGCCGGCCCGCAGCGACGCCGCCTGCGTCGATGCCTCCAGTACCGCAGCTTGGGCCGCCGTGATGGTTTCCGCCAGCCCCACCGCTTCGGTGGTCAGGGCCGTCAGCGTTGTGGATGCAGTGACCGCCTCAGCATGGTCAGTTTGCGCATGGTCGACGGCGGTCCTCGCCTCCTCGAGCCCACCCCGGCCGCCGCGTTCGGCCAGGACCGCGAGCGCACTCTGGGCCGCTGAGAGTTTGGTCCGTGCGGCGCCAGCCTGTGTCTCAGCATCGTCAAACAGCTTTTTGGCACTCTTCTCGGCCTTGACCAGGTCCGCACCGGTTCCGGCCAAGGGCGACGGAGCCGGGTGCACGGTGCTGCCACAAACCTGGCAGGCTTCCCCGTCGACCAGGGCGGCGGCAAGTTCGCCGGCGGCCTGGCTGAGCCGGAGATTGAAGGCGTCGAGCCATGTCTCCTTGGCATTCAACGCCTTATCCCGCGCAACGGTTTCAGCTTCGCTAAGCTGGCCAACGACAGTTTCCTGCCCTTGAAAGTCTTGGATGGCTGTGACGAGGGAGCGGGCTTGTTGTGCTTTTTGGGCCAGAAGGTCGACGTTGCCGACGCTCTCCCGTATGTCTTCCTGGAGTGCCCGGACCTCGGTCAGCCGGTTGGCGGCTTTGTCCACGGCCGCTGTTTGTTGTTGCTGCCGGAGCTCGGCCTGTTCCAGTGCGGAGACGTTCCGGATCAGTTCCGTGCTCTTGTTCCGATGGTGTTCCTCCTCCGGGAGCATCGATTCAACGGTGGTGATTTTGCCGGTCAATTCCTTGTCCACACGCGTCAGATCAGACTCATCCACCGTTGCGGCGGCCCTGCCCAGCAAAACCGAGACCAATTCATTGGTATCCACTGCCGCAGCCGCGCCGGCCGCCGCTGCCTCCGCCTGTTCACTTGCCGTCAGTGTTTTCCTGGCGGTGGCAACCACCGGCGCCAGCAGCTGTGCGGCCCGGTGTTGGGTACGTTTGTGCCGCCACTGATCAACCTCACCGGACAGCGCGGCC
>JBBPZC010000236.1:0-19774 GCA_038199275.1 Actinomycetales bacterium
GGTCCCGAGATTCAGTATTCAGAGGCCGTTATTGACAACGGCCGCTACGGCAAGCGCGTCATCCGCTTTGAAACCGGACGCCTTGCCCAGCAGGCAGCAGGTGCTGCCATGGTCTACATCGATGAAGACACCGCACTGCTTTCGGCCACCACGGCCGGCAAGCACCCGCGTGAAGGCTTCGACTTCTTCCCGCTGACGGTCGACGTCGAAGAGCGCATGTACGCTGCCGGACGTATTCCGGGCAGCTTCTTCCGCCGCGAAGGCCGTCCCTCAACGGAAGCCATCCTGGCCTGCCGCCTGATGGACCGGCCGCTGCGCCCGGCATTCGTCAAGGGCCTGCGCAACGAAGTCCAGATCGTCGTTACCGTTCTGGCCATCAACCCGGACGTGCTTTACGACGTGGTTGCCATCAACGCTTCGTCCATGTCGACGCAGCTCTCCGGGCTGCCGTTCTCCGGCCCCATCGGTGGCGTTCGCGTTGCCCTGATCGACGACGGACAGGGCCCCCAGTGGGTTGCCTTCCCGAAGCACTCCGAGCTGGAAAACGCCGTGTTCAACATGGTTGTGGCCGGCAAGGTTTCCGGTGACGACGTTGCCATCATGATGGTGGAAGCAGAAGCAACCGACAACTCCTGGAACCTCATCAAGGAACAGGGCCACCAGGCCCCCACCGAAGAGGTTGTTTCCGAGGGCCTTGAGGCTGCGAAGCCGTTCATCAAGGCACTGTGTGAAGCACAGGCTGACCTGGCTGCCCGCGCTGCCAAGCCCACGGTTGAGTTCCCCGTCTTCCTGGACTTCCAGGATGACGCTTACGACGCCGTCGAGTCTGCTGCCGCCACCAAGCTCGCCGCAGTATTCTCCATCGCCGACAAGCAGGAGCGCGACAACGCCTCTGACGCTTTGAAGGACGAGACCATTGCTGCCCTGGCTGGCAACTTCGAAGGTCGCGAGAAGGAGCTCTCCGCTGCTTTCCGTGCCGTCACCAAGCACGTCATCCGCCAGCGCATCCTCACCGAGCAGATCCGCATCGACGGCCGTGGCCTGACGGACATCCGCCAGCTCACCGCCGAGGTTGAGGTTCTGCCCCGCGTGCACGGTTCAGCTATCTTCGAGCGCGGCGAAACCCAGATCATGGGTGTCACCACGTTGAACATGTTGAAGATGGAACAGCAGATTGACTCGCTGAGCCCGGTAACGCGCAAGCGCTACATGCACAACTACAACTTCCCGCCGTACTCCACCGGTGAAACCGGCCGCGTGGGCTCGCCCAAGCGCCGCGAAATCGGCCACGGCGCCCTGGCCGAGCGGGCCATCATGCCCGTGCTGCCCTCGCGTGAAGAATTCCCCTACGCCATCCGCCAGGTCTCCGAGGCACTGAGCTCCAACGGCTCAACCTCCATGGGCTCTGTCTGTGCATCGACCCTGTCGCTGCTCAACGCCGGTGTGCCGTTGAAGGCTCCCGTTGCCGGTATCGCCATGGGCCTGGTCTCCGACCAGGTTGACGGTCAGACCCGTTATGCCGCCCTGACCGACATTCTCGGCGCCGAAGATGCTTTCGGCGACATGGACTTCAAGGTTGCCGGCACCGCCGAGTTCGTTACGGCCATCCAGCTGGACACGAAGCTCGACGGCATCCCCGCCTCGGTTCTGGCAGCAGCACTGAAGCAGGCACGCGAAGCACGCCTGCACATCCTGTCGGTCCTGACCAGTGCCATTGACGTACCGGACTAGCTCTCTGAGTTCGCGCCCCGCGTCATCGCGGTCAAGATCCCAGTTGACAAGATCGGCGAGGTCATTGGGCCCAAGGGCAAGATGATCAACCAGATCCAGGAAGACACCGGCGCGGACATCTCCATTGAAGATGACGGCACCGTGTACATTGGCGCAACCAACGGACCGAGCGCAGACGCTGCCCGCTCCGCCATCAACGCCATCGCCAACCCCCAGATTCCTGAGATTGGCGAGCGCTACCTGGGCACCGTTGTCAAGACCACCACGTTCGGTGCGTTCATTTCGCTCACACCGGGCAAGGATGGTCTGTTGCACATCTCCGAACTCCGCAAGCTCGCCGGTGGCAAGCGCGTGGACAACGTTGATGACGTAGTTTCCGTAGGCCAGAAGATCCAGGTTGAAATCACCAAGATCGATGACCGCGGCAAGCTCTCACTCTCACCGGTTGTTGCCGATGAAGAGGGCGCCACTGAAGAAGCAGCTACCGAAGGTGCTGCTGAATAATTCATGGCGATCACCCTTTTGCCGCTGGTAAGCGCTGCAGCCGGACATGACAACAGTGACTCGAGCGTCATTTCGGGCCAGGTCGGCGGTGCCGTTGTGCGCCGTTCCGTCCTGCCCGGGGGCGTCCGGGTCCTGACTGAAGCCATGCCCGGCCAGCGCAGTGCGACAATCGGGTTCTGGGTTGGTGTTGGCTCTCGGGATGAAACCGAGGGCCAACACGGCTCAACCCACTTCCTTGAGCACCTGTTGTTCAAGGGCACCAAGCGCCGCACAGCGCTGGAAATTGCCTCCGCCTTTGACGAGGTGGGCGGGGAATCCAACGCTGCGACGGCCAAGGAAAGCACCTGCTACTACGCACGTGTACTGGACACCGACCTGCCCATGGCCATCGACGTCATCGCCGACATGGTCACCTCCGCCGTGATTGACCCGGCGGAACTGGAGCAGGAACGCGACGTCATCCTGGAAGAAATCGCCATGGACGGCGATGACCCCACCGACGTCGCCCACGAAAAGTTTGTCGCCGCCGTCCTGGGCGACCACGCACTCGGGCGGCCCATTGGCGGCACCCCCGAAGCCATCAAGGCAGTGCCCCGCGCCTCCGTGTGGGAGCACTACCAGAAGCACTACCGGCCCGAAACTTTGGTCATTACGGCCGCCGGCGGTCTGGACCATGACGCCGTCTGCGCCATGGTTCTCGATGCGCTGCGCACGGCCGGCTGGTCCTTGGACGAGGGCATCACTCCCGCCCTGCGCCGTTCCAGCGAGCCCACCTCCATTACCGGCACCGCCGGTCTGCACGTGGTCAACCGCCAAGTGGAGCAGGCCAACATCATCCTGGGCTGCCCGTCATTGCGGGCCACCGATCCACGCCGCTATGTCATGAGCGTGCTCAACTCTGTGCTGGGCGGGGGCATGTCCTCGCGCCTGTTCCAGGAGATTCGGGAGAAGCGCGGTCTCGTGTACTCCACCTACTCTTTCGCTTCCTCCTACGCCGACGCCGGATACTTCGGCATGTACGCGGGATGCTCACCGGCCAAGGTTGGCCAGGTCATTGGTTTGCTGGAAGCCGAGCTGGAGAAGCTGGCCCATCACGGCGTCTCCGAGGATGAGCTGAAGAAGGCCCTCGGCCAGCTCTCAGGCGGTATTGTGCTGGCGCTCGAGGACAGCGGCTCACGTATGTCGCGGCTGGGACGGGCCGAGCTGGTCACAGGCGAGTTCCTGGACATTGACGAGTCACTGGCCCGCATCCGCCAGGTCACAGCCGAGGAAGTTCAGGCGCTGGCCCGCGAATTGGCTGACGCGCCACGAACCATCACCGTGGTTGGCCCCTTCGCCGAAGACGAAACCTTCGGCCTGTAGCGCCGGGCTGGCGCGACAACGCGGATTCCCTCGCGGGCAGTAAGATTTCTGCGGCCGCGGGCGGCCTTGGAAATCCATCCCCGCTCCGGGAACCCACGCCGCCGCTGGTCTTGGGCCTGCCGGCTCCGGCGCATCCCATCGGGAGCACCAGAGCCGGCTTTGTTGTCATTGCTGAGCCACCGGGATGCGGAGCTGTTCGAGGACGCGTGTCTTGGGCCCGCCTGCCAGTGCCGGGGAAGCTGTCGGTGTTGACCACACCTGGGACTTCAGGCGCCCCAGGAAGTCCTCAGCCTCGGCGGCTGTGGCGAAATCCAGGTCCAGGACAACGTAGTGTTCGTCCTGTGCTGGCCGGTACACGCGTTCGGCGAGCACGCCGGAGGCCGCACGCCCCAGTGGATCGGAATTGTAGGCCCCCAGCCACATGCCGAAGTCCTTGATGCCGTGTTCAATCTGCAAGGTATGCATTGTCTTCATCCTTTCGTGGAAACTGATGTATTGACCGTAGGACTTCGAGCCGCGACGCAACATCCCAGAAATCTGGGAACCGGAGCCCAACCCGGGGCGGGCAACACTGCGCGCATACTGGAGACATGACCAGCGAATGGGCACTGCGACGCTGCTTGGACCGTGTTGTGGCCTTGGGGGACGCCCGCCTGGACAGCCACGCCTACCGTTCCGGGGTCCTGACTGAGCTGAACGCTGTTCTCGCCCATGATGCCTGGGTCTGGCCACTGGCGGACCCGGTGACAACCGTTGGCATTGCGCCGATGGCCCAGGGCCCGTTCGCGGGGGAGCTGCCGGCCCTGATCTCCCTGAGGTACCGGACGTCCGTGAACAGGTGGACTGCACTTCCCATCAACCCCTCTCATGCGGTGTCCTTGAAGCAGGCGACGGGGGATGACCCCGACCGCAGTGCCTTGTGGCCGCTTTTGTCCCGGTACGGGGTGGTGGACGTCTTATCCGTTGCCTTTGCCGACCGCTGGGGCTTGTGGGGTTGGCTCGAGCTGTGGCGCGGGCCGGGGCAGGCCGACTTTTCCATCGCCGAGGCGCAGAACCTGCAGTCCATGGCGGCGGACATTGCCACGGGCCTGCGCAACTGCTCCGCCCGGGAGTTTCACAGCGGCGCCCTTGACGGTTCCGTCTCCGCGCACCGCCAGGCCGTCTTTGTGCTGGCAGAAGACTTGTCCATCGTGAGCCAGACCGAATCAGCGGCACCGTGGCTCGAATTGCTGCAGCGGGCACCCCGCCCGCACCAAGGAGTGCCGGCGGAGGTTTTGAATGTGGCTGCACAACTTCTGGCGGTGGAGTGCGGAGTCGACGCCCATCCGGCCCGTTCGCGTGTCCATGTGGGAGGCGGGGTCTGGGCGGGCGTGTCGGCGGCAAGGATGACGCCGGGCGTCGAAGGTGCCTCGGCGCCGATTGCCGTCACCATCCAGGATGCCCTGCCCTCGGAACGGATCGAAGTATTCGAGCGAAGCTTCGCCCTGAGCCAGCGTGAATCCCAGTTGTTGGAGCTTTGCGCAGCGGGCCTGGACACGGCCAACCTGGCCAGAAGAATGAGGATCAGCAGGTACACGGTCCAGGATGTTTTCAAGTCGCTCTTTGGCAAATGCAGCGTGCAGAGCAGGGGTGCACTGCTGGCACTGTCGCTGGGACCGCTGGCACCAGGCGGCTCCTGAGGGCTTGGACCCCGCCACGGATTTGGGCGGTTGGGGGACAGCGCCAGGCGCGCGAGACCTGGAGCGTGCGGCTATCCGCCGGCGAAGGGCGGGAGTACGTCCACCACGTCGCCGGGCGAGAGGGCCACGTTGAGGTCACGGGTTGAAACCTCGTTGACCAGGAAACTGCAGCGGGTCAGCACCTCTGCCAGCGGGGGAGTGTGGCTGGATGCGGACGACGGGTAACTGTCCACGAGAAACTGCGATAGATCGCCCAGCGTAAATGTGCCCAGGGCGGCCACATCGATGCGTTGTTCCTCAACACCGGCCGCGGCCGCGGCTGCGGCAAAAAAGCGGACGTCCATGCAATTAGCCTCCAATGGCGCTCATGCTGCGGTCTGGTTGAACAAAGTCTGCATCCCCCAGACCCGGATGGCCCATGCCGTGGGCTTTCGGTTTGGCCCACATGGCGTCCTGCCAGCGCGCGGTGACTGCGGCGTCGTCGGACTCTGAAGAGCCAGCCCGCAACAGGGGGAGCAGGTCAATCTCGTTGCGGGAGAACAGGCAGCTCATGACCTTGCCCTCCGCGGTGATGCGGGTGCGGCGGCAGTCGGCACAGAACGGTTCCGTCACGGAGGCGATGATGCCTACGGTGCCCAACAGCTCCGTGGAGCCAGTGTGCCGGACCTCGAAGCGTTCGGCGGGTGCGCCGTCGCGGGCACGGGGATCGGGGGACAAGTCAAAGTCGGCGGAGATCAGCTCGCGGATTTCAGCGGCGGTGATCATCCCTTCGCGTGTCCATCCATGGTCGGCATCCAGGGGCATCTGCTCGATGAAGCGCAGCTCGTAGCCGCGGTCCAAGCTCCATTGCAGGAGTTCAGCAGCAGTGGAATCGTTGATCCCGCGCAGCAGGACGGCATTGATCTTGATCGGGGCCAGCCCGGCAGCGGATGCAGCCTCAATCCCCGCCAGCACCTGATCCAGGAAGGGGCGGCGGGTCAGTTGCAGGAACGCGTCATGGCGAAGCGTGTCCATGGAGACATTCAGGCGGGTCAGCCCGGCGTCGGCCAGCGCCTGAGCCTTTTTCGCCAAACCCACGCCGTTGGTGGTCAGCGAAATGGGCAGCTCCGGATGGTTGCGGCGCAGCGCAGCAATGATGTCCACGAGGTCGGCCCGCACCAGCGGTTCACCGCCGGTCAGGCGCAGTTCACGCACTCCAAGGCGGTCCACGCCGAGCCCCACGAGGCGCACAATCTCATCCGCGGTGAGCAGCTTGTCCTTCTTGAGCCAGTCCAAGCCGGCTTCCGGCATGCAGTATTGGCAGCGCAGGTTGCATTTGTCGGTCAGCGACAGCCGCATGTCCGTAGCCAGCCGACCAAATTGGTCCAGCAGTCCACTCTCTTCGCCACCCGGGCGTGACGCACCCACGCCGGGGAGGCCCGCTTCCGGTGTTTCGGGACGCAGGGCCGGCATGCCGAGTACCACAGCTTCACTTTCCATAGCCTCCACGCTACGCCATTATTGGGTTCTCGGCGCGCCCGTCGTTTCCGCCAGCGTAGTCAGTTTCGCGAGTACCAGCCTCAGCGTGGTCCACGGCAGGGCATCGAGAGCCATGGCAAGGACCGAAAGGGTGTTCTCATCCAACGGCCGGCACCTGTTGGTCGGCCTGGATGGGGCCCATCCAGGCGCCCGGAAATTCCCGCGTTGCAGCACGTTCTATATACACCGTCGGAGATGGCCAGCGTATGCTTTGCCTTGCCACGCCTTGCCACGGAAGGTCCGGCCGGCGGTGAGGCTGCACGAGTCCAGCCCCGGTGCAGGCCCCGGAACCTTGCCCGCAACGACGCCCATGTCCTGACTGCCCGCCTGAAGCTAGAATGCAGGCATGGGCGAGACATTGCTTGAATGGAAAGAGTTCAACCTGGCGATCGTGGGTGCAGCTTCGGCACTTGCCGGTCTCGTGATCGTAGCCACGAGCGTGAACATCACCGACATCGTGAAATCCCGCACCTTGACGGCGAGGCTCGGCTCGGCAATCGCTGCACTGGTGGTTGCGCTCGTGGTGGCGGCACTCGGACTCATGCCCGGAATCACTGCGACCTGGTTCGGACTACTCATACTCATCCTCACGGCGATCCTGCTTGTCTTCCAGGTGCAGACGATGCGGCTGCTGGCGACTGATCGTGATCTCCATAATCGGGCGCACTGGGAAAAATCTCTCTTGGGTTTGCTGCCAATAGCCGCGTATGCGGCATCTGGTGTGCTTGGGCTGGCAGCGGCACCCGCCATGTATTACCTGGCCGCCACGGGCGCAATTATCGCCATTATGGCCTCCATCATTATCTCGTGGGTGGCGCTGGTTGAGGTACTGCGTTGAGGGGCAGCCCATAGTGGATAGCAACAGTGTGGTGTCCGGGTTCCCGTCCATCACCGGCAGTCCACCCCCTTGCCGGGCACTTGGACGCCGTTAAGGAGCGGTGCACGGCGCGATTCGACTTGCCTCAGGGCACACAAAACGCTGGCAACTGAGAGGCATCCACCTAAGATGGATGGAAATGCGGTGCCGCACTGCACCCGCCGAAAGGAATCCATGCGCAGAACCGTTGCAGAACACCAGCAAGCCGTTGCCGAATTGCTGTTGCGGTGCTGGACGGAGTTGCCCTCCTCGGTGATGAACGACGTCGGCACGCCAGTCCCGCTGTCCCAGACAGTGGGGAGGGTGCTTGCCCAGGATCTTGTGGCCCCCTTGGACCTGCCGCCTTTCGCCAATTCGCAGATGGACGGCTACGCAATCCACGCCGGAGTGGATGCTGGCACCGAAGGATCCGGGCTCCAGCAACGCGGCGGCGCCGCTGATGCCGAACCAACCACTTACCGCGTTGCCCCGGTCATCGCCGCCGGCGCCGTCCCGGCACCGCTGCAACCCGGCATGGCTGCACCGATCATGACCGGGGCTGCCGTACCGGCAGGGGCCAACGCCATCGTCCCCATTGAGCTGGCGCACCCAAATACATTTGGCGCGGACGAAACAGTCCAGCTTCCCGCCACCAATGCGGGCAAATTTGTGCGGCTCCAGGGCTCGGACGTGCAGCGCGGCACGGTCGTCATCCCCGCCGGGACCGTCCTGAACGCGGCCCACCTGGGCCTCGCTTCGGCGCTCGGACTGACGGAGCTGACTGTGCGGCGCCGACTGCGGGCCCTGCTGCTGACCACCGGCGACGAGGTGCTGTCCCCAGGAGACCCCGCCGCGGCTGATGGGTTGCCCCCGGGCATGATTTATGACGCGAACCAGGCCCTGCTGCGTGCCTGCCTGGAGGACGCCCACGTCGAGGTTCTCACGGCAACCACTGTGCGCGATGACCCGGCCGAACTGATTCACCTGCTTGAAGGCAGCGTCCAGCCACAGGACAAAAACGACGGCGCGCCCCCGGCAGCCTGCGATCTCATCATTTCCGTGGGTGGCATCAGCGCCGGCGCCTTTGAAGTGGTCAAGCAGGCACTGGGCAGCTCGGCCGATGCGCAGATGGACTTCGTCTCGGTGGGCCTGCAGCCCGGCGGTCCGCAGGGGATGGGCACCTATCGGGGCGTTCCGTTCCTGGGCTTCCCGGGCAACCCGGTCAGTGCTTTTGTTTCGCTGGAGATGTTCCTGCGCCCTGCCCTGTTCGGTGCCCTCGGTTCGCCACTGCCCAGATCCAGGGTCGTGGCTGCACTTGAATACCCGTTGAGTTCTCCGCTCGGAAAACACCAGGTTCGGCGTGGACACTACTCGGGACCGGAATTTGAATCGGCCCCGTCGGTACATGAAGTGGGCGGGGAATCATCCCACCTGCTGGGCGCCCTGGCACAGGCCAACGCCCTGATTCACGTCCCGGCCGGTGCCACCGAATTGCAGGCCGGTGCAAAAGTGGAAGTATGGCTGTTGTGACTACTTCAGATTCCCCAGTACTGACCCACCTGAGGCAGGACGGCACTGCCGCCATGGTGGATGTTTCCGCCAAAGCCGTAACCACCCGCGAGGCCACGGCCACCGGAACCGTAACCACCACCGCAGCGGTCATGAAACTGCTGGGGGAAGGCGGACTGCCCAAGGGCGACGCCCTGGCGGTGGCCCGGGTAGCCGGCATCATGGGTGCCAAGAAAACTCCAGATCTGATTCCGCTGTGCCACCCGTTGCCCATCTCCAAGGTCACGGTCGACTTCGAACTCGGCGAAACCACCGTCACGATCCTGGCAACCGTGAAAACACGCGGTGTTACGGGCGTTGAAATGGAGGCCCTGACCACTGTTTCCGTGGCGGCCTTGAGCGTTTACGACATGATCAAGGCAGTGGACAAGCATGCCGTCATCTCCGGAATCCAGGTCCTGGCCAAGAGTGGTGGCAAGAGTGGGGACTGGGTCATCGAGCCGGGACAAATCACGGAACAGGCCCCGATCGGGCAAGCCGCCACCGCCGCAACAGAGACCCAAACTGCACATAGCGAGCAGTCATGAGCGCGTGCGAACCTGCGGCCAGCCTGGGCAGCGCCGCCGTAGTCATTGCGTCCACGCGTGCAGCGCTGGGGGTTTATGAGGACAAGACCGGCCCCATCATTGCCGACTGGCTCACCGAGCATGGCTTCGCGGCCCAGCCACCCGTCGTCGTCCCGGATGGTGCCCCGGTTGGCGCCGCGCTGCGGGCAGTGCTGAGCCAACACCCCTCCGTCGTCATTACCAGCGGCGGCACGGGTCTGAGCCCCACCGATGAAACCCCGGAGATGACGCTGCCACTTTTGGACCGGCAAATCCCGGGAATCATGGAGGCGATCCGCGCCGCCGGCCTGGCGAAGACCCCCATGGCTGCCCTCAGCCGCGGCCACGCCGGCCTCGCCGGGACAACTGTAATTGTCAATCTTCCCGGATCACCGTCCGGCGTCATGGATGGGCTGGCCGTGCTGGATCCCATCATCAAACATCTTTGTGAGCAGGTAGGCGGACGCCATGGGCATTAACG
The DNA here is from genome assembly GCA_038199275.1 of Actinomycetales bacterium. Taxonomy (GTDB): domain Bacteria; phylum Actinomycetota; class Actinomycetes; order Actinomycetales; family Micrococcaceae; genus Specibacter. The sequence continues at coordinate 10,246 of JBBPZC010000236.1, forward strand.
TTGAGATCATTTATGCGGGCCTGAGCGCCGAACCAATCTCCGTGGATGCGGCCATCGCGGCCGTTGAATCAGACACCGCCGGTGCCGTGGTGACGTTTAGTGGCATCGTCCGGAACCACGACGGCGGACGCCAGGTTGCGCGCCTGCGCTACAGTTCCCATCCACTGGCCCAGGTGGTGCTGGACGGGATTCTCGCCTCTCTCGTTGAGGACGTGCAGGATCCCAGCGGGCACCCCGTGCGCATCTGGGTGGCGCACCGTGTGGGGCCGCTGGAAATCGGTGAACCGGCACTGGTCTGCGCGGTGGCGTCCTCGCATCGGGCGGAGTCTTTCCAGCTGTGCTCCACCCTCGTGGAACGCATCAAGGCCGAGGTTCCCATCTGGAAGGAACAGTTCTTCACCGACGGCAGCGCCGAATGGGTGGGGGCAGGGCAGGCTCCGGAGCTGAACGCTGCCGAAAGCCAGTAGGCTTAAACCCATGAGTGAAATGCTGAAGGTGGCCGTGCTCGGCGCCAAGGGACGAATGGGAACGGCCGCCGTTGCGGCCGTCAATGCCGCCGCGGACATGGAGTTGGTGGCCGCGCTGGGCCGCAACGATTCCCTGAAGACGCTCGTTGAACACGGCGCCCAGGTGGTGGTAGACCTGACCGTGCCCGATTCCACCCAGACCAACGTGCGTTTCGCCGTCGAACATGGCATTCATGCCGTGGTGGGCACCACCGGATGGGACGCCGGGCGCCTGGCGGACCTTGACACCCTGCTGGCGGATCACCCCAAAACCGGTGTGCTGATCGCCCCGAATTTTGCGCTCGGATCCGTGCTCGCAACTCATTTTGCCGCGAAGGCAGCCAAATATTTTGACTCCGTGGAGATCATTGAACTGCACCACCCGCGCAAGGTTGACGCACCGTCCGGGACCGCGCTGCGCACGGCCCAGCTTGTCGCCGCGGCCCGCAGGGAGGCTGGTGTTCCGGCCGCCCCTGATGCCACGGAAACCGAGCTCGACGGCGCCCGCGGCGCCTCCGTTGACGGCGTCCCTGTCCACAGCGTCCGCCTCGCCGGTCTGGTGGCCCACCAGGAAGTCCTGTTTGGCAGCCACGGTGAGGGACTGACCATCAGGCACGATTCCTTCAACCACGAATCGTTCATGCCGGGTGTGCTGCTGGGAGTGCGGACCGTGGGCGCCCGTCCCGGACTGACCGTTGACCTTGACGGCTACCTCGATTTGGAAGGCTAAACCAGTGGCTGTTGCAGGGGTGTCGAAGATGAAGATTTCCAAGACCAAGATCTGGGTGGCGCTGATTGCGCTGTTGCTGGTGTTCTACGTGGTCGTCATGTTGCAGCGCGCGGTCCTGTTGCTCGGTGATCCGGACTGGATTGCGAAGGCCCTGGGTGCGGCTTACCTGGTTATTCCGTTCGTCGCCGCGTGGGCGCTGATCAGCGAGATCCTCTTCGGCGCGCGCACGGAAAAGATGGCCAAAATATTGGAGGCCGAGGGCGGGCTCCCCGAGGACAATCTGCCGCGCACCCCGGGCGGGCGGATCATCCGCGAAGCTGCCGACGCCGAGTTTGAAAAGTACAAACTGGAGGCCGAGGGCGCCCCGGATGACTGGCGCTCCTGGTTCCGGCTCTCCTGCGCCTACGACGCCGCCGGTGATAGAAAGCGTGCCCGCAAATCGATGCGCGACGCGATCGCCCTCTTCCGGGAGCGCTAGAGGTGCCGGTCGCACACAACCCGGTTGACGGCGTCGAACTTTCCTACGACGCCGTGGGGGAGGGCCCGCCGCTGCTGCTGGTCCACGGAAGTGCGCTGAGCAAGGCGATCTGGCGCGGTTTTGGCTACACGAAGGCGTTCCGCGACACTTACACGGTCATCACGATGGATCTGCGCGGGCACGGTCGCAGCGGCAAGCCCACGCGCGAGTACGACTACGAGATGGACAGGCTGGTCGGTGATGCGATTGCGGTCCTTGATGACGTCGGGGCCGAGCGGGCCCACTTTGGCGGCTACTCGGTAGGCGCACGGCTGGGCTTTTCGCTGGCCGTCGCAGCGCCGCAGAGGCTGCTCTCGCTGACCACCCTTGGCGGGACATACCGGATTCAGCCAGGCACCATTGGCCAGCTTTTCTTTCCCGAGTACGACGCCGCTCTCGGCACGGGCGGTATGCCAGCCTTCGTTGATGGTTGGGAAAAGCGAATGGGAAGCACGTTGGACTCGCAGACCCGGGCCGCATTCCTGGCGAACAACGGTGCCGCTTTGCGCGCGTATTTTGCGCAAACCGAGGCGGATCCGGCCATCCCCGATTCAGACATGGCTGCGATCAGCATCCCGTCGTTGCTCATGGCAGGAACGAAGGACCGGGGCCGGGTGGAAGACTCGCAGGCTGCGGCACAACTCATGCCCAACGCCCGTTTTGTGGAACTGCCCGGACGCAACCATGGCACCACACTGGTGCCGCCCGGACCGATCCTTGCCGAATGGCTGCCGTTTTTGGAGTCCGTCTAGCGGGTTCTGCGGGCTTGAACAGGCGTCTTACTTTTAGCATCCTCCTGCGCTCAGCAGCTCCGCGTTTTTAGCAGCCAACGCCGTCCGGATTCTGGAAGCAGTTTTCGGCGTAGAGGTTGGTTTCGGCCCGCCACACTGTCAGTGCCAGTGGTGCTGTGGGGATGTTCCCTTGCCCGGGGATGGGTAGTTGGGGCCCGCCGTTGACGGTGTAGGTGCCGTTGAAATGGGTGGTCAGGGTGATGGCGAGCCGACCGGTGGCCGTGTAGACGTGGCTGGTTTGGGTTTGTTCGCCGATCCGGTCCGCATGCAGGGGTGCGCCATGAACAGGGGTGGGTCCCCAGACTGTGCCGTCGCCGTAGTCCCAGGTGTAGGCGACCGGTACTGCCGTGATGGTGACGTCCTGGCCGAGCATGCTGATGGGAAAGATTTGTGTGCTGGCTTCGGCCCAGACGTTGGTTTCTTCTCCGCGGAGTGTGTGCGGCCCTGGCTGGCTGCCCATGGTTGCGGGGGCTACGGGGGTGCGTTGGAATTCGTGGGCGATCAGTTCTGCTATTTCTGCGAGGAGGTCTCGGGGTTTTTCGTCGTAAAAGCAGGTGGGGCCGGAACTAAACATCCAGTCCGGCGGCGCTATGGCACGGAGTGCCTGATACCAATAAATTGCGGTCCCTGGTTCACCGACGGGCCCGCCCCCAGTTGAACAGGCTGGCACCACCGTGGCGCATTCAGGAAATATGACGCTGTCTCCGTCCGCGCACGCGTACCGGGCTTCATAAATGTAAGGATCTTCGGGGCCTGTTGATGGTGATCCACTGAAGTTATTCTCGGAGCCGCTAGGCGGCAACCAGCCGTTAGAGTCTATGAGCGTTCCGCCCCAGATGGCGTCCATGTTCGGTGCCTCATCCGCGCTTGTCGGCATTGGACTGAGTACGGTTCCGATAAGAATCAGAAGGGCAAATGTCCACTCGCTCGACCCCGTCAACGTCATGACGATTTACTGCCTGCCAAATGCTCCACGGTTTTGGCGATCCAGCGGTTCTCGTCGTAAATTCCGACCAGGATGTCGCCGTCAGCCTTGGTTATGCCGAAGTCAGTTGAAAGCTCCTTATTGGCCTTGAAGAACTTCACCTGCTCCTGACGTGCCATGATAATGGCTTGATACGTTCCATCGGGCATCTCGTCAAACGTCGCTGATGGAATTCCGAGCACGATCTTGCCGCCCATGATCCACTTGCCATCCGCATGACCGGCAAGCACTGTCTTGCTCATGAAGTCACAATTGCGACAGTCGGGGCTGCTGATCGCCATCATGGGTTCGGCGTCGCCGGTTTCGAAGGCGTAGCCGAGGGTGGCGTACCAGTATTCGGTGAAGGCGATGAGGCCTTCCTTGCTGAATTCCTTGGCCGTCTCGGGCATGACGGGGACGGGGACGTTTTGCGCGGGCCCGTTTTCCGTGGCTGGTTGATAGGTCGGCGCGGCGGCAGGTGGTGGGGTTGGCGCTGGCGTGGTTGGCGTCGGGCTGGTAGCGGCGGTGCTCATTGGTGGGGGAGTAGGCCCGGCTTCGGCGCCTGATCCGGTACAACCGCTGAGCGCAAGGAGTGCAGCGGCAGCCGCGGCGATGGTGCCCAGGAATACCCGTGAACGCAACGGCCGGCGCGCTTCCGGTGGCGCAGTTGCTTGCTGGTGAGCGTCGCACTGTTTGGTAATGGTGTGGCTGTCCCGCATTGCCGGCCCCCATAGTTACTTTATGAGTGGCGGTCTTCGTCGTTGAAGATCGTCGGTCGTGGCTTTCTCCCAAGCTACACAACACCGGGGGAACGCGCTAGAACTTATCCACAACCCCGGAGTCCACCGCGCCGACTCCGGCCCTGACGGCCCCGGCGGCCCCCGTCAGGTCAACTCCGATCCCGGCAGCGCGCCGTCCCTAAACCCGGGGGAACAGCGGAGACGGCGGGATTACGGCGGGTGGGGCGTCCGCCGTCGTACGCGACAACTAGGAGTGGACACCAACGCAAGGGCCGCCTGCTGGTAACCCCTGTCCGAGGGGTGGAAGCCGCCAATGGCGAACATTCCGCGCGGATCGGAGGGGAAAACCTGGCGAACGGCCTTGCCCATCAGCACCGGGTGGGCATCGGCGGCGGTGGCTGCCTTGAACTGGGCAGTGGCCAGCCGCCGGGACAGCTGCCCACCAAGCTCGCGTAACGGAATGGGGACAGAGGGGAGGGTGTCGAAGTCGGGACAAGTGCCCACCACATCGGAGGCGCGCAGTCCCTGAAACTGCGAAATGACCTGCCCAGCAGGCCGATGGGCTCAGCAAGAGGCACCCGCCCCGTAAGGTCGCTGCCGCCAACAATCAGCACCGCCATATCCGGAGTCCAACCATCGGGCAGACTTTGGATCTGCTCAAGGACATCGTTCGTGCGGGCAGCGACAACGGCAATGGTGCGCAATTCCACCGACGGGCCCGCGTGCCGAGCAAACGCCAAAGCGAGTTGTACGCCCAGAGTGGCATTCGGCGCAGATGCCCCCAGGCTGTCGGCCACCGAATCGCCGGCCACCACCTGCAGAGATGCGAAGCGTCCATGAGGGCAATATATTCGCACCCTCCCACCGGATTCGAGGCACCGGCACGTGGACAGCGTTGCAGGAAATCACCGCCAACGCGGTAACGTTTTAGATATGTCTGTCACTGATAACTCCTTGCGCCCTTTTGGAACTCTGGTACCTGCCATGGTCACCCCCTTCACCACCGATGGTGCAGTGGACTACAAGGCAGCGGGAGAGCTGGCCAACAAGCTGGTCGACGACGGCTGCGACGGCATCCTGGTGACCGGCACCACGGGTGAAACCTCCACCCTGACGGACGAAGAAAACCTGGGCATGTTCCAGGCCGTGATCGACGCAGTTGGCGGACGTGCCCGCGTCATCGCCGGCACCGGAACGAACGACACCCGCCACTCCATCAGCCTGACCCAGCGTGCAGCCAAGCTGGACATTGACGGCCTGCTCTTGGTGACCCCGTACTACAACAAGCCCAGCCAGGCCGGCATCCAAGCCCACTTCGAGGCCATTGCCAACTCCACCGAGCTGCCCGTCATGCTCTACGACATTCCTGGCCGCGCCGGCGTGCCCATCAGCACCGAGACCATCATCAAGCTGGCCGACCACCCGCGCATCATCGCCTTGAAAGACGCCAAGGCCGACTTCAGCGAAACCACCCGCGTGATGGCCAACACGGACCTGGACGTGTACTCGGGCGACGACGGACTGACCCTGCCGCTGATGGCCGCGGGCGCCGTCGGACTTGTCAGCGTGAGCGCCCACGTGGCACCGGCCAAGTTCCGTGCCCTGATCGATGCCGCCGCGGCCGGGGACTTTGTCACGGCCCGCCGCTTCCACTTCGAACTGGACCCGGTCATCCGCGCAACCATGGGCCACGTGCAGGGTGCCGTCGCCGTGAAACAAATTCTCAAGTGGCAGGGAATCCTGTCCAACTCGGTCGTCCGGCTGCCGTTGGTGGAGCCTGGCGAGGCCGAGATCGCCATGATCAAAGCTGACCTCGCGGAAGCTGGAATGGAAGTGTAACCATGACCCAAATGACTGAACCAGGGTTGCGGACCCCGCCCGAGCTGCCTGCCGGCACCTTGCGGATCGTGCCCCTGGGCGGCATTGGTGAGATCGGCCGCAACATGACGGTCTTTGAAATCAACTCAAAGCTGCTCATTGTTGACTGTGGCGTGCTGTTCCCGGAAGAAGACCAGCCTGGCGTTGACGTGATCCTGCCGGACTTCTCCTACATTGAAAACCGGCTCGAGGACGTCGTCGGGCTGGTGCTCACGCATGGGCACGAGGACCATATTGGCGCCGTCCCGTACCTGCTGCGCCTGCGCAACGACATCCCGCTGATCGGTTCACAGCTGACCCTCGCGTTTGTTGAAGCGAAGCTCATGGAGCACCGTATCAAGCCGTACACGCTGACCGTCAAGGAAGAGCAGGTGGAACAGCTCGGTCCGTTCCAGTGCGAATTTGTTGCCGTCAACCACTCCATCCCTGATGCGTTGGCCGTGTTCATCCGCACCGAGGGCGGGTCAGTGCTGCACACGGGCGACTTCAAAATGGACCAGCTGCCGTTGGATGGGCGCATCACCGATCTGCGCCACTTTGCCCGCCTCGGCGAAGAAGGCGTGGACTTATTCCTCGTTGACTCCACCAACGCCGACGTGCCCGGCTTCACCACCAGCGAGGCCGAGATTGGGCCCACCCTTGAGGCGCTGTTCGGCAAGGCCGACAAACGCATCATCGTGGCCAGCTTCTCCTCCCACGTGCACCGCGTGCAGCAGGTCCTCAACGCAGCCGTGTTGCATGGGCGCAAGGTGGCTTTTGTGGGCCGCTCCATGGTCCGCAACATGGCCATCGCCGAAAAGCTGGGCTATTTGCACGTGCCCGAAGGCGTCATTGTGGACATGAAAAACGTGGACAACCTGCCGGATAACAAGGTGGTGCTGATGTCCACCGGTTCCCAGGGGGAGCCCATGGCCGCCCTGTCCCGGATGGCGAACGGGGACCACAAGATCACCGTGGGCACCGGCGACACGGTCATCCTCGCCTCCTCGCTGATTCCCGGCAATGAGAACGCCGTGTTCCGCATCATCAACGGCCTGCTCAAGCTCGGGGCCGACGTGATCCACAAGGGCACCGCCAAGGTGCACGTTTCCGGCCACGCCGCAGCCGGTGAATTGCTGTACTGCTACAACATCCTGACACCCAAAAACGTGATGCCGGTGCACGGGGAAACCCGCCACCTGATTGCCAACGCCAACATCGCCATCTCCTCCGGCGTGCCGGCCGGGAACGTGCTGCTTACCGACGACGGCTCCGTCATTGACCTCAAGGACGGCACGGCCTCCATCGTCGGACAGGTCGAATGCGGCTTCGTCTACGTTGACGGGCACAGCGTTGGCGAGATCACCGACGCGGACCTCAAGGACCGCCGGGTCCTGGGTGACGAAGGTTTCATCTCCATCATCACTGTCGTCAACCGCGTCACCGGCAAGATCGTCACCGGGCCGGACATCCATGCCCGGGGTGTTGCCGAGGACGATTCCGTCTTTGACGAGATCAAGCCCAAGATCGCCGCTGCACTCGAGGAAGCCGTCATGGCCAGCACCGACCACACCGCGCACCAGCTCCAGCAGGTGGTGCGGCGCGTGATCGGTACCTGGGTCAACCGCAAACTGCGCCGCCGCCCCATGATCATCCCGGTGGTCCTGGAGGCATAACAGCTCCGCCCCGCCACACAGTTCTTTAAGTGCGACGGCGCGTCCCCAGCTGCCGCTGTGCCTGCCACCACGCGGCGTTCAGGGCCCAAATTCGGCACGAACCCGGGCTGGCGCGGTACCGTTGAACCATGGCGACTCGTTCTTCCCCCGCCCGTTCGTCCGCCGGTCAGAAGGGTGGCGCTTCGTCGCGCACCTCCAAGACCAGCAAGACACCGGCGCCCCGCAGCAAAACTTCCGCAGCCCCTCCGGAGGCCCACTTGGTGTGGCCGTTGCGCCTCGTCGTCGGATTCTGGCAGGGGCTGGGGCACTTGATCGGTAGTGCAATCCGCCGCATGGGCACCGATAAGTCCGATATGCCGGCGCATGACCGCCGTGACGGTGCGGGCCTGCTGTTCATTCTGCTCGCGTTCGTCATCGCCACCTTTGAATGGTGGGGTCTGGGCGGCCCCGTCGCCGACGCCGTCCAAGGCATCTTCCAGGGCACATTCGGCTGGTTTGCCGCCATGCTGGCCCCCATGTTCCTGATCTTCGCGGTGCTCGTATTCCGTCAGCCCAGCGACATGGCCACCAACAACCGCGTGGCCCTGGGCTTCTCCATCATGACCCTCTCAGGCTGCGCCATCGCCCATGTGGCCGGAGGGAACCCCAACATTTCCGGCGGTTTTGACGGCATCAGTGTCGCCGGTGGCATGGTGGGCGTCGTGGCGGGAGGCAGCATCGCCAGCCTGAATTCGGTGTTCGCGCTCGTGTTCTGGTCCATCGTCGCATTCGCCAGCGTCCTGGTGTTGACCAACACCCCCGTGCGCCACATCCCCGCCCGCCTGCGCAGCATCTACAACAAGCTGATGGGCACCACCCCCGCGTACGAGGCCGACCCCGATGGCCACGACCAGAGCTACCTCTACGGTGAGGACCAGCCGGCGAAGAAGCCCCGCGGTCTGCGTGCGCGCCAGAAGGCGGCCCGTGAGGCTGAGGCCGAAGGTGGGGACATGTCCATCACCGAGGCGTTTGCCACCCCCCTGATTGAAACGGACGACGGCGACACCCGGGCCCTGCCCGCAGCCTCACCTTCCGTACGTCCCGGCGTGCGCCGACCCACCCGCGATGAGTTGGCTGCGGACAAGATCAAGGCCCGGCAGGGCCTGCCCACCAGCAGCGGCGTGTTTGACGGCGATGCCGAACCGGCCGAGCCGGTCACCGAGGCGATTGGCGTTGTTTCCCCCGTTCGCCAGCCCGGCGGCGCGTTCGATGCGGACGCCGTCGCAACCCAGGCAATCCCCGCACCTCCGGCCATGCCGCCGGCTCCGATTCCAGCACGTTCGGAACAATTGCAGCTCTCCGGTGATGTCACCTACACCCTGCCCGAGTCCGATTTCCTCCCGGCTGGTCCTCCCGGGAAGGATGCCACGGCTGCCAACGACGCCGTGGTGGATGCGCTGACCAACACCTTGCAGCAGTTCAACGTCGATGCGGCCGTTACCGGGTTCAGTCGCGGCCCCACCGTGACCCGCTACGAAATTGAGCTGGCACCGGGGACCAAGGTTGAAAAGGTCACGGCGCTGAGCAAGAACATTTCCTACGCCGTTGCCTCCTCCGATGTGCGCATCCTGAGCCCCATCCCAGGCAAGAGTGCCATCGGCATTGAGATCCCCAATGCGGACAAGGAAATTGTGGTGCTCGGGGACGTGCTGCGTTCGGCCAACGCCCGCCGCACCGAACATCCCATGGTCATGGGCGTGGGCAAGGAC
>JBBPZC010000237.1:0-9958 GCA_038199275.1 Actinomycetales bacterium
GCCGCCTTTTCCGCAGAAATTTCAATGTCCCCTATGGCGGTTTCTAAGGTGTTCCCCTCAAGGTTGGCTGGCAGGAAGTTCATGGACGGCGAGCCAATGAAACCTGCCACGAAAAGGTTCACCGGCTGCTCATAGAGCTCACGCGGAGAAGCGATCTGCTGAAGCTCGCCCTTTTTTAGCACCGCCACTCGGTCGCCGAGGGTCATGGCTTCGGTTTGGTCGTGTGTGACGTAAACCGAGGTGGTCCCGAGCCGTCGCTGCATCTGGGAGATCTCCGAACGCATCTGCCCGCGCAGCTTGGCGTCCAAGTTGGACAGCGGTTCGTCAAAAAGAAACGCATCCGCCTGCCGCACAATGGCCCTGCCCATGGCAACGCGCTGGCGCTGGCCGCCGGAGAGATTAGCGGGTTTGCGCTGCAGATGATCATTGAGTTCCAGCATCGTGGCCGCCTTGTTGACCAGCCGCTGGACATCTTCCTCCTTGTGTTTTCCCTTGGCCAGTCGCAGTGGAAAAGCAATGTTCTCAAAGACCGTCAGATGCGGATACAGAGCGTAGTTTTGGAAGACCATGGCTAGATTACGGTCCCTAGGCGCCTTGTCATTGGCTCGTTGCCCGTCGATGAGCAGCTCCCCTGAGGTGATGTCCTCCAGCCCCACGATCATGCGCAGGATAGTGGACTTGCCGCAGCCGGAGGGCCCCACCAAGATGACGAATTCGCCGTCGGCAATGTCGATGCTGACATCGTTCACTGCAGGGAAACCGTCCCCATATTTCTTCACGATGTTGTTGAGGGTGATTGCAGCCATGCTCGCGATCCTATTCTGTGAGTAAGGGGTTATCAGCCCTTGACGGCGCCCTGGGTCAAACCTGAGACAATTTGGCGTTGGAACAGCAGGACCAGCAGCACCACGGGTATGGTGACGATGATTGCTGCGGCCGAAATGGCGCCTGTGGGCGCCTCGAACTGGGAGGCGCCGGTGAAAAACGCCAGCGCGGCTGGCACGGTGCGCGCCGCTTCAGTAGAGGTAAGGGAGATGCCGTACACAAAGTCATTCCACGCAATGAAAAACGCGATGATCGCCGTGGTGAAGACCCCAGGTGCAGCCAACGGAACAATGGCCTTGCGAAACGCCTGCCACGTTGTTGCCCCGTCAACTTGTGCTGCCTGTTCAAGTTCCCACGGAATTTGGCGGAAGAACGCTGCCAGTGTCCAGATGGAGATGGGCAGCGTCAGGGAAAGGTAGGGGATGATCAACCCCAGCCACGTGTCATACAGGCCGATGTTGCGCCACAGATTGAACAGCGGCGTGACAATAGAGATGACGGGGAAGATGGAGACGGCCAACGCTGTGGTCAGCACCACTTTCTTGCCAGGAAAGTCCAGCCTCGCAATGGCGTAGGCGCACAGGGTGGCAAGCACCACGGCGATGAACGTTGCGATCAACGCAATCCCGATGGAGTTGCGCAAGGCGGAGAGGAACAAGCCCTGCGCATCCCCAACCAGGATCTGGCGGTAGTTTTCCATTGTTCCAGCCCCGGAAGTGGGGAGGAATTTCCCTGAGGTGAGGTCGCTGGGGGCCTTGAAAGATGTGGACAGGATAGAAGCTACGGGGAAGAGCGCGTACAACAGCACCAACACCGTGATGATCGCCCACGTAATTTTTTGTTTCCCGGTTGTCATGACTTGCCCCCTTGTGTTCCGGCGAGATCAACCTTGAAGAGTTTGATGGCGACAAAGCAGATGATCAGCACGCAGACGAACAACAGCACCGAAATGGCGGAGCCAAGGCCAATCTCCAGGCGGGAAATTGAGGTGCGGTAGGCCAACAGGGACAACACCTCCGTGCCGTGAGCGCCGTTAGTCATGATGAACACGTTGTCAAAGATGCGGAAGGCGTCGAGGGTGCGGAACAGCACGGCCACCATGATGGCCGCCTTCATGTTGGGCACAATCACCTTGCGCATTCGCTCCCACCATGTGGCACCATCCACTTGCGCGGCTTCCGTCAACTCGCCCGGAACCTGGGCCAGACCAGCGAGCAGGAGTAGTGAGATGAAGGGCGTGGTTTTCCAAATCTCCGACGCCATGATGACAAAGAGCGAAGGCCAGAACTCGGCGAACCAGTTCAGGTCCGTGCTGATGCCGGGGATCCAGCCAAACCAATGGTTGACGTACCCGGAGTTAATGTCGAAAGCGTAGAACCACGCGTATGCGGAAACCACGGTGATGATGCCGTACGGCACCAGGATTGCGGTGCGCAACAGTCCTCGCAGGGACTTGATCGCCTTGTCCATGACCAGCGCCAAGGCGAAACCCAGAATGAGTTCAACCACGACGGTGACGACGGTGATGATGACGGTGACGCCCAGATCCCGCCACCACACCGAATCTGAGAGAACCGTGATGTAGTTCGCGAACCAAATGAAGGCTTTGTCGTCCGGAGCTGTCAGCCGCAGCGAGAATAGCGAGTCCCAGAAGGCCTGCAAAATGGGGTAGAGGGTGACGGCCAGCATCACTATGAAAGCGGGGCCGGCCAAATACCAGCCAAGCCTGCGTTCGGATTTGGCCCGGTCGCTGAGATGGACCCGGTGGCGTCGTCCCTTCGCGGGTGCGCCACCCTTGGGTTCCTTGGTAATGATGGTGCTCACAACAGCTTTTCCCCCTTAAGTACGGCAAGGATGAATTTCTGTGATTCCGGCGGAGTGGTCTTGGGGTCCACCGAATTTGGCGGCGTCCATTTTTGTTGCAGTCCAGTGGAGATCTCGTTGTAGAACGGGGTCTGCGGCCGGGGTGCTGCCAGCTTGAGAGATTCACGGATGGTGCTGGCCATGGGGAACTGTTTTTCCACCCGGGGGTCGTCGTAGGCAGTGGAGTTGGAGGGCGGGTTCCCGTTGGTGACAAAGTAGGTTGCTTGGTTTTTGGGTTCCACAATGCATTCAATGGCTTGGTACGCGAGGTCTTGATGCTTGCTGTGGGAACCAACACCCAGGTTGATTCCACCCAGTGGGGGTGCAGTGTCCTTGCCGGTCGTCACCTCCGGATACAGTGTCCACCCGATGTCATCCAGGAGCGCTTGTTCCAGGGTCCCGGCCTTCACTGCTGAGTTGGTTGCGGGCCAAACGAACGGATAGTTGACCATGAACGATCCCTTGTCGCCTTGGAAGAGGATCATGGAATCGTTTTCCGTGGAGGTGGGAAGGCCGGGCCCGCCCAGGTTTTTCTTGCCTATGTCGCCGATAATGGTTGCCGCGGCCTCGCCGGCCGGGCTGGTCAGGCCAAGCTTGATGTCCTCAGCCTTGGCCTCCGGGTTCAGCAGGATGTGTCCTCCTGCGGATTCGATCAAGGCGTTGATCCACACCGTCATGGACTCCGCCTGCGCGCCTTGGACGCTCAAATATTTTTCCTGATCTCCTGCCGCTTCCATCAGCTGATCCCAGGTGACCGGCTTGGTCATGTCCAGCCCGGCGGCTTTGGCTACTGACTTGCGGTACCAGAGGATCTGGGTGTTGGCCCAGAACGGCACGGTGACCATCTTGTCCTTCCAGGTGGCCCCCGCCAGGGCCCCGTCAAGGACATTCTTGGACGTCCGTTGCGCTACATCTTGAGGCAGAGGAGCCAGAAACCCTGGTTCCGCGAGTTCGGGAATGAACGGCGGATCAATGCTCATGATGTCAAGGGAGGAGTCGCTGGCAGCGAGCCGACGGGCCAGTTGTTCGCGTTGTGCGGCGGCATCCTTGGGCAGTAGCGAGGTTTCGATCTTGTAGGCGCCATTGGCTTCGGTGGTGCACAGGGCCGCAAGGTCGGCCTGGCCGCCGTCGTCCGGGTTGATGTACCACGTCAGGGTGGTTACGCCGTCCGAGGCAGCGCATCCGGGCAGAAGCATCGTGCCAACTGCCAGCGCCACCGTTCCGGCCAGATACCTGAGCCTTCGTCGTTTGCCGCCTGCAGCTTCCGTGGCGTCACTCGTGCTTGGCATATTTACGTTCCCTCCCAACGCAGTCGTCATCCGGTCTCGTTGTTCCTGTCCGGCTGACTGTGTTTTACACCATAGCTGTCGCATGGGTGCTTGGCGAGGGTGCGGTTAAGTAACGACAGCTTTTCAACCGGCCCACTTCCTTGAAGCGTGTGGCGCCGTTTCATTGCTGTCAAACGTGGAGAATCCAGCGGTCGGCACCGTGCCGCCGGGGGAGGTGTCACCATGTTTTTCGTCAAGGGGTTTGACCGGATTTCTTCAAAGTTTTTTGCCGGTGATTTTGGGTAGGCGTGAGTGGCTGGCGGGATGGTCGCCGCCCGCTGCCGGGTGCGGTTGCTTAGACCGTTTTGGTCCCGGGCTGGGTGTAGAGTGACCCGTCGCGGAGCATGGGGAAGAGCACGTCGCAGCGCCTGCGGGCGAGGGCGACGAGGGCCTGGTTATGCCGCTTGCCTTCGGCCCGTTTCCGGTCGTAGAAGGCCCGTGAGAGCGGGTGTTTCAGTGCCGCGAACGCGGAGAGGAAGAACGCGCGTTTGAGGTTCTTGTTGCCCTTTTTGGAGGGGTGGTCGCCGCGGATTGAGGTTCCGGAGCGCCAGCTCGCTGGTGCCAGCCCAGCGTAGGAGGCGAGGTGGCCGGCGGTGTGGAATTCTTTGCCCACCACCTCGGTGATGATGCGTCGGCGCCGGCCACGCGGGAGAGCTCTATGGCCACGCGGTGACGGTGCAAATTGTACGCAGCGGGACCCAAGTGTTGGCGCTGCTGGCGGCGCACTTCTGAACGATCTCCTCCACCTGGTTCAAGGCAAGTGAGGATTCGGCCAACGCTGGTAAATCCATCCGTCGCGTCATCCGCCTGTTTCCTGGCTACGGCCACCAGCGGCACTGTGGGAGAACATCCTCGCTGAGCGACCGACGAAACAGACTATGGAGCCCGCGGACTTCGGGCTGTCACAGAGTCTCACGCTCCGACTTTGCACGTAGTTGTTGATAGTTCACAACCAAAAGATACGTACCAGTTCAAGAGAAAAACAGAACTAACTAGATCACAGAAGCAGTAGGGTACCTTGGACTCGTAGCTTTCTTTGGAAAGGTGACCGCTGTGAAGGACTGGGTGCATCCAGCTGTGAGGCGTGGCACGCTCTGGTTTAAAATACAAGCGATTGGGCTCGGTGGCTTGGCCGCTATCTTTGTCATTCTCGCAATACTCGACCGGACGACCAAGACGCTGATCTATGCGATCGTCGCTTGTATTGTTGCAGTCGTCCTGGGATATCTGGCCAGGCGGGCGATCAAGCAGCTCCGCTACGACTATCGGTACGAAGAAGAGGAAGGCAACCCGGCAGACCAACCATGAGTGTTACCTGCTGAAGGACTCCCTGCGTGAGGTCTTCACCGGTGATCTGGACCCGGCCATCGTCATGGCGATGATCCAGCACCGGTGCGATGTGGCTGCTGATAGTGGGTTGGTTCCGTTCATGAAGGCCGGGGTCACCTTGCGTGGGTACGTCAATGGGATTCACGCCGGAGCCACCCGCGGCTTGTCCAATGGGAAGCATGAAGAGCTCAATAACAAGACCGCGCCATGCCCCGCAGGTCCCACGGGTTCCATTCGGCTGAGGCTGACGTGGCGGTGATTATGCTCGCTTGGAGACCGGGGGAGGCCAAACTTACACACCAGAAATAAGGGCGCCTACGTTCACGTCAGAAGAACCTCATTTGTGCTGGCCGCCCGCCGCCGGGCAGCTGAGCAAACAGGCAATGGACGCGGCTGTTCATGTCGGGAGCGGCCCGTTGCGTGATTCTGCTGCTGGTAGGCGCCGGCGCAATGACGGCCGTGGGGTTCGGTCCTGCTGTTTCTGGCACTCTGGGAGCTGGGCAGCTACTTCACCGACGACCTGGATCCTGCTGTGGCGCCCGTGGTCCCACCGCTGACGGATCTCCTGCAACCCCTCTTCGACGGCAACGCCAGCCGCTGGTTAATGATGGTGTTGTGGCTCGCCGCGTGTGCCGGGCTGCTGCGGGTCTCGAGACGGCCATGATTCTGCTGCTGGTGGTGACCGGATACGTTTTGGTCCCCGTCATGGGCCTGGCCCTGGTGGTCGCCGGCAGGCTGAAACCGGAGACGATTGCACCGCTGGGGACATTGGTGCGCCGCGTGTTCACCCACCGTGCTGCTCGCATCACGCTGCTGCTCTTTGTATGGTGGCTCGGCTGGCACTTCCTCATTCCCAACTGAACCACGCGGAACAAATACCGAGCTGGGCGCACCGGCCGGACAGAAAAAGCCGGCCCACACTCAAGGTGCGGGGCGGCTCCAACGAGCGGAACGTTAGTGGTGCTGCTTGGCGGGCACCGCGGTGGTGGGCCGGGGTGCGGAGGAGGACTCGGCGTCGTCCTTGCCCATGAATGCGGCAATGACCACAATGCCAAGGGCCACGCAGGCGGCCACGAAGAAGCCGTTGCTGAACCCGGCGGTCTGGGCCGCGATGGGGCCCTTTCCTGCGGCGGCAGCAGCCAGCGTCCCGGCGGACATGACGCCCACCAGCAGTGCCGTGCCGGCGGCTCCACCAAGCTGTTGCAGGGTGGCAAGCAGCGCTGAACCGTGCGAATGCAGCGAGTGCGGCAGCGGGTTCAGCCCGGCCGTGAAGGCGGGGGTGAAGATGAACGCCAGCGCCAGGGACATCGCCAGGTGCATGCCAATGATGAGAGGCAGGGGAGTGGATTCACTGAGCTGGGTGTAGCCAAACAGCACCGCCGACAACAGCAAACCACCGGGCATCAGCAGCGGACGGGCGCCGACCTTGTCGAACAACTTGCCCACCCAGGGTGCCAGCACGCCCATGAGGATTCCGCCCGGCAGCATGACCAGTCCGGTCGTGAGAACATCCAGGCCACGCACGTTTTGGAGGTACATGGGCAGCAGAATGATGACGCCGAAGAGGGCAAGCATGGCCATGACCATGAGCGCCAGTGCGAGGGTGAACTGGCGCTGCAGGAACGGGCGCATGTCCAACAGGGCGCCGTCGTTGCGCTGCAACCGCAGCTGCAGGAGCACAAACCCGGCGAGGAATACGAGCGAAACACCCAGTGCCGCGACGGCAATGGTGTGGGTGCCGGCGTCGGGGGAACCAATGCCGCTGAGCCCGTAGACCAGGCCGCCAAAGGCGGGAATGGAGAGCAACAGTGAGGGCACGGAGAGTTTGGTGCGGCTGCGTTCTCCGCCTGTGGGCAGCAAACGGGCGCCAATGATCAGGGCCAGGACTGCGATGGGCAGCACCAGCAGGAACATGAAGCGCCACGAGAGGGAATGCAGAATGAGCCCGGACAGCGTGGGCCCGATGGCGGGAGCCACCGAGATGACGATCGAGACGTTGCCCATGATGGCGCCCCTGCGGTGCGAGGGAACCAGGTCCAAAATGGTGGTCATGAGCAGCGGCATCATGATGGCGGTTCCGGACGCCTGGATGACGCGGGCACCCAGCAGCACCTCAAAACCCGGGGCGAGGCCCGCCAACAACGTACCCACGGAGAACAGTCCCATGGCCAGCATGAAGACGCTGCGGATGGGCAGCCGGGTGAGCAGGTACCCGGTGGTGGGGATGACCACGGACATGGTCAGCATGAACGCCGTGGCGAGCCACTGGATGGCCGACGGGGAAACCTGGAATTCCTCCATCAGCTTCGGCAGCGCCACGTTCATGATGGTCTCGTTGAGGATCACCACGAACGCTGACACGAGGAGGACACCGATGGTGGTGCGGTCCCTGGCGGAGAGCCTGTCAGGGACTTCAGCGGTGGAAAGATTCATAGTGGGTCCTGATCTTTTGGTGCGGAAATATTTCAGTGGTGCCGGGAGTGTTCGGGGCTTGCTTTCACCAGAGAACATCGACTCAAACAACTAAGCGCCCGCGCGACTGCATCTATTCCCGATCCATTCCCCGTCTATTCCCAGCGTCCCTTCAGGGTGATTGCCTCTTCCACCAGCTAGTGTTGTTCGAAAAGTACGTCGGGAAGGCATGATGCGAGTAAACACCGTAAAGGCATGGGCGTTGGCGGCCCTCTTGGGTACCAGTGCAGTCAATCACCTGAAAAATCCAGCGTTTTACTATCCTGTGGTTCCGCCGTCATTGTGCACCGACAAAGATGGGAAGCTTGGCGTCATGACGCGCAAGCAGTGGGTCATCACGTCGGCTGTCCCGGAGGCTCTGGCAGTAGTTGGACTGCTGATACCGCGTACCCGGAAAGTCACGGCCGTGGCCACAACGTTCATGTTTGCAGGCTTCACCGCCGGCCACCTCAGCGCCTTGCAACGAGCTTTTGGTCCGGATGGAACATCACAGACCCAGCGGATCCACGCCATCAGGTTGCCCCTGCAAGTGCCATTGATCGCCTGGGCATGGAGCGTTCGAAAGCCCTAAACCACGCCCCGATCATTCCGCGTCACGTGGGCAGCAAAAAGCCGGGCACCCGTTCGGCAAGGGAGCCCGGCTTGTGTGTGCTCGCACCTGGTGCCGGCTGGAGCGCAAGAGGCACCCGAATGTGGGTGGAACTATTGGGTGATGAAACGTTCGACGGCGGTGTCCGGCCTGACGCGTTCGTGGGCCGGAATGTCCCCGGCAAAGGCCAACCACTGGGCAAACTTGTCGCCGCGCTCCACCAGTTGGCGGTACATGGCCCGGCGCATCGTGCTGACCCGTTCGCGGTACACCGGCACATCAATGACGTTGGTCAGCTCGTCGGGATCGGCGATCATGTCGTAGAACTCGTCGATGCCCTCCGGGTTGGCAATGTATTTCACTTCCTTGTTGCGGATCATGCGCTGGGCGTAGGGGAAATGATGGCCGTGGAACTCGCACAGGATGTCCTCACGCCAGCCTTCTACCTCCTGCCCGGTGGCGAGGGGCAGCAGACTGCGACCATGCACGCCCGAGGCGTCCGCGCCGGCAATCTCATGGAACGTTGCCGTGAAGTCCAACAGACTGATGAAGCGGTCCTCGCGGCGCTCCACCTCGCCGGGCAGGGCCAGGATGGCCGGTATCCGGTAGATGTCCTCGTACATGGCCGGACCCTTGTCATTGAGCCGGTGTGCGCCCGTGAACTCGCCGTGGTCGGCCGTGAACATGACGGCGGTGCTTTCCGTCAGCCCCAGCTCGTCGAGCACATCCAGGATGCGGCCAATCTCATGGTCGATCATGGACACGTAGCCCCAATACACAGCCGTGAGCTTCTTCCACTCATCCACCGTGAAGCAGTCCGTGGACCAGTATTCGGCGTACGCCTGCTGCACCATGGGCTTGCCATGGAAGGTCTCAGCGAAGGAGCCGGGCAGCTCAATCGTGGATGGATCCACCATGTCATACCACTTTTGCGGAATCAGGTAGGGCAGGTGCGGGCCGAAGATGTGGCAGGACAGGAAGAACGGTGTGCCGTCCTGCTCCTGCAACGCTCCGGCCGCGAACTCCCGCAACTTGGCGATGGTCTGATCCGCCAGGAACGCCTCAAAGGTGGCTTCCGTGGGCTGGTCCGTGACACCGGCAATCAGGTGGCCCTGGCTGCCGTCGGCCCGTGTGGTGTAAACCGGGCTGGAGATATGGAAGTCGGGGAAATTGTTGGCCGCCAACCATTCCTCATAGCCCGGATCGTCAAAAACGTTCAGGGCCCCGGGGAGGTGGATTCCCTCGAACCCGTAATGCTCGGGGCCGCGGTCCCTGCCTACATGCCATTTGCCGACATGGCCAAGGCGGTAGCCCTGACCCAGCAACGCCTCCGAAAAGGTGGGCAGGCCGTCGGGCAGCTCTTCCCGGTGGCCGGAGTTCCACTCGTAGTTGGCCAGCAGGCCGTGCTCAAACGGCTGCAAGCCAGTGAGCAGACTGGCGCGGGCGGGAGTGCAGATGGCCGTGGGTGTGTAGGCCCGGTCAAAGGTGGTCCCGCGCGCAGCCAACCGGTCAAGGTTCGGGGTGTGCTGTGAGGTGTTGCCGTAGCATCCCA
>JBBPZC010000238.1:0-6903 GCA_038199275.1 Actinomycetales bacterium
GGACTACCACGTCTCTTTGGCCTTCGAGAACATCAACTCCCCGGAGACCAACGGCTACGGTGTTGACCACCTCAAGGTTGCCGAGGGCCTGGGCTGCAAGGCCATCCGCGTGGAGCGCCCCGAGGACATGGCTGCCGCCTTCGCCGAGGCCAAGAAGCTCATGGAAGAGCACCGGGTCCCCGTGGTTGTTGAGGCCATCCTGGAGCGCGTCACCAACATTTCCATGGGCACCGAGCTGGACAACGTCAACGAGATCGAAGACATTGCCGAGTACGCAGCCGACGCCCCCACCGCCATCCTGGCCTTGCAGGGCTAGGGAGGAGCCATGCGCGTCATCCTCGCACCCGACAAATTCAAGGGGTCCCTTTCCGCACCGGAAGCCGCACGCTTCCTGGCGGAGGGCTTGCTTTCGGTCAACCCGGATCTGGACGTACTCCTGATGCCAGTGGCCGACGGCGGCGAGGGCACGATTGACGCCGTCACGGCCTCCGGTTTCACCCGGGTCACCGAAAGAGTGCAGGGCCCCACGGGGGAAACCCTCGAAGCCGACTTTGCCGACACTGGTGCGGTGGCAGTCATCGAGATGGCTGCCGCCTCCGGGCTGGCCGTACTGCCGAACGGCTTGCATGCGCCCCTGCATGCCAGCACGGTCGGCACCGGCCAGCTGGTGAAGGCGGCCCTGGACCGCGGCTGCACCGAAATAGTCCTGGGCGTGGGCGGCAGCGCCACCACCGACGGCGGCGCCGGCATGCTGGCCGCCCTCGGCGCGACGTTCAAGAACGCCGCCGGGCGGCACCTGCCGCCCGGCGGCGGGGCGCTGGCCACCGTGACCAACATCGACCTCGGCGGGCTGGATCCGCGCATGGGCGCGGTGCAATTCACGCTCACCAGCGATGTGGACAACCCACTGCTGGGGCCTGAAGGGGCGGCCGCGATCTTTGCACCGCAAAAGGGCGCCTCGGCGGCCCATGTGGAGCACCTGGAAAACGCGCTGGAACGTTATTTCCGGGTCATTGCCAACGCCCTCAGCACGGCCGCAGTTGACGCCATCGACGCCCCGGGTTCCGGGGCGGCGGGCGGAACCGGATACGCTGTCCTGGCCGTGCTCAACGCCCGGCGCAGGCCCGGCATCGACGTGGTGCTGGAATTGACCGGACTGGCCGATCGGATTGGCGCAGCCGATCTGGTCATCACCGGTGAAGGCAGCCTGGATGAGCAAAGCTTGTTCGGCAAGGCGCCCATGGGCGTAGCCACGGCGGCACGCGCGGCGGATGTTCCTGTGGTGGCAGTGTGCGGACGGAGCACCTTGTCCCCCGAGGTTTTGCGCGAGGCCGGCTTCGCCCATTGCTACGTGCTGACGGACCTCAACCCCGACACGGACCATTGCATGAAAAATGCCGGCGCCATGCTGACTGAAATTGGTGCCACAATTGGCACACGGCTTGCCGCACGAGGCAAGGAACAGGAGAACTCGTATGTCTAATACTGCAGGAATCGACGAGATCACGGATCGTTTCGATCTCGTCATTCGCGGCAAGCGGGTGCTCACCACCGCCGGCGTTGCCGAACGCGAAGTGGGTATCCGCGACGGCGTCGTCATCGCACTGGAACCTTTGGGCAACAATCTGCGCGGCCGCGAGATCATTGAATTGGCCGACGACGAGACACTGATCCCCGGTCTTGTGGACAGCCATGTGCACGTCAACGAGCCCGGGCGCACCGACTGGGAAGGCTTTGCTTCCGCGACCCGTGCCGCCGCGGCCGGTGGCGTGACCACCATCATCGACATGCCGTTGAACAGCATCCCGGCCACTGTCAACGTCGAAGCCCTGGAACTGAAGCGCAGCGTTGCGTTGGATCAGGCTTTTGTGGACGTGGGCTTCTGGGGTGGGGCCATCCCCGGCAACAAGGCTGACCTGCGTCCGCTGCACGACGACGGCGTGTTCGGCTTCAAGTGCTTCCTCCTGCATTCCGGCGTGGACGAGTTCCCGCCGCTGGATCCGGATGAGATGGAAGAGGACATGCGGGAGTTGACCAACTATGACGCCCTGATGCTGGTCCACGCCGAGGATTCACGCACGATCGACCGCGCCCCCACAGCCCAAGGGGATCAATACGGCAAATTCCTGGCATCGCGTCCCCGCGGCGCCGAGAACCTGGCCATCGCCGAGGTCATAGAACGTGCCCGCTGGACCGGTGCCCGGGCGCATATACTGCACCTGAGCTCCTCCGACGCACTGCCCATGATTGCCAGCGCCCGCCGTGACGGTGTGAAGCTGAGCGTGGAGACATGCCCGCACTACCTCACGCTCACATCCGAAGAAATCCCCGACGGCGCCACTTCCTACAAGTGCTGCCCGCCCATCCGCGAGGCCGGCAACCGGGAAAAGCTGTGGCAGGGCCTGATCGACGGCACCATTGACTGCATCGTCTCGGACCACTCCCCCAGCACGCTTGACTTGAAGGACCTGGAAAACGGCGACTTCGCCGTGGCCTGGGGCGGTGTTTCCTCCCTTCAACTGGGCTTGTCCCTGATCTGGACCGAGGCACGTACCCGCGGCATCCAGCTGGAGCAGGTGGTGCGGTGGATGTCTTCCGCTCCGGCCGATCTGGTAGGCCTGCACAAGAAGGGCACGCTGGCGCCCGGTTATGACGCCGACTTCTCCATCTTCGCGGCGAACGACGCCTTTGTCGTTGACGTGAAGACGCTCAAGCACAAGAACCCCATCACTCCCTACGACGGCCGCGCGCTTTCCGGTGTTGTGCGGCGCACCTTCCTGCGCGGTCACGAGCTCGACGGCGTCACGCCCACGGGCAAGCTGCTGCGCCGTGGGGAGATCACAGTGGATCGGCCCGTGAATGTCTGATTCCGTACTGCTTCCCGCACTGGGTGAAAGCGTCACCGAGGGTCCCGTGACGCGCTGGCTCAAGGCCGTGGGTGACACCGTGATGATTGACGAGCCGCTGGTGGAGGTTTCCACCGACAAGGTGGACACAGAGATTCCTTCCCCGTTCGAAGGCGTGCTGGCAAGCATTCTGGTGCCCGAGGATGAAACCGCTGAAGTGGGTTCCGTGCTGGCCGTCATCGCCCGCGAAGCTCCTCCTGCTTCGGCTCCGGCTCCGGCTCCGGCTCCGGTTGTTGAAGCTGCGCCAGCGCCGGCAGCACCTGCACCCAGCAGCGGCGGCAACTACGTCACGCCGCTGGTTCGCAAGCTCGCCCGCCAGCACGGGATTGACCTCGCCGAGGTCACGGGCACCGGCATTGGCGGCCGCATCCGCGGAACGGACGTGAAGTCGGGCGCACTCGCAGCTGCCGCCGGGGCACCCGCGGCAAGTTCCGCCGTCGTGCCTGCAGCAGCTGCTCCGGCAGCTCCGGCAAGCGCCTCGGCAAGCCTGCGCGGAACCACCGTGAAGGCATCGCGGATTCGCGCCGTCATTGCCAAACGCATGCGTGAATCGCTGGACACCTCAACGCAACTGACGCAGGTGCACGAGGTGGATCTCACCAATATCGTTCGTCTGCGCGGGCGGGTCAAGGCCTCCTTCTCGGCGGCGCACGGGGTGAATCTGACGTACCTGCCGTTCATCGCTCTGGCGGTGGCGGAGGCATTGAAGACCTTCCCCATGCTCAACGCGTCCTTCGACGAGGCTGCCGGAACCATCAGCTACCACGACGCCGAACACCTCGCCTTTGCCGTGGACGCGCCCAAGGGACTACTGGTACCGGTGGTGCGTGCTGCCGGGGACATGGACCTGGCCGGACTCGCCGCGGGCATTGCCGATGTCGCGGGCAGGACGCGCGACGGTTCCATCAAGACTGAGGAACTCTCCGGAGGCACCTTCTCCATTACCAACATTGGTTCGGTGGGGGCACTCTTTGACACGCCCATCATCAACGCGCCGCAGGTGGGAATACTCGGCGTGGGCGCCATCGTCAAACGCCCGGCCGTGGTTGCCGGACCGGACGACGGAGACGACGTCTTGGCCATCCGCCGCATGATGTACCTGTGCCTGACGTACGACCACAGGATCGTGGACGGCGCCGACGCAGGACGCTTCCTGGCGCACGTCCGTGCCCGGCTTGAGGCCGGTGCCTTCGAGGCGGAGCTCGGCCTGTAGGGCCAGATCATTTAGACCCGGGGCACCCAGCCGCGCGGACCCCTGGTCTGCACCGTCACGTGTCCCGGGCACCAACACGAATGGGAGCCGCAGCATGCTGCGGTTCCCACTCGTGTGTGCGTTCGAAAACGAGTCGGGAGCGGTTAGTCCCACATGTAGTCTCCGCGCAACGAGGCGTCGGCGCCGCCGTTTGTAGATGGTCTGCCCAGTGACGTGAGTGTTTTCCTCGCTCGTCAGCCGAGCCAGCAGGCGGGCGATGACCACGGCCTCCGAGTGGTAGTTCAGCGGCATCGGCACCAGACCAGCTAAGTCAAGACTCAGAGGCAAACCACCTTCTCCTTCAGAGGACTTCCACCTCCAAACAAATGCGCATGCGGCGCGTACCAGCGAAAAACCGGCTCTTCAGAATCCAGAGTGTAGCTTTGGTCTGAAGCCGCCGGATTCCAGCAAGGATCTGGCGACATAGTTGGTGAGGTTCCTGAAGCCGAGGGCAGAGCCCCGGAGGTGTTCCAGTCGTCCATTAATGGCTTATGCCGATGTTTGGGTTATGCCGACTTCGTGGTTGTTTGTCTTGACTGGGGCCGGTTCACTTGGGGCCTTGTCGGCATAATTAGAGGCCTTCGAGCCAGGTGAGGATGTCGGGTTCTGGGATGTAGTTGCCGGGAATGACTTCTGGTGGTCTGGTCTTTTCCAGTGCGGCATTTTTTGTTGCCATGTCGGCGTGGAGGTAGATGTCGGTTGTGGAGGTTTGCTCATGGCCAAGCCACAGGGCGATGACGGTGATGTCGACTCCAGCGTGCAGGAGGTTCATGGCGGTGGTGTGGCGCAGCGTGTGCATCGTGATGCGCTTGGCACCCATTGAAGAACAGCTCACGGTGGCAGTACGGACGTGGGTTGCGAGCCGGTGTTCGATGGCGTCACGTGAGAGTGCGTTACCCTGGGGTCCTGGAAAAAGTGCGGTGCCAGCTCGAGCACTTCGTTCGTTGGTGTACGCGCGTAAATTCTCACGAGTAGCGGCACTGATGGGCGTGGATCGGCGCTTGCGGCCCTTTCCCTCGCATTCGATATACGGGCTGGTGCCAACGTGGATGCTGGCGGTAGAGAGACTGATGAGTTCGCTGATGCGCACTCCTGTGTTGATGACCAGGGAGAGCATCATCTGGTCGCGTCGACCGATCCATGTCTGGGTATTTGGTGCTGCGATTAACGCATCGGTCTCGGTTTCATTGAGGTAGCAGATCAGGGGATTTGTGGTCTTGGCAGGTGGGATGGTCAGGATGCGGCGGATGGTTTCGGCGTGCTCTGGATGGTCGGGCAGAATGTGTGCAAATAGGGCGCGGATGGCTATGAGCCGCGCATTGCGGGTTGACGCTGTATTGGCCCGGTCAGTGATGAGGTGGCCCAAGAAAGCGGTCACAGTGTCTCTGTCGATGTCTTCGAGACGGATCTGGTCTGCGTTGGTCGCGGTGGTGGTGCCGATGTACTTAATCAGCAGGCGCCAAGTATCGCGGTAGGAAGCGATCGTGTTCTCGGAGAGGTTGCGTTGGGTATGTACGTAATCTGTGAAGAATGATTGCAGTGCGGTAGCGAGATAGGTCATGAGGAATCACTCCATGGGGAAGGTTGCGTTCGCCCGGTTGGCTGCCAGCGCCAAGAGCTCTGGAACGGCTTGGATGTACCAGTAGGTGTGGGACGGTGATGAATGGCCGAGCCAGGTAGCCAGCAGGCTGAGCCTTGCTGCAGGGTTGCCACCAACAGTGGAATAGGCTTGGATCATTTGCCGGGTAGCGAAGGCGTGCCTGAGATCGTGCAGGCACGGTGTTGTGCCCGTCCAGGTGAAGTTTGCTGCCATGCGGATTCGCTCGAAATGGTCTTCCACGGTTCCTCTCTGGTAGGCCGTGCCCCGGCTACTAATAAAGAGAGGCCCGTCGGGTGCTGGTTTCGCAGCCTGACGATGCGGGCTGGTTTCGTAGCTGGCAAGCGCATCGATCGTGGTGGGATGAAGCGGAATGATCCTGTCGGGTCCGTGCTTATTCGCCCGGATCAACACGGTACCTTCGGATGCCTGGATATCTTGGGGTTTCAGCCTTAAAACTTCTCCCACTCTCATGCCGCTAACGGCCAGCAGGGCGATGATGCTCGCCATGGTGGTTTGTATGAGCGCGGCGGTAAAGACGTCCTGACAGGCGGCGATCAACGCATCGACCTCGGCCTGAGTGTAGATGTGGGGCGTTCGCCGATGCTTGCCGGTATTCAACGCACTAGCCACGGGCACCGGGATGTCCATTCCCAAAGCGGCGCAGTAACGGGAGAACCCCCTGACCGCGCTGAGGCGCTGACGCTGGTATGAGCTCATAAAGTTGGGCTCTCCCCGAGCCCAGACGGCGGCGTCTGTCGTAGTGAATGTTGCCTCACTGTTCCCGCTATCCCATAGCCATTCCAGGAAACGGCGGGTAAGTCGTTCCTTCTCGATGAGTTGGAACCCCAGCGCATGCAGCCGAGTGAAGTATTCCTCCATCGCTGCCACTAGCTCAACATTGCCAGGATGAGCGTTCATGGCAGTTTTCCCCATGATGGTGCCAGTGGGTGCAGCGGCACCATATCGACTCGTGCGTAGGTCACTGATGAGCTCAGCGATGCATGACCGAGGAGTTCCTGAACCTGTCTCAGGTCGCCTCCTTCAGCCAATATCTTGGTCGCGGCCGTATGGCGAAGTCGGTGTGGGTACATACCGTGAAGGCCGGCGATGCGGGCATGCTTGAAAACAATCTCGCCTATGCCTCC
>JBBPZC010000239.1:0-2191 GCA_038199275.1 Actinomycetales bacterium
CGCAATCTGAACCTCAGGCGAACCTGTGTCATTTTCAGTGGTTGCGAAAGCCTGCATGATTTCTTGCTTTACAGCGGCGTCAAGTGCCACAAGTAACTCCTACATTATGTGCCGTGAACATGAGCCGGTCTTCGCCGCAATTGCTTGCTGCGAACACAGACGAATCCAGCCACCACGGACTGCAGCCGGATTCCATCCACCAGTTTAGTGCAGGGAGGCTGGTTCTGTCGAAGCAGGTGAGCTAGCCCTCATTGCGATGAGCCCAAGCAGGCGCCCACGCGAACGCTCAGGCGAGCACGTCCCTGGCCTGGTCAACGTCCAGGTGCATTTGCTCAATGAGCGCTTCGGGCCCGGTGTAGGCAACCATGCCGCGCAGCCGCTGCACAAATTCGACGATCACGTGCCGGCCATACAGATTAAAGGCCTCAATGGGCTCTTCGGGCCGGTCCAGCACGTACGCCTCAACCTGCCGGCTGACGCCCACAAAGGTTGGATTCGATCCCACCGAGATGGCAGCGGGCCAGCGGTGCCCGGCGTCGTCGACCAGCCAGCCGGCGTAGACGCCGTCGGCCGGGATGATCCCGCACGCATCGGGAGAGAGGTTCGCCGTGGGGAATCCCAGTTCACGCCCGCGGGCGGCGCCATGCACAACCTCTCCGCTCATGGTGTGGTGGCGTCCAAGGACGGCGGAGGCCGTGCCGACATCGCCCTTGCGCAGCGCCTCACGGACCCAGGTCGAGGACCAGCGGCGGTCGTGGCCCTCCTCGTTGACAACCACGACGTCGAATCCCAGCTCGGTGCCCAGGGTCACCATGGTGTGCAGATCACCGGAGTTGCCCTGCCCGAACCGCACATCCTCGCCCACCACGACAGTGCAGGCGCCCAATGTTTGTACAAAGACGCTGCGCACAAATTCTTCCGGTGTCTGGGCGGCAAATTCCAGCGTGTACGGCAGTACGAGCACCCCGTCCAGGCCGAGGGCTGCCATGGCCTTGAGCTTGTCCGCAAGGCCCATGATTTGTTCCGGTGCGGATTCAGGGCGGTGGATCATGGCCGGGTGTGGATCAAAGGTCAGTGCCACGGATGCCGCCCCACGGGCGGCCGCAACAGCCCGCACCTGGGCGAGGACTTCCTGATGTCCTTTGTGGAGCCCGTCAAAGTTGCCCAGGGTGACCACTGCGGGGCCGAAACCTTGGGGAACTTCTGCCAGGGAATTCCAAATCTGCACTACGTTTCCTCATCCACTTAAGTTGCTCGCCCTGGTGGCTCATTTGCGGGCGACGTCATGCGCGTCTGCACGGCCCTGTCCAAGATTACCTGTTGATTGGGGCGGGGCCGGCCCACGGCTCCCGGGGCGAGCGCGGATCCCCCGCGGCCAGTGAGAGCACCCAACGATCGGCGGGCGTGCCCCGATCGTTGTAGTCTCCACGAATTTCCCCATCAAACCGGAACCCGAGTTTCCATGCCAGCTTCCGGCTCCCCCAGTTCGGCACCAGCGCCGTCCAATGGACGAAGCTGAGGTTGAGCTGGTTGAACGCGTAGTCCAGCAGGAGCCGGAGGGCGGCTTCGGCGGTGCCGGTGCCGCGGGCATGTGGGCCAAAGTTAATGCCGACTGCGGCCACGCCCGGGTTGTTGCATTGCAGGTCCACGGTGCCCAGCAGTCCCTCACTCACAGGGTCGACGGCGGCAAAGGTGAGGGTTTGCCCACTGCGCCAGCCCCCGGGGACAACGGTGTTGATGAAGTACTCCGCGTGCTCAGCCGTGTAGTCAAGGGGAACCGTCGTCCACCGCACTGCGTCGAGGTCGCGGCAGTTCTCCACCAGGACGGGTGCGTCGGCCAAAGTCAGGGCGCGCAGCACCACCTTCTCGTTGCCCATTGCAGGCACTACGGGTTCGAGCTCCAACGCGGTGGTGGTGGCAGTGGCGGCTGGAGCGGCGGCGGTGGCGGAGACGGTGGCGGCGGTGGCGTCCGTGGCCGGGGCTGGAGCGGAGACGGGAGCAGCCCGCCGCCCTGCATGGTACTGGTCCCGGCTTTGGGTGAACATCAGCCCGTCCGCAACCCTCGCCTCGACGTGGCCGAAGCCGGGTATCTGTGCGGCCAGTTCGAAGCCGCAGCGCCTGGCCAACGCCGCGCTGGCATCGTTGCCCACGGTGGTGCGCCAGTGCAGAATCTCCAGTCCCAGGGTCCCGA
>JBBPZC010000240.1:0-4798 GCA_038199275.1 Actinomycetales bacterium
ATCCGGCGGAGTAGGAATCACCCATCACGGTGTAGCTGATCGTGGTTGGGGCGGTACGTGTATGGGCCATGGCCGGTGTTCCGGCAAAGCCTGCAATCATCCCGAGGGACAGGAGCGCAACGGCGCCTGCGCGGGCAGCAAATCCCCTAATCTTATGTATTCCCATGCCCTGAAGATACGCCGCTGAACTGGGTAGGCATAGACTTGAAAGCACGTGCTTTTGGTGGCCGGCGCCTGTGTGCCGACTGGAGTAAAGGCGTGCAAAAACGGGTGCGCCCGCAGCTGGTTTGCAGCTGGGGCACACCCGAAAACGCTCTTAGGCGTCGGCGGCCTGGGCGCGCAGCGCACGCACAATGGTGTCCCGGCTTTCCACCAGAAGACGGCGCAGGGCGGGGATCTCGGTCCCAAGCTCGGCCAGGAACGCATCCGTGGCATCCAGCGTGGACTGGTCGACAAGCTGCACCGGGTACAGGCCCGTGATGATGGTCGACGCCGTCTCGTACGAACGGTTCTCCCACACCTCCCGCAGCGCCCCGAAGTACTTGGCCACGTAAGGCTGAAGCAGGGCCGTGTCCCACACCTTCGTGAAGCCCTCGATCGCCGCACGCTGCACCGCGTTGGCACCGTCACCACGGACGACGACGGACTCCCACGTCCCAGCCTTGCCCTCGGCTGTGGGGATGGCGGCTTGGGCAGTCGCTGCCGCGAGTTGGCCGTTCTGCGTGTTGTCCAGGGCCAGGGCGGCGTCAATGACGGAAGCATCGGCGCGACCGCCGGCAGCCAGGGAGATCAGGAATTCCCAGCGCATGTCGGTGTCCAAGGCCAGCTCGTCCAGCGTGGTCGCCCCGTCCAGAAGCGCCTGCACCAAATCCAGCTGGGCGTCTGACTGGGCGTGGCCGGCGAACGCCTTCACGAACTGCAGCTGTGCATCGGACCCTGCCGCGGCACCCTGCGCCAGCTGCCACAGGGAATCGCCGGCGGCCACGGCAGTGGCCTTCCGGTGCTCCGGAGCAACGTAGAAACGCAGCGCGGTGGACAGCTGGCGCAGCAGCACCATGATGACGGTGGAGTCCGTTTCGTAGCCAATGGTGGACAACACAAAGTCAACGTATTCGCGGGCAGGGGTTTCGCCGTCGCGGGCTGCATCCCAGGCGGAGGCCGAGACCAGGGTGCGCGGCAGGGACTCTTTGAAGTCCTTCAGGTGCGTCTTGGCCGTGGCCAGCGACTGCGGATCGAGGCGGATCTTGGCATACGCCAGATCGTCGTCGTTGAGCAGGATCAGGGCCGGGCGCTTCCTGCCCACCAGCTCGGGCACCTCCGTCACAGCGCCGTCAACATCGAGCTCCACGCGGTACGTGCGGACCAGCTTGCCGGCATCCTCACCCGCGGTGGCGAGGTCGTAAAAGCCGACAGCTGCACGGTGGGGACGCAGCGTCGGGTACTGCGCCACAGCCGACTGTTGAATCGAGAATGAGGTGATGACGCCGTCGTCCGTTACCTCAAGGGCGGGCTTGAAGGTGTTCACGCCCGCGGTCTCCAGCCACTGCTCGGTCCAGCTGGAGAGGTCGCGACCGCTGGCCGCTTCCAGTTCCACCATCAGGTCGGGCAGCTCGGTGTTGGACCAGGCATGCTTGGTGAAATAGGCGCGCACACCGGCCATGAACTCCTCCTGACCCACCCAGGCGACGAGCTGGCGCAGGACGGAAGCGCCCTTGGCGTAGGTGATGCCGTCGAAGTTGACCAGCACGTCCTCGAGGTCGTTGATCTCGGCCTTGATGGGGTGCGTGGAGGGCAGCTGGTCCTGGCGGTACGCCCAGCTCTTCTCCAGCGAGGAGAACGTGGTCCAGGCATCCACATACTTCGTGTTCTGCGCGGCGGCCAGCGTGGACATGAACTCGGCGAACGACTCATTCAGCCACAGGTCGTTCCACCAGCGCATCGTGACGAGATCGCCGAACCACATGTGGGCCAGCTCGTGCAGGATGGTGATGGCGCGGCGCTCCACCATGGCGTCGGTGACCTTGGAGCGGAACACATAGCTCTCCAGGAACGTCACTGCACCGGCGTTTTCCATGGCACCGGCATTGAACTCGGGCACGAACAACTGGTCATACTTCGGGAACGGGTAGGGCGTGCCGAACTGCTGCTCAAAGAACTCGAAGCCCTGGCGGGTCAGCTCAAAAATGTTCTCCGCATCCATGAACTCCATGAGCGATTTCCGCGCAAACACGCCCAACGGAATGGTGCGCCCGTCTGAGCTGGTCAGTTCGCTGCGCACGCTCTCATAAGGGCCGGCGACAAGTGCCGTGATGTAGCTGGACATCGTCAGCGTCGGCTCAAAATGCCACGCTGACTTGCCCTCGCCCGCGGATTCCGGGGCCGGGGTGGGGGAGTTGGAAATGACGTCCCAGTGTTCCGGCGCCGTGACGTGGAACGTGAAGACGGCCTTCTGGTCGGGCTGCTCAAACACGGCAAACATGCGCCGGGAATCCGGCACCTCGAACTGGCTGTACAGGTACACCTCCCCGTCCACGGGGTCCACGAAGCGGTGCAGGCCCTCGCCGGTGTTCATGTACAGCGCGTCGGCTTTGACGGTGAGCACGTTCTCGGCGGCGAGGTTCGGCAGCTGGATGCGGACGCCGTCGGACGTCTGCGCCGGGTCCAGGTCCGTGCCGTTCAGGGTGATCTGGTGGACGGTGTCCGTCACGGCATCAATGAACGACGACGAACCCTCCTTCGCGCTGAAACTCACCGTGGTGGTGGATGCGAAAGTGGTCTCCGAGGTGGTCAGGTCCAGGGTGACATCGTAGCTGTGGACGGTAAGGGTCGCGGTGCGCTCAATGGCTTCGGCGCGGGTGAGGTTCATGCCAGGCAAAGTGGTGCCTTCCGGTCGGTGGTGATGGAACTTATCCGTTGGGGTGGTGCGGCACGGTGCGAGAACGGCTGTGGTCCGGCAGCGCGCGGTATGTGTTCCACGGTACTCCGGGGATGGCGGGATGGGGTGCAACACCTGCCGCCCGCCATCGAATCCTCTGCCACCGCCCGCAACCGATTCTTCAGCCGCCAAATCCATCGACTGTACGTTTGTGCGCAATGTTTGTGAAAAACATTGCGCACAAACGTACAATCGATTCGATTTTTTGGCGGGCGCGGCGGTGTGGGTGCGTGGGGTTCGGTCGCCGGCGGTTTGCCCGTTGGCACGGAGTGGGACAGGGTTAAGGGAAGGCACGGCTTTGCAGTACGGATGAAGAGGGTTTTTGTGGGGGGTCAAGTGCGCAGCGTCGAGGCGGAACAGAGATACAACAAGCGGTGGCTGATCGGGCTGCTGGGTGCAATGGTGTTGGTGGGCGTCCTGAGCGCCGCATGGATGTTCTCTGTTGCCGGGCAGTTGCCGGATGAGCTTGCCACGCACTGGAATGGCAAAAACGAGGTGGATGGCTGGTCCTCGTTGTGGGGCTTTGCGCTCACCGCGGGCCCCACCACTGTAGGCTGCGGTGGCGTCATTGCGGTGCTGGCTGTGCTCATGCGCGGCCAGAACTCCCTGCTTGCCCGCATTGGCGCCGGGCTCGGTGTGGGTTTTGGGGTGGGCATTGCCGCTCTGATGATTGCCGTCGTGGCGGGCCAAATCGGTCTCACCGACACGTCCCAAGCAAAGATCTCCGGCCCCGTCATGGGCGCGGGGTTGGCCGTGGCCGCTGTCCTTGGCGTCCTGGTCATGTGGCTGTACAAGCCCGGGGAGATGGACCGGACCCAGAGTCCCGCGGTGCGGGCAGCCAATGAGGTGGCCACGGCAGGGGATTCAAGCGTCGTTGCGGCGGCAAATGTCCGTGCGGCCCGTGGGGAGACACTGCGAATCAAGGTGTCCATGGGGCGTGGTCTTGGCTGATGAGTGTCGGAATTGGCGGAATCGTGGGGCTGGGCACCTATTTAATCTTCCCCGTTCTTGCCCTGCTGGGCGTGGTGGTCGGTGCAATCATTTGGGTGTTTTGCCGCGGCACAGTGGTCATTGGTCCAGAGGGCATCAAGGTGCTGGCCTCGGATTTCTGGAAGGTCATGCCCCTGGAATGGCAGGAAGTCCGTACAGCTTCGGTGGAAGACATCAAAGCCATGGACTACGGCGGCTGGGGTTACCGCATGAACGGCGGCGCCATCGGCTACATCATGGGCAACGGGCCCGCCGTCGTGGTGAAGGCAGGCTTCCATCAGGAGTTCGTCTTCTCCATGCCGGATGCCGACACGGCGGCCGAGGCGGCCGCCCTGATGAACGCTTACACCCAGTCAACATCAGTGAAACACTGAAAACATGACCTTTGATGGCGGCCCTGGCCACGACCACTCCGGCGGGAGGCACATTGATGCCCGCGCGCTGCGTTTTGTCCTGATCTTTCCCGTGCTGCTTGCCGTGGCACTGATTGTGGGTGGCTTGCTCATAGGCCCGGAGCTGCCCAACGGCATCGTGCCGCCCTGGGGCGGGGAGCGCATGTCCCTGACGGCGTTTCTTGCCACGGGTGCGGCGGCTGTCATCGTGCTCGGCGCCGGCATCGGCTTCTTCGGCGCGCGCACCACCCTGCCCAGAACGCTGCGGCGTGTCCTGCTTGGCCTGGCCATGGCGTTGCAACTGACGGCGGCAACGCTGTTCGCAGCTGCCGTGCTCGGCCAGTCCGCCCAGGGCCAGCTGCCCTCCGTACGCGTGGATGGCTATGTCATGCTCATGGGCACCGGCCTGTCCTGGGCCATGGGTGTGGTGTTGGCGTTGACGTTCAAGCCGGACGAGCAGTGGACCTCCTCTGATGACCAG
>JBBPZC010000241.1:0-9086 GCA_038199275.1 Actinomycetales bacterium
CGCAACCGCAGGCCGGTGGCATCGACGATGGTGGACGGGGTTGGGTCTGTTCCTTCCAGCGGACGGAAGCCGGCTTCCAGATAAACCTCAATTGACTCGGCCAGCTGGGTGCGGGCCTCCGACGCCGTCTGCGCGGAGCCCTGTCCCGTACGGTTGGCGCTCGAGACTGCCAGCGGACCGGTAACTGCCAACAGGTCCAAGGCGAGTTGCTCATCCGGAACGCGCAGGGCAACGGTGCCCATGGTCTCGCCCAGATCCCAGTTCAATGAGGGCTGGGAGTGGAAGATCAGTGTCAACGGGCCGGGCCAGTATTTCTCGGCAAGCTTGCGGGCGTCGTCGGCAATGTCCACGGCGAGGCCTTCCATGGTGCCGATGCGCGGGATCAGCACGGGCGGCGGCATATTGCGTCCGCGCCCCTTGGCAGCCAGCAGGGTCGCCACGGCCTGCGGCGAAAAGGCATCGGCGGCCACACCATAGACGGTGTCGGTGGGCATGACGACAAGCTGCTTGGCCGCAATGGCTTTTTGTGCGTGGGCCAGGCCTTCAACGCGCTGGTCGGCATTGGTGCAGTTATAGGAAGTGGTACTCACGTGTCTCATTCTTTCATCACGGCGCACATACAGTTGCATGCGCCTTGCCATGCTGCTGATTTCCAAGCAATATTTCTAGCGGCGCCAGCCGCTTGTGGCCCTGTCCCGTCCGGATAGGTCCTGGTGGCTGCCCACTTTGTCCCAGTTGCCGCTGTCCACAAGCAGCGCCAGCATTTGCTCCGCCTGCACTTCTGCGTGTTCCATGACGAAGTAGCCGCCCGGGCGCAGCAGCCTGGCCGCCGTGGCGGCGGCCACCGCTGGCATTTCCATGCCGTCCGCTCCCCCACCGTACAGTGCCATGTGTGGGTCGTGCAGGCGAACTTCCAGGTCGCGCGGGATCGCGTCGGCGGGGATGTAAGGCGGATTGGAGACCACCACATCCACCGTGCCGTCGAGCTCGTGGAAAGCGTCCCGCATGTCGCCCTGGATCAGGTTTGCCCCCGTGCCGGCGAGATTTCGCTGCGCCCAAGGGAACGCTTCATCGCTGAGCTCGACAGCGTACACGCGCGATCCTTCCACTTCCGTGGCCAGCGATCCGGCAATGGCTCCGGAGCCGGTGCCCAAGTCAACGGCCAGCAGTTCAGCTCCATGACCCTTTTCCTGGCGCACCTGTGTTAATACGTCGATGGCCAGCTGCACCACCGTCTCCGTCTCCGGGCGGGGTACAAAAACGCCTTTGCCGACAGCCAGTTCCAAGTGCCTGAAGTACGCGACGCCGGTAATGTGCTGCAGTGGTTCCCGGGCTGCACGGCGGGCCACCAGCTCTTCGTAGCCCACCGGTGCTGCGGAGCTGCCAAAGGCCATGGCGGCCAGTTCGCCGCGGCTGACACCGAGCAGGTGTGCGGCCAAAAGCTGCGCATCCACCGCCGGTGAGGGTACACCGGCGGCCGCAAGTTCCGCCGTCGCACGTTTCACGGCGTCGGCCAGGAGAACCCGGATGGGCCCATGCTCGCCAGGTTCCGGGGAAACGGCCCTAGTCGCCAATGGCGTCCAAACGGGACTGCTCATCCAGCTGGATGGCCGACTGCACAACAGCTTCCAGGTCACCGTTCATGACCGTGTCAAGGTTGTACGCCTTGTAGCCGGTGCGGTGGTCCGCAATGCGGTTTTCCGGGTAGTTGTAGGTGCGGATGCGCTCGGAGCGGTCCATGGTGCGGATCTGCGACTTGCGCGTGGCCGAGTTCTCGGCGTCGACGATGGCCTGCTGGTGGGCCAGGATGCGGGCACGCAGCACGCGCATGCCGGCTTCTCGGTTCTGCAACTGCGATTTCTCGTTCTGCATGGCCACCACGATGCCCGTCGGAAGGTGGGTGATGCGCACAGCGGAGTCGGTGGTGTTGACGGACTGTCCGCCGGGGCCGGATGAACGGTACACGTCAATCTTGAGGTCGTTCTGGTGGATCTCGACCTCTTCGGGCTCATCCACTTCCGGCAGCACCAGCACACCGGCGGCGGAGGTGTGGATGCGTCCCTGGCTTTCCGTTGCAGGCACGCGCTGCACTCGGTGCACGCCGCCCTCAAACTTGAGCCGGGCAAAAACACCCTCGGCGGGGTCGTTGGAACGGCCCTTCACGGCAATGGAAATATCCTTGTAGCCGCCCAGGTCAGACTCAGTGGCGGAGATGATTTCCGTCTTCCAGCCGCGTGAGTCAGCGTACCGGGTGTACATGCGCACCAGGTCGGCCGCGAATAGGGCAGCCTCGTCGCCGCCTTCACCGGCCTTGACCTCCAGAATCACATCGCGGGCATCATCCGGATCCCGCGGGATCAGCAGGCGGCGCAGCTTCTCCTGGGCAGCCGCCAACTGCTCCTCCAAAACGGGCACCTCGGCAGCAAACTCGGCATCCTCGGCAGCCATTTCCCTGGCCGCTTCGAGGTCATCGCCAATCGATTCCACCTGATGGTAGCCCTCAACCACATTGCTCAGTTCCGCATACCGGCGACCCAGCCGACGTGCCAACCCCTGGTCGGCATGCACCTCGGGTTCGCTCAATCGCATCTGCAACTCGGCGTGCTCATCCAACAAGCCATGGATGGATTCAAACATTTCAAAAACCTCTCTCGACGTACGTCAAGTCTATTTGCTATAGGCATGACAGGAACCACGGTTGGAGTTAACGCACAAATCCGCCGAGTAGTGAAGGGGGCCGGGAGCGGCGACTGGCGCCGCGATGGGCCCCTGGCTGCGAGGGCCCCGATGCGAGCGTGCGAGCATCGGGAGCAGTCAGGGACGGGCG
Organism: Actinomycetales bacterium; assembly: GCA_038199275.1. Taxonomy (GTDB): domain Bacteria; phylum Actinomycetota; class Actinomycetes; order Actinomycetales; family Micrococcaceae; genus Specibacter. The sequence goes on from JBBPZC010000241.1 coordinate 2,828, forward strand.
GGCCCCCTTCACTACGAAGGCGGATTTGTCTGGCTAGCTACTTGTCGTGTTCGGCCTTCGAACCCAGGGTGGTCTTCTGGATCTGCATGAGGAACTCAACGTTGGACTGCGTCTCACGGATCTTGGAGGTGAGCAGTTCAAGGGACTGCTGCATTTCCAGGCCGGAGAGCACACGACGCAGGCGCCACATGATCTTGACCTCTTCCGGGGAGAGCAGGTTCTCCTCGCGACGGGTGCCCGAGGCGTTGACGTCGACGGCCGGGAAGATGCGCTTGTCTGCCAGCTGGCGGGACAGGCGAAGTTCCATGTTGCCGGTGCCCTTGAACTCTTCGAAGATGACCTCGTCAGCCTTGGAACCGGTTTCCACCAGTGCCGTGGCCAGGATGGTCAGTGAGCCGCCGTTTTCAATGTTGCGGGCTGCACCGAAGAAGCGCTTGGGCGGGTACAGGGCTGCGGAGTCCACACCACCGGAGAGGATGCGTCCGGAGGACGGTGCGGAGTTGTTGTAGGCACGGCCCAAACGGGTCATGGAGTCCAACAGGACCACTACGTCCATGCCCATTTCAACGAGGCGCTTGGCGCGTTCGATGGAGAGCTCGGCAACCTGGGTGTGGTCATCCGCGGGGCGGTCGAAGGTGGAGGCAATGACCTCACCCTTGACGGTGCGCTGCATGTCCGTGACTTCCTCGGGACGTTCGTCAACGAGGACCATCATGAGGTGAACCTCGGGGTTGTTGATGGTGATGGCGTTGGCGATCGCCTGCAGGATCAGCGTCTTTCCCGCCTTCGGCGGCGACACGATCAAACCACGCTGGCCCTTGCCAATGGGTGCCACCAGGTCAATAACGCGGGGCCCAACCTTCTTGGGGTCGGTTTCCAGGCGCAGACGCTCCGAGGGGTACAGCGGAACCAGCTTGGCGAAGTCCACGCGGTCCTTGAGTTCCTCGGGGCTCTTGCCATTCACGCTGGTGACGCGCACCAGGGCGTTGAACTTCTGGCGGGCACTCTGGGCGTTGCTGCGGTCTTCACCTTCGCGCGGTGCACGGATGGCACCGACGACGGCGTCACCCTTGCGCAGGTTGAACTTCTTCACCTGTGACAGGGAAACGTACACATCGTTGGCACCGGGCAGGTAGCCGGAGGTGCGCACGAACGCGTAGTTTTCCAGGATGTCCAAGATACCGGCCACGGGCAGCAGGACGTCGTCCTCGGTCAGCTCGGTGTCATCGAAGTCCGGACCGGCGTTGCGGCCGCGGCGGCGTTCGTTGCGGTCGCGGAAACGATCATTGCGGTCGTTGCGGTTGTTGTTGCCGCCCCGGTCGTTGCGATCGTTGCGGTCGTTGCGGTCGTGCGAGTCGTTCGAGTTGCGGTCACGGCGGTTGCGACGGTTGCGGTTGTTGCGCGAGCCGTCTTCGTCGTCGTTGCCGTTGCTGTTGCTGTTGCTGCTCGAGTTGCTGCGCTCAACAGAGCGGTCATTGTTTGACCGGTCGTTGCTGGAGCGGTCGTTGCTGGAGCGGTCGTTGCTGGAGCGGTCATTGTTTGACCGGTCGTTGTTGCGTTGGTTGCGCTGATTGCGCTGGTTGCGGTTATTGCCTTCAGCGTGCTCGCCGTTGGCGGACTCCGCATCGCTGTTTTCACTGGAGGCGCCAGCGGAAGCGGGCGTTGTCTCAGTGTCGTCGGACTCGGCCGCTGCCGGCGCCTCGGTGTTTTCCTCGGCATCGTTCTGCTGGCTGCGTCCACCACCCTGTGCGCGGCGGTTGCGGGTGCGGGGCTGGCGGCGGTTCTCGCCGTCGTTCTCGCGGGCACCGTTCTCGCGGGCACCGTTCTCGCGGGCACCGTTCTCGGTGGCACCGTTCTCCGAATGTTCGACGGCGGCGGGCTCGGCCGCTGCTGCCTCGGCCGGGGCTGCTGCTGCGGAGACAGGGGTGCCGGTGGTGATGATGCCGTCACTGCTCGCGGCACGGCGGCTGCGGCCACGGGCCGGGCGCTCGGTGGCGGTCTTGGCCTCGGCGGCAGGAGCTCCCTCCGAAGCCGCGGCAGGCTCGGCAGCCTTCTTGGCGACGGGCGCCTTTGCCGCGCGGGTCTTGGCGGCGGACTCTGCCGGCGCAGTCCTGGACTCGGAAGCCCTGGACTCGGAAGCCTTGGACTCGGCAGTTGCAGCGTCGCCTGCCTTGGCGGCGGTGCGCGCCGGGCGGTCGGCGATGGATGAGCCGCGCTGGTGTGCGGAAATGGCATCCACCAGATCGCCCTTGCGCATCCTGGAGCCGCCGGTGATGCCCAGCTGGCCGGCGAGAGCCTGCAATTGGGCCAGTTTCAAGCCTGCCAGTCCAGCTGACTTGGGAGCAGCGGCTGAAGTTACGGTTTCGGTCACGAAGGATCCTTCCCCCTCGATGGCGGGCCCAATTATTGGGGCCGCGATGATTAGTGTCAGAGGCTCCTTTTGCGAACCGCACTGGCTGGCAAGGGGAGAAATCTGAGGTTCCTTTGCCACTCCCGCATGAGGCGGGTCCAGGCAACGGTGTAGTTCACTCTTTGAATCAAATCTCAAATGGGAGTGATTCGCTTTGGATCAAGCCGGCGGCTGCCATACATTGATCCGCCGGGCCCCGCGCAAGAAAAGCACGGGCCACAAGAGCGGCATCAAGAGTTCCATAAGCAACGTTCATCCCCACAACAGCCACTAAAAATAGGGCGGCGCGTGGAAAGTGCTTACAAGCTACGGATGCACCTCCACTTTAGCACCTTCAAGGTCAACCTGAAGCCGCAAAACCCGCCACGACACGCCGTGTTCGTCATTATGACGTGCAGCTTTCGCCAATTCTGTGATGCAGGCTACAATTTCCTGCGCCTGGGCCACCCCGTTGGCCAGACTCATGACGGTGGGTCCCGCGCCGGAAATGAACGCTGCGAAGCCCTTGGCCCGCAGTGCCGCGACCATGGCCGCACTCTCCGGCATGGCTCTGGCCCGGTAGTCCTGGTGCAGGTAGTCTCGGGTGCCGGCCAGCAGCAGTTCGGGCTGCGCAGTCAAGGCGTGCATCAGCAGTGCCGCCCGGCCGGAATTGGCCGCCGCATCCGCGTGTGGCACAGTGGCCGGCAGCATGCCGCGGGCCCGTTCCGTTTTCAATTCAATGTTGGGTATGGCCACCACGGGAACCACCATGTCCGACGGCGTGAGCTTGGCTGTGGCGTATTGCCCACCTTCCTCCCACGAGATGGCCACCGCACCAAACACTGCAGGAGCCACGTTGTCCGGGTGCCCCTCCAACTCGGAGGCCAACTGCAGCACCCAGGCACGCCCGCGCTGATCTTCAGGGGCCACCAGTGCGTTGGCAGCCATGATCGCAGCCACTATGGCCGACGCCGACGAGCCCAGGCCGCGGCCGTGCGGGAGAACATTCTCCGCCTCAACCCGCAGGCCAACCCGGCTGTAGCCCAACCGGGCCCAGGCCAGGTCCATGGTCTTGACCACCAGATGGCTGGCGTCCCGGGGCAGTTGCTCCACACCCTCACCGCTCAAGTCAAACTCCAGCTCCGGCGTCGAAAGCGTAGTGATACGCAGGGTGTCATAGAGCGAAACAGCCAAACCCAGTGAGTCAAAGCCGGGGCCAAGGTTGGCGCTGGTGCCGGGAACCCGCACGGTGGCGGTGTTCCCGGCAAGCGGGGTCTTCAAAAGCGGTGCGGTCATGGAGGTGCCTGTCATGAAGGAAAGCGGCTTAGTCGCTCAGGCCAAGCGCAGTGGCAACGGTGACGACGTCGAACGGGACAGACTTCGGCGCCGCAGCGCTTCCGTCGGCGTTCTTGAGGGCCCAATCCGGGTCCTTCAGGCCGTGGCCGGTGACGGTGATGACGAAGGTCTTGCCCGTGGGCACTTCCCCGGCGGCGTGCTTCTTGATCAAGCCGGCCACACCTGCTGCCGAGCCGGGCTCCACGAAGACACCCTCCTTGGCGGAGAGCCAGCGGTGCGCGGCCAGGATTTCCTCATCCGTGACAGCCTCGATGAGGCCGCCGGACTCGTCGCGTGCGGCAATGGCCATGTCCCAGGACGCCGGGTTGCCAATGCGGATGGCCGTGGCGATCGTATCCGGCTCGGTGATGGGGTGACCGGCCACGAACGGCGCGGCACCTGCAGCCTGGAAGCCCCACATGATGGGCGTGTGCGTGGACACCGCAGGCAGCGTGCCGTTTTCGGCGGATTCGTATGGTGCGCAATATTCCTTGTAGCCGCGCCAGTACGCGCTGATGTTTCCGGCGTTGCCAACGGGCAGCACGTGGTAATCGGGGGCGTCACCCAGGGCATCCACCACCTCAAAAGCGCCGGTCTTCTGACCCTCAATGCGCGCCGGGTTGACCGAGTTCACCAGGAATACCGGGTAGGAGTCGGCCAGCTTGCGGGCCACGTCCAGGCAGTTGTCAAAGTTGCCGTCAACCTGGAGGATCGTGGCACCGTGGGCGACAGCCTGGCTCAGCTTGCCCATGGAGATTTTGCCCTCCGGCACCAATACGGCACAGGTCAGGCCGGCGGCCTTGGCGTAGGCAGCGGCCGACGCCGACGTGTTGCCGGTGGAGGCACAGACAACAGCCTTGGCACCCGCGGCCACGGCGGCGGTCATGGCCATGGTCATGCCACGGTCCTTGAAGGAGCCGGTGGGGTTCATCCCCTCCACCTTCAGGTACACCTTGGAACCGGTCAGCGCCGAAAGCTGCTGGGCGTACACCAGCGGTGTGCCGCCTTCACCCAACGTGATGATCTTGGTTTCGCCCGTTACCGGCAGACGTTCTGCATATTCGCGGACAACCCCGCGCCACTGATGAGCCATCAGACTCCCTCCACCCTCAAGACACTTGTAATTGAATTAATGCTGTCAAGGCCGTTGATGGCCTCAACAGTTGCTGCCAAGGCAGCCTCACTGGCACGGTGCGTGACAATGCGCAGTTCCGCCGTGGCCGGCGTACCCGCCAAACGGTCTTCACTTTCGCGGTGCACCGTCTGGCGCATCGTCTCAATGGAGACCCCGTTCTCGGCAAAGAGTGCCGCGATCTTCGAGAGCACGCCGGGCTGGTCAGCCGCGTCCAAGCCAATGTAGTAGCGCGTGGCCACAGCCTCGATGGGCAGCACCGGCAGCACCTCAATGGTGGAATCGGTGCGGCCCGGGCCGCCCAATACCAGGCGGCGGGCAGCGGAGACAACATCTCCCATGACGGCCGATGCGGTGGGTGCGCCACCGGCGCCGGCGCCATAGAACATGAGCTCGCCGGCGTTCTCGGCTTCAACAAACACCGCATTGAACGCGCCGCGTACCGCCCCCAGGGGGTGCTCGCGGGGAATCAGGGTGGGATGCACGCGCACGCTCACGCCCGAGGTGGGCTGGCCGGCGTCGTCCGTCTGGTCAATCTTCTCGGCGATGGCCAGCAGCTTGATGACATAGCCGGCCTCCTTCGCGGCGGCAATGTCCGTGGCGGTCACGCCGGTGATGCCCTGGCAGTGCACGTCCTCCAGCGCAAAACGCGTGTGGAAGGCGAGCGAGGCGAGGATGGCGCCCTTCGCTGCAGCGTCGTGGCCCTCGATGTCCGCGGTGGGATCCGCCTCGGCGTAACCCAGGCGGGTGGCCTCGGCCAGCGCGTCGGCAAACTCGGCGCCGGTGGAGTCCATGGCGTCGAGGATGAAGTTCGTGGTGCCGTTGACAATGCCCATGACGCGGGTGATCTTGTCCCCGGCGAGGGAATCCGTGATGGGGCGCAGGATGGGGATGGCGCCGGCCACGGCGGCCTCGTAGGAGAGTTGGACACCGGCGGCGTCGGCCTTCTCGTAGAGAGCCGGTCCGTCCACGGCCAGCAGTGCCTTGTTGCCGGTGACCACTGTGGCGCCGTGCTCAATCGCTTCCAGAATCAGCGTCTTGGCCGGCTCCAAGCCGCCCATCAGCTCAATCACAATGTCGGCACCGCGCACCAACGCGGAGGCATCGGTGGTGTACAGCTCGCGGCGCAGCTCCACCTCGCGCGGGGCGTCCACATTGCGCACTGCAATGCCTACCAGCTCCAGCCTGGCACCCGTACGGGCGGCCAGCGCATCGGCGTCATTGCGCAAAATACGCGCAACCTGCGAGCCCACATTCCCGGCGCCCAAAAGCGCCACTTTCAGGGTCTTGATGTTGGCGGACGTTGGTTCGCTCAATACGGCCGTGTCCACGGTGTTGCGCTCTGTCAAAGTCTCTCTAGGCCCCTAAATCGCGTGCCAGCAAATCGTCTTCTGTTTCGCCCC
>JBBPZC010000242.1:0-4594 GCA_038199275.1 Actinomycetales bacterium
CGACGTCGCCAGCACGGCATCGAAGGATCTGGCCAAGATTGTCTCGGTGCTGCGCCAGGAAAACCACTTTGTGGCCCGGCTGACGGTGCGCCAGCTCGTTGGCTTTGGCCGCTTCCCGCACTCCAAAGGCCGGTTGACGCGTGCCGACGAGGAAGCCATCAGCCAGTCCATTGACTTCCTGAACCTAGCCGAACTGGAAGGTCGGTACCTGGAGGAGTTGTCCGGCGGCCAACGCCAACGCGCCTATGTGGCCATGGTCCTGGCCCAGGACACGGACTATGTCCTGTTGGATGAGCCGTTGAACAACTTGGACATGAAGCACGCCGCGCAGATGATGCAACTGCTGAAGCGTGCCGCGGCGGAACTGGGACGCACCATTGTGGTGGTGCTGCACGACATCAACTTTGCCGGCCACTACGCGGACCACATCTGCGCCGTCAAGGACGGCCTGGTGGTTGAGTTTGGCACGCCGGAGCAGATCATGACCGACGAGGTCCTCTCCAGCGTCTTCGATACTCCGGTCCAAGTCATCGATGGCCCCCGCGGCCCCCTGGCCGTCTACTACTAACCCCCTCGAACGCTCGGTCACGTTCGGGCCGTTTTCTCCAAACGCTCTCTCACCTTTTACACGATTTTCCCCAACGCTCTCTCACCTATTACGCATTTTTCCCAAACGCTAGCTCACCTATTACGCGTTTTTCGCGAACGCTCGCTCACTCGAGGCCAGCACGCAGCTCAGCTTGAAAATTCCTGTGCGGACGGGACTTTGATCCCGGAGCACCCGGGAATTCTTGCATGCACTCTAGTTGGATACCGTCCCACCCGGGCGGTTCAACCAGAGGAGTTATCATGACTGACCACACCAAGGCCCGGGCATCAGCAGCCGGTGTTGCACCTGAAGGCAATCCGTCCCGCTTGGAGCGCCTGATTGATCTGGGGGCGCGCATTCCACTGCCGGTCGTGGGCATCATGCTCATCTGCGGGGCTGCATTTTCGGATGTGAACAACTTTCTGTTGCGCATGACCCTAGCGGGCGACTTTGAGGGATTGTCGCAGTGGTCGGCGCGGCTGACCCTCATGAACTACAACCTGCTGATTCCTGTTGCGTTGCTGGCCTTGTGGGCTCGTCGCCGGAAGACGCAGGGCCGGCTCGGAGCAATCGCGGCGGCCCTGATCGCCATCTTGCCCGTGCTTCACGTCTTCTTCACGATCTGTGCACTCGTATGGGGGCTGATCCTCGGCCGTGGCGACATGGATGATCCCTTCATGTACATCGAGTACCTGATCTTCTTTTCGTTCCTGGGAATAATCATCACCTCGATCGCGTGGATGCGTGACCGCTCCGCTGCCCGGTTGATCGGGCCGCTGATCCTCATGGGCTTTGTACTGAACTATTTGATTCCGTGGTCATTCACCGCCATCTACGCAGCGCTCGCGGTGATCATCATCCGGACATCTCTTGTCCGAAACCGCACTGCGGCGTCTTCATCAGACGTATCCTGACTGTAAACACACGGAAAAAGTGCCGGGGGTGGCTGCGATGGTCGTGGTGCATGCGCATCGGCTTCCAGCCGCCCCGCGGCTCGGCAACATCATTTCAGCAGGGGCCATCTCCCTGTTTCTCCTCGGATTGTGCATCGAGGTGGCATTCCGGATTTCCTCGGGCCGCGATGTGATGACGTGGGAGTTCATCCAGGCGGTGTCCTTGACGTCAGCCCTTTGTTTGTCCGGCGGCTTACTCTATAAATCTTTAGACGCTCGTCCCGTCGGCAAGATCCTGCTCACAAGCGGTTGCGCGGGAGCTTGGAGTTTTTTCTGCACTGCGCTTGGCAACGTCGCGCTTCTTTGGGGTTCCGCCCTGGCGGTGCCGCTTCACCTGATCGCGCAGCTGGTCTGGCCGCTGTATGTCGTTCCCATGCTGACGCTCCTGCCGTTGATTTTTCCGACAGGGAGGTTGCAAAATCGATATTGGCGAGTGGTGGTTTGGGGATCAGTTGCAAGTATGGCTGTCCTGATGGCAGCGACGGTGACAGCGGATAATTTACTGATTGACGAAGCTGCGGGGACTGTTCTGCCCAACCCGTTCTTCAGTGCGGAGTGGTTCACTGTTTTAGTGGCTGTGGGCTCGGTCCTTGCTTTGGGGGCTGTGCTGGCCGGCATGTCGGCGTTGGTGCTGCGGTGGGTTCAGGGAACTCGTCTGATCCGCCAGCAAATCACACTGTTGGCCGTCTCGTTGTTGATTTTCCTGCTGTTCCAAATCAGCTTTCCCGTGCCGGACTCCAACGTGTTCCAATTCGGCATGGCCGTCTGTCCTTTGCTGATCATCGCCTCCATTGCAGTCGCGGTGCTGCGGTACGAGCTGTACGACGTCCATCTGGTGCTCAAGCGCTTCGCTGTCTACACCTCACTCACCATTCTTCTCACCGCCTTGTTCCTCGCCGTCTATCTGTGTGTCTTGGTATTCGTGGCACAATTGCCCATCAACTCCAGCCCTTGGTCCGCTGTTGTTGTCGGAGGCGTGGTGGTTGGCTTGTGTGCAGAACCGGGTCGACGACGATTGCAGGGACTGCTGGAACGGCGCGTGTTCGGCGAGCGCGGGCGACCGCTCGTGGCGATGTCAAGGCTCAGGGAGTCAACGCTGGAGCTTGATGACCAGGCGGTGCTGAACGCGATTGCCACAACCATTGCCGGCGCAGTGAAGTCGCCCGGCGCCGCCCTGGAACTGCACCACGACGGTCGCCTGAACCGCAAAGCAACAGTGGGTGTGCCCACCCCGGATCCCTTTGCCATTGAGCTGCTGTACCGGCAGGAAACGCTTGGTCAGCTTCTTATCAGCCGCCGGACTCCCACCGAGGAGTACGGGTCAAGGGACCGTGAACTTCTCAAACAGCTGGGAGACCAGGCTGCAACGATCGTCTATGGGCTGCGGCGTGATGCGGAACTGGCCGCCGCCCGCAAGGAGGCAGTTGCAAGTGCGGCTGAAGTCCGCGCACAACTCGGGCGCGACCTCCACGACGGTTTTGTGCCCCTGCTCGCCGGTGCGGGACTCGCGGCTGAGGCGTTGCGTCGTGGGTTCGAACCGGGTTCCCCTGATGAGGCAAGTGCCGCCCGCCTGGCTGAAAGGCTGCGGACAGCCGCCGGTGACGCTCGCCGGTTCGCCCACGACCTGCAACCGACAGCTCTCACCGACGTCGGTTTCATCGTTGCAGTGCACGATTGGATTGCTTCATTGGGCGGTGAAGATCTGCCCGCGATCACACTTGATGCGGATGACTGTGAACTGCCGGAGGCGATTGAACAAGCTGGCTACTTTTTTGTGCTGGAGGCGGTAAGCAACGTTCTCAGCCACGCCAATGCTTCAAGGGCCACAGTGCTCATCCGGCGTTTTCCTGGCTCGTTGGTCCTCTCGGTCGAGGACAACGGCACTGGTCTGGCCGCTCCCTACGTCAGTGGAGTCGGCCTGACTTCCATGCGCCAACGCGTCCAAGCACTCGACGGCAGTTTCGATATCCGGCCGGGTTCCTCCGGTGGCACCATCGTCGTGGCCGACCTGCCGGTGTCGACGTGAACGCCATCAGGGTCGTCATCGTTGATGATCACGCGGTATTCCAGGAAGGCCTCCGGGCGCTCCTGTCACGGGTGCCGGAAATCGAAGTCGTGGCTGGTGCGGCGACTACGGATGAAGCAATCGAAACGGTCGCAGAACAGCGACCTGACGTGGTGCTCATGGATCTTCACCTGCCCGGCGACGGCGGCATCACTGCCACATCAGCCATCACCAAGGCGGGCACGGCCGGCGCCGTGCTCGTGCTCACCGTGAACTCAGACAGCACCTACCTCCGACGGGCGCTCCACGCCGGTGCGCGGGGCTACCTTCTCAAGGACGCACAACCAGACGCCATCATTCGGGCCATCCTCTCGGTGCACTACGGCCAGTTCGTCTTCGATGCAGCAGTCGCAGGACCGGTTCTGGACTCCACAACCGAACTACATACACGGCAGGCTTTCCCGACCCTCACCCAACGCGAGTACGAAGTACTTGAACGCCTTGCCCGCGGGCTCCGCAACGATGCCATCGCGGCACGGCTGGGAATCAGCGTAAAAACTGTGCAAAACACCGTCTCTGCCATCTTTCTTAAACTCGGTGCCCGCGACCGGGCACAGGCCGTGTCCATGGCGCGGGACGCTGGAATAGGCACCTCACCGTGAACCCGGTCAAGCCCACCACCCACTGCCTGAGGCAGCAATAGCGGAAAATCCACCTAATTTCCCGACTCTTCGGGAGTATTGGCCGGGATCGCCCGGGAAACCCATGGCAGATACTGGTCACGTCCAGCCACATCCAAACTAGTCCTGCAGGTTCCTGCATGGACTTGAGAGGCAGCCATGCTGCATGAATTTCCCTCACTACTTGTCACCAGCTCGACAGTCATTATTCTGGCGTCTGCGGTGCTGTGCTCGTGTTCCGCCGTTGAACCGCCCCCTCCCACGCCCCCCCCCCGAAGCACCCAAAACGCCCCCCCCCCCCCACCCGCGCCGGCACCCCAACCACGGCCCGCCCCAGTAAACACCCGATCCGCACCCCCGCCCGCCC
>JBBPZC010000243.1:0-13092 GCA_038199275.1 Actinomycetales bacterium
ATGCGCATGACCTTGGCCGGCTGGTCCACCATGTCCGCAATGTTCGCTGGTTTGGCGCGTTTGCGGTCTGCTTTATCCGGTTCGGCCGCGGACGGGCTCCCCTGAGCGTCTTCGTTCTCCACCGCTTTGTCGCTCTCACCACCGGCATCATGTGAATTTTCCATAATCTTGCCTTCGGCCGCGTCGTCAGGGATCGGAATCTGCGCCTTTTCACTCATGTTGTCAGTCTCTCACGTGTGCGCAAGACCACGCCTGCGCTGCCCGCACCCAGTCCCAACGTTCGCCCCTCTCCCTTAAAAACTGTATGGCAGCTGCTGGACCAAAAAGCGTTTTTGAGCGTCATTTCGGTCCAACAACTGCCACACGGAAATTGGCATTGCTGGAGTTAGCAGCAGCGGCCCTCCGGGTTGTTGTCCTGGCGGTCGGTTTTGTCCCGCCAGAACTCCTTCACGGTCATGGGTGCCGTGACGCAGCCCGTGGCGTGGTGATGGTCAAGGTACTTCTCATAGGAATCCTCGCCGAGGACACCCTTGAGATACTTGTTGACCGCCGCCAAGCCGCGGCCGGCGCTGCGCAGCACGTCCATGATTAGTGTCCGGACCTAACGGATTCCTTGCCGGAGTCAGCCCATTCCTTCATGAGGGCCTTCTCCGTACGGTTGGGCAGCACCCCGGCCGGCGCGAAGATGCGCGCGGGCACTGCCGGGTCTTCCAGGCTGGGTCCGCCGCCTGCACGGTAGGAACGGATGGTGACCTTGATGGCCGCCGCAATCACGATCAGTGACAGGACCACGAAGATGATCGACAGCGAGCCTTGGACGAAGGTGTTGCGGACCACCGCTTCCATGGCTTCCACCGTCTTGGCGGTGCCATGGCTGGTCTCACCGTCGGCCAGCGCCTGCTTGAACGCGTTGTGCTGTGCCCAGTAGCCGACCGCCGGGATGGTGGAGAAGATCTTCTGGAACGAGGCCACCACAGTGACCACGGTGACGAAGGCCAGCGGCAGGGCCACCATCCACAGGTACTTCACGTGTGTGTTCTTGGAAATGATGGTCATGCACACCGCCAGGGCAATGGCAGCCAGCAGCTGGTTGGCAATGCCGAACAGCGGGAACAGGGTGTTGATGCCGCCGAGGGGATCGGTGACACCCATGATGAGGATCGCTCCCCAACCGGCCACCATGATGGCCGTGGTGACCCATGAGCCAACGCGCCAGGAGGTGTCCTTGAACTTCGGGATGAAGTTGCCAATCGAATCCTGCAGCATGAACCGCGCGACGCGGGTTCCGGCGTCGACCGCGGTGAGGATAAACAGTGCCTCAAACATGATGGCGAAGTGGTACCAGAAGCTCATCATGGCCTTGCCACCGGCCACCTGATGCATGATGTGCGCCAGGCCCACGGCAAGTGTGGGGGCGCCACCGGTGCGGGAAACGATGGACTCTTCGCCGACGTCGGACGCGGTTTGGGCCAGCGTGGCCGGATCAACGTGCACGCCGGTCAGGCCCAGGGAGTTCACGAACGCCGCCGCACCTTCAATGGTGCCGCCGGTGGCCGCGCCCGAGGAGTTCATGGCGAAGTAGATGCCGCGGTCGATGGAGAGCGCCGCAACGAGTGCCATGATCGCCACGAAGGACTCCATGAGCATGCCGCCGTAGCCGATGTAGCGGGACTGGCGTTCCTTCTCGATGAGCTTCGGGGTGGTGCCGGAGGCGATGAGAGCGTGGAAGCCGGACAGTGCGCCACAGGCGATGGTGACGAACAGGAACGGGAACAGTGCGCCGGAGAAGACGGGACCGTCTGTGCGCCCTGCATACTCGCTGAACGCCGGGACGTTGATGGTGGGGCGGACCAGCACGATGGAGCCGGCCAGCATCACAATGGTGCCGATCTTCATGAACGTGGAGAGGTAATCACGCGGGGCCAGCAGCAGCCAGACCGGCAGGATCGCGGCAATGAAGCCGTAAATGATGATGGCCCAGGCCAGTGTGGTGCGGTCCAGGTGGAAGAACGTGGAGCCCCATTCGGTGGCCGCGACCATGCCGCCGCCAACGATGGCTGCGAGGAGAAGCACGACGCCGATCAGGGAGACTTCCATGACCTTGCCCGGGCGAAGGTAGCGCAGGTAAACGCCCATGAAGAGTGCGATCGGGATGGTCATCGAGACGGAGAACACGCCCCATGGGGATTCGCCCAGGGCGTTGACCACGACGAGGGCGAGGATGGCAACGATGATGATCATGATCAACAGCGTGGCGATCAGCGCGGCCGTGCCGCCGATCAGACCGAGTTCTTCACGTGCCATCTGGCCCAGTGATCGGCCGCCACGACGCATGGAGAAGAAGAGGACCAGGTAGTCCTGGACCGCACCGGCAAGCACGACGCCGACGATGATCCAGATAGTGCCTGGCAGGTAACCCATCTGGGCGGCCAGAATGGGGCCGACGAGCGGGCCGGCCCCGGCGATGGCGGCGAAGTGGTGGCCGAACAGGACGTTGCGGTCGGTGGGGACGAAGTCCTTGCCGTCGGCCTTGTATTCGGCAGGGGTGGCGCGCTTGTCGTTGGGCTTGAGGAGGTACTTCTCAATGACCTTGGAGTAGAAGCGGTAACCGATGAGGTAGGTGCAGACTGCGGCGAAAACAAACCAAATGGCGTTGACGGATTCCCCGCGAACCACGGCCAGCATTACCCAGGCCACGCCGCCGAGCAGCGCAATCGCCGCCCAGATGGCGATTTTCAGGGGAGTCCACGGATGGGTTTTCTCCTCCTCTTCCAGATCAACGGCCACGGGCGGCAGATCTGGATCCTGGACTAGTACATCGGCTGGTTCGTCAGCCCTTTGAGACGGCACTGTCATGTTTTTCCCTACACTAAATCTTCAAATTGCGGCATATTGAGGGTAGGCACAGGATATGGGTCACATTTTCGATGTGCTCCATATCATGGGTGTGAATCTGTCAGCGGTAGCGAATCAGCGACGAACGGAGGCTATGCCCGAGGGCCCGGAAAAACAGCCCGTGTTGATGGAAATCCAAAGCTGCCGGAATACGCTCAAGATTTTGAAGATGAACGACCGGCGCTACGGCCGGAAAGTCTGAACCTCGAACTCCTGAGCCACGGCTCGCAGGGCTACAGCGTGAGCAGCACCTTGCCAACGTGCGCCTGCGAGTCAAAGTACTCATGCGCGGCGGCGACCTGCTCCAGCGGGAATGTCCTGTCCACCATGGGCTTGACGGCACCGCTGGCAACCAGCGGCCACACATGATCGCGGACGCCGTCCATGATGAGTGTCTTCTCCTCCACAGGTCGCGCGCGCAGCGTGGTGCCAATGATCGCCGCGCGTTTGGTGAGGAGGGCACCCAGGTTCAGCTCCGCCGTCGCACCTCCCTGCAGGCCAATGACGACCAGGCGGCCATAGGTGGCCAGGGCGGCGACGTTGCGGGCCAGGTATTTGGCGCCGACGACGTCGAGAATCACGTTCGCGCCCGCCCCGCCGGTGAACTCGTCGACGCGTTCAACGAAGTCCTCGGTGCGGTAATTGATGGCCAGGTCGGCGCCGAGGTAACCGGTGAGCATGGCGACCTTCTCATCGCTGCCGGCCGTGGCAATGACCCGGGCACCCGCAGCCTTGGCGAGCTGAATGGCCATGGCGCCGATGCCGCCGGCGCCGCCGTGGATGAGCACCGTCTCACCAGCCTGCAACTGGGCAGTCATGAACAGGTTCGAATGAACGGTGGCGGCAACTTCCGGCAGCCCTGCGGCGGAAATCACATCAATTCCGTCGGGCAAAGGCAGCACCTGACCCGCCGGAACAGCCACCTGCCCCGCATACCCTCCGCCCGTGAGCAATGCCACAACCTTCTGGCCCAGGCTGAACGGCTTGGTCACGTTGGGCCCGAATGCGGCAATCCGGCCGGACACCTCAAGCCCCAAAATCTCGGACGCTCCGGGCGGTGGCGGGTAAAAACCGCGGCGCTGCTGCACGTCGGCACGGTTGATCCCGGCGGCAACCACGTCAATCAGGACTTCGCCGGGACCTGCGACCGGGGCCGGCGCCTCGGTCAGGGCCAACACCTCTGGGCCGCCTGCGCCCGTTGCAACTACTGCCTTCATGCCATTCTCCATTGCCGATTCACTGACGTTAAACCATTGCAGGCCCCGCACTCATTTTGGTGGCACGGCCCTGCCTATGAAACACTACTAGGGTAAGGAAGGTTGTCCGAGCGGCCGATGGAGCTGGTCTTGAAAACCAGTGTGCGGTAACCCCGTACCAAGAGTTCGAATCTCTTACCTTCCGCGCGAAAAAAGGAAGTGGTCCCGTCGCTGGGGCCGCTTCCTTTTGCGTTTACCAGGGTGGTCGCCACCGGTGTTTGCAAGTACGACGCCGGACCCCTCACCATTGGTGCCTCCCCTGCCAATGTGCGTGGCAGCCAATGGACCGATTTCAGCCAAAACAGCCCCAATTCGTCCATTAACGGCGACATGGAATTTCCGGCGGGCGCGACACGAGGGACTCGAGCGGGTAGGCGCGGACGGCGCCCTTTGAATCCGGCTCGCGGGACGATGCACATGCGCATCGGGACTGCCCAAAAGGCGCATGCCGTCGGACTCTGACGCTATGTGCCGCCGGAACAACCACGGCGGCGTATGCCGGCCGGGCCCCTGCACGCATGCGCCATGCTGGGTGCTGGCAAGGCGCAGCTGCCGCTGTGGCGCCTGCGTAGCTGCTCGTGGTGCGCATGGTGGAAGGCGCTTTCTCCATGCGCAGCGCCGGACGCTGGCCCGGCGCATACTGGTGGTGCGCATCAGCGAGGGCGCAGGCCGCACGAACGACGCACTTAAACGCACTTCCCGTGCACGTCATGAGGCAACTTCTTCGCACAGTTAAGCGCGTAATGCAGCTCACATCTCACACTAGTGACCAAATTCAGCCAAGTTGAGCCGTAGTGCCCCCGTTTGCTTGACCGCCGTTGTGTGTTCATGGAGGATTCACTCGTATGTGATTCGCTCAGACGCATGACTGCATTGCGTCCCGTTGTCCGGAGCTTTTTTGACTCCCGTTCAACGCACGAACTGCAGCAGATCATCACCCATGGCACAAGGACGTGCCACACTCCTGAGAGTTGGAAAAATGACGAGCAAAGCCTTACTAAAGGCAGGGCTAGGGGCCACATTGGCCTTCGGACTTGCCGTGGCACCGTTGGTGATGTCGCCAGCAATGGCCGACGACCAACAAGCAACAACCGATACGGGTACAACCCCCGACACCGCAGCTGCAGCGCCACTTGCCGCCACAACTGCAGACCACCTGATCATCAACGAGGCCTACCTCAACGGTGGCAGCGCCGGCGCCTCATACAAGAACAAGTTTGTGGAACTGTACAACCCCACCGGTACGGATATCAGCCTTGATGGCTGGTCACTGCAGTACCGCTCCGCCACGGGAGAAACAGCACCCACGGGGCTGGCCGCACTGTCCGGCACCATTAAGACCAACGACTATTACCTGATCAAGGGCAGCTCCAACGCAGCCAACGGCCTCGACCTGCCGGCCAGCGATGCAGATGCCAGCGGCTTCTCGTTTGCAGGGGGTGGCGGAACCCTGATTCTTTCGAATGCGGCCACCAGGCTGCCTGCAGACCTGGCCACAGGCTCCCTTGTCGGTACCGCTGGAATTATTGACCTCCTCGGCTACGGCACCTCCAAAACATTTGAAACCGTAGCCTCGCCGGCAGGCAGCGTCACCACTTCACTGAACCGCACGGACTCCGCTGACACGGACAACAACTCCGCAGACTTCAGCACGTCGGCACCCACCCCCACCGGCACCCAAGGCGCCGGCGAACCACCTGCTCCGCCGGAAGATGCCGGCAGCAAAACCATTGCCGAAATCCAGGGCGAAGGTGCCAAGAGCCCGCTCGAAGGTAGCACCGTCACCACCCGGGGCAAGGTCACCGCGGCCTACCCCACCGGCGGTTTCAACGGCTACTTCATTCAGACCCCCGGCACCGGAGGCGATCTGGACATGGCCACGCACAAGTCCTCCGACAGCGTCTTCGTGTACTCCCCCGCAACCGTCGACGCCGTAAAGGTTGGCGACTATGTCGAAGTGAAAGGCCTTATCAAGGAATTTGGCGGCACCAACGACGCCACGACCACCACCGAGATTGACGTCCCGGCCGGTGGAATGACGGCACTCACCGAGGCAGCTGCAGAGGTCAAAGTCGCCGTCGTCAGTGTTCCGGCAACCACCGAAGTCCGGGAGACCCTCGAGGGCATGCTCGTGGCGCCGCAGGGAAATTTCACCATCACGGACAACTACTCGCTCAACAACTACGGTGAGATTGGCCTGGCTGTTGGCGATAGCGTGCTGTTGCAGCCGACCGCCGTGGGCCCTGTCGGCTCGGCGGCGCATGCCGATCAGGTCGCCGAGAATGCCGCCAAGGGCATCAAGCTCGACGACGGCGCCAGCACCAACTTCCTCAACGCGGCGGGCCAATCCGTGCCGCTGCCATGGCTGAGCACAACGACACCGATGCGTTTGGGCTCCACCTCGGAGTTCATGGCACCGGTCATTTTTGACAACCGGAACGACAGCTACAAGTTCCAGCCGCTGGAAGCACTGACACCGGACAACGCCGGAACCGTGCAGCCGATCGCGTTTGGCAACAACCGCGTCGACGCTCCGGCAGCCGTGGGCGGGGACCTGAAGGTTGCCACGTTCAACGTGCAGAACTACTTCACGCAGACCGGCGACATGAACGACTCCTGCGAGTTCTACAACGACCGCGAGGGCAACCCCATCGCCGTTCGCGGCGGTTGCGACCAGCGCGGCGCCGCCAACTCGGAGAACCTCAAGCGCCAGCAGGACAAGATCGTCGCGGGCATTCACGCCTCCGGCGCCGATGTGCTCTCGCTGGAAGAAATTGAGAACTCGGCCAAGTTCGGCGAAGACCGCGACGCGGCTCTTGCCACCCTGGTCGATGCCCTCAACGCAACGGCACCCGGTGTTTGGGACTACGTCCGCTCCCCCGCGCAACGTCCGGCGGTCAGCATCGAAGACGTCATCCGCACCGCGTTCATCTACAAGTTGGCAGTGGCCGAACCCGTAGGGGAATCCGTCATTTTGGATGACCCTGCGTACACGGGCATTGCCCGCCAGCCGCTGGCCCAGTCCTTCACGCTCGCCGGCAACGCCGACGCCGCCAAGGTCATCCTGATCGCGAACCACTTCAAGTCCAAGGGTTCCGCCGCAACACCGGGTGACACCGATCAGGGCCAAGGCAACTCCAACCTCGCCCGCACCGCACAGGCTGCGGCTCTGGTGAAGTTCTCCACCGATCTGCAGGCCGAGCAGGGCACCGACAAGGTGCTGCTCATGGGTGACTTCAACTCCTACGGCTTTGAAGATCCCATGCTGCTCATGGCCGACGCCGGTTACGTGGACCAGGGCGCCAAGACCGGCAAGCACTCCTACGCCTTTGGCGGACTGGTGGGCTCGTTGGACCACGTCGTGGCCACCCCGGCCGCCGACGCACTCGTCACCGGGGCCGACATTTGGAACATCAACTCCTCCGAGTCGATTGCCATGGGCTACAGCCGCTACAACTACAACGTCACGAATTTCTATGACGGATCCGCCTTCGCCGCCTCCGACCACGATCCCGTGGTGGTGGGCCTGAAGCTCGCCGGCGCCCCGGTGGTGGTCAGCAATGACATCAACCTGCTGAACATCAACGATTTCCACGGCCGCATCGACAACAACACGGTGAAGTTTGCCGGCACCGTGGAGCAGTTGCGCGCCGCAGCAGGGGAAGCCAACACGGCGTTCCTGTCCGCCGGTGACAACATCGGCGCGAGCCTGTTCGCCTCCGCATCCCAGAACGACCAGCCCACCATCGACGTGCTGAACGCGCTGGAACTGAAGGCGTCTGCCGTCGGAAATCATGAGTTCGACAAGGGCTGGGCCGATCTTCAGGACCGAGTCGAGGCAGCAGCCAACTGGGACTACCTCGGCGCCAACGTGTACGCGAAGGGCACCACCACTCCGGTGCTGGACGAGTACAAGATCATCACCGTCAACGGTGTGAAGGTGGCCGTCATTGGCGCCATCACCCAGGAGACGCCCTCACTGGTGACCCCATCCGGCATCTCTACGCTGGACTTTGGTGATCCGGTGGAGGCCGTCAACCGTGTGGCAAAGGAAATCACCGACGGCAACCTCGCCGACGTCATCGTGGCCGAATACCACGAGGGCGCGGGCGCAGGAACGCCCGACGGCGCCACCCTCGAGCAGGAAGTTGCTGCCGGGGGTGCATTCCAGGAGATCGTGACACAAACCAGTGCCTCGGTCAACGCCATCTTCACCGGCCACACTCACAAACAGTACGCATGGGATGCGCCCATTCCGGGGGTTTCCGCAGACGCTGCGCTGAAGACCCGCCCCGTGCTCCAGACCGGAAGCTACGGCGAATTCATTGGCCAGATCACGCTGACGGTTGATCCCGCCAGCAAGAAGGTGGTCTCCTACACGCAGGCCAACGTGCCCCGCACCACCACGGATGACGCCACACTCGTGGCCGGCTTCCCGCGCGTGGCTGCCGTCAAGGCCATCACGGACAAGGCACTGGCCGACGCCAAGTTGGCCGGCAGTGTTCCCGTCGGCAAGATCTCCGCAGACATTACGACGGCGCAGACCTTCAACGAGGCGACCGGCAGCTACGTCCGTGATGACCGCAGCAGCGAATCGACGCTGGGCAACCTGGTGGCCAACGCGCTGCTGGATTCGCTCAAGTCGGAGCAGACCGGCGGAGCCGAGATCGGCGTCGTCAATCCCGGCGGCCTGCGCGCGGACCTGATGTACAAGAACGAAGGGTTCCCGGACGGCGTGGTCACGTACGCCAACGCCAACGCGGTCCTGCCGTTCGTGAACAACCTGTGGACCACGTCGCTGACGGGCGCGCAGGTGAAGACCATGCTGGAGCAGCAGTGGCAGACCAACGCCGACGGCACCATCCCAAGCCGTCCGTTCCTGAATCTGGGTCTGTCCTCCAACATGGACTACACCTACGATTCCACCCGCGCGATGGGCGACCACATCACCTCCGTCATCATCAACGGTGAGCCGCTGGATCCGACCCGTTCCTACCGTGTGGGCACGTTCAGCTTCCTGGCCACGGGAGGAGATAACTTCCGCATCTTCACGCAGGGCACCAACACCAAGGATTCCGGTCTCATTGACCGCGACGCCTGGATTGCGTACCTGGGTGAGAAGTCGGCCGTTGCGCCGATCGCGCCGGACTTTGCCCGCCGCGGTGTGGAAGTTGTTGGCATGCCGGACAGGGTCGATGCCAAGGGCAACGTCAGTTTCACGCTCAAGAAGCTGGATCTGACGTCCCTGGGCAGCCCTGCCAACACGGCCGCGAAGGTCACCTTCACCGACAGTAAGGGCAAGTCCAAGGTGGTTGACACCGTGGGCGTGAGGGACGGCTCCGCCAACGTCTCCTTCAAGCTGCCGGCCGATGCCCGCACCAGTGGCACCATCAGCATCACGGTGGCGCCCAGCGGCACGGCGGTGACACTGCCGGTGAAGATCACCAATCCCAACGAGAAGTGCAAGCCGAACAAGGGGGCCAAGGCCTGCCTCTAAGGTAGGCGGGCGCACCGTTTCAGAAAGTACGACGGCGCACCTTGCCTTCCGCTTTTCGCGGAGGGAGGGTGCGCCGTTGTTTTGGGTTCGTTACGCCCGTTTGGGTTCGTTACGCCAGGATGTCGGCAGCGATCGCGTCGGCGTCGAGCACCGTGCGGTAGCCGCTGCGGTACTCCGCCGCGGCCTGCGCGGCAATGGCGGTCCCCCATTGAACGGAGGAGAGTTGCAGACCCAGCACATACAGTCCGTCGACCGGCGTTCCGGCTCCGTCAAGGACCCGGTATGGCGGCGCCGAAACGTCCAGACCGCTGGTCACGACGGGTCCACCGTCGGACGCCAGCATCAACCGGGGCCGCGCCAGCCCGTCGGCCATCAGGTTTGCCAGCAGCGGCGATGCCGATGCGTCCACCCGGTTGGACGGGGCCAGCGCCTCCACCAAATACCGTGATTCCCACGGCACATCGGCCACCCACGGCGAACTGAGCGAGAACATCCCGTGCCGGACACGGAACATCGGGTCGGGCCCGGCAAAATGGACCACCCCGGCACGCACCAGCGCGGCCAGCTGCTCCACACGCAGCGGTGGCGGCCCACTTGCGAGCCCCTCAACGAAGCCCTCGAACCAGCCGCGGAGTTCGCCCAGCCATGAGCCCTGCGTGATGCCGCCATCGATCACGAGTGCCTTGACCACGGCCCGGCCCGCATTCAGCGCACCAATGGCCATTTTGACCGGGTCGTCCTCACCCCGCGCCGACGCTGCGGCATCCTCGCGCAGGTACTCCAGGACGGCCGCATCCATGTCGGCCTGCGAGCCAACCCTGGTGCCGGCCCGCAGCGGGTGTGCAGAGAGCGGTCGCCCCAGCCCGAGCAAATCCAGAATCCGATCCGCGTCCACATGGCGGTCCAGCAATTTCTCCAGCCGGTCTTCCCACGCCGGGCCACCGCCGTCGAGCCCTTCATGCAGCAGTGCATCCAGCTCCGGCAGGAGCTGGGCCGAAACAGCTTCCGGGATGGTTCGTGCCAGCGTGGTGTAGTACGCCCAGAGCGTGTCGCGGTGCAGAAGCGGCCAAATGTCGTGGTCAAAACCCGCCGTGGCGCCCATGGCTCGAATGGCGGCGACGGCGTCCTCGCCCAGGAACCGCAGGCTCACGCCCGCCGGGTAATAGCTCTCCAGCGCCGCCTTCGCCCGGTACGGGGTGCCACGCCGCGACGCCCCAACAATGACCGGCTCACGCCCCGAGGCAACATACCGCAGGGCCTCCCCCGCCGGTTTTCCGGTGTCCTCAAAGCGGCCGCCGCGCCCCTCCGTCAGCTGGCCCAAGACATCAAAAAAGTTCAGTCCCATGCCGCGCACCAGCACGGTTTCACCGGCCGGCAGCGTCTCCCAGTCGACGTCGTTGGGCACCGCCGGGGGCAGGTACGTGAGGTTCTGGACGCGTGCCTCGGCCCGCAATTCCTGCTGTGCGGGGCTCAACTTCGATTCCACATGACCCAGCGCCAACACCACCTTGTCCACTGCCAGGCGCTCCCCGCCGGCAAGGACGACGGCGAAGCCGCCATTGGCGTGATTGCGCACCACCCGGTTGGCTTCGGCAGGATGGATGGTGAGGGAAACGCCGTCGGGCATGGCGCCGGTGAGCTGGTCAAAGCACCAGGAAAGGTACCGGCCGTAGAGGGTGCGGCTGGGGAAATCTGCGGCACCGAGGATGGCGAGCTCGGCCGCGTCTCCGTCGCTGAGCCGGACCCACGGGTCCTGCAGCTGGACGGCCCGCCATTCGTTGAAGGTGCAGCCGGCGAGCGCGGGGGCACTGACGCCCTGGTCCGGGATCAGGGTGGGGAAGAAGCTGGGTGTGTTCATCAGGTACAAGCGCGATTGTTCCGTGCGCCAGACGTGGCCGGGGCCCGGCGGGAAGGGGTCGATGAGGTGGATGTGCAGCGCCTGCGCCGGCTGTTGCCGGACGTGGCGGGCCAGCAGCCGCTCCATGACGGAAGTTCCGCGGGGTCCCGCACCCACAATTGCCACCGTCTGCACGCCCAAAGATTCCACCCTCTGAGCTTAATGGATGGGCGCACGGCGGTGGTGTCCGGCGTCGGGCCTGCCCCAACCGCGCCCCGGCAATCGAACCTGTCGGCGGGGTTGCCTAGGATGGTGCCATGACTGAAGCCGTGACTGCCGCACCCATTGCCGACCAGCCCGCCGACGAGTTCCTCTGGTTGGAGGACATTCACGGCGAGAGGCCCATGGAGTGGGTTCGGGAGCACAATGCCCGCACCGACGCCACCCTGGTGACGCCCGCCTACAAGGAGAGGGAGGGGCGTGTTTTGGAGGTGCTCGATTCCAAGGAGCGCATCCCCATGGTGTCCAAGCGCGGGGAGTGGTATTACAACTTCTGGAGTGACGAGGCCAACCCGCGCGGGCTGTGGCGCCGCACCTCATGGGAGAGCTACCTGCTCGCTGCCCCGCAGTGGGACGTGCTTCTTGACGTGGATGCCCTGTGCGCGGCCTCGGGCGAGGACTGGCTGTGGGCCGGCGCGTCACTGCTGCGCCCGGCGCCGGGCGAGGAGTACCGCCTGGCCATGGTGGCGCTCTCGCCGGACGGCGGCGACGCTGTTGCCTACCGGGAATTTGACCTGGCGACGCGCAGCTTTGTGCCGGGAGGCTTTGAACTTCCGACGGCGAAGACGCGCCTTTCGTGGTTCGATGCGGACACGCTGTACGTGGGCACCGACACCGGCGGCGGTTCCCTGACCGCTTCCTCCTACCCAGCCGCCACCCGGGTGCTGCGCCGCGGCGAATCCCTGGCTGAGCTGGCTGTGAAGGAGCCGCTGTATTCGGTGCCGCTGGACCACCTCGCCGGCGGTGTCACCCACAGCAGCACCCCAGGTTTTGAACGCGATATTGCCTATGACGCGTTGGATTTCTTCAACAGCCGCAGCTACCTGCGTGTGGGCGGGGACTGGGTCCATATCGATGTCCCGGATGACACGAGCGTCTCCCTGCACCACGAATGGTTGCTGCTGCGCCCGCGCACCGACTGGTCCGTGTCCGGGTCCGTCCACGTTGCCGGAACGCTGCTGGCCGTTGAACTCGACGCGTTCATGGCCGGCAGCCGTTCCTTGACGACGGTTTTTGCCCCGTCCGCCACGGAATCGCTGCAGTCGTGGAGCTGGACCCGGGACTTCCTGCTGTTGAACCTGCTTTCCGACGTTTCCGCCAAGATCCTTGTGGTGGACCCCGCCGCGGAATGGGCCGCCACCGAGTTGGAGGACTGCCCGCCGCTGCACGCCGTGGACGCCTACGCCGTGGATGATGAGGATTCCGACGCCGGCAACGACTACTGGCTCATCGCTTCCGGCTACCTCACCCCCTCCACCGTGTACCGGGGTACTTTGACCGCCGGCGCCTCGCCAGCCGGGCGCTCCACAGCCGGACGCTCCACAGAC
>JBBPZC010000244.1:0-10518 GCA_038199275.1 Actinomycetales bacterium
CCGACAAGAGTTCGATTGCTGCTTGAACTCTGCGTCGAACTTGCGGGTCGAATTTGCGCAGTTGTCGTTCTGCGGCTGGTGCGATTGTGACCGTGTAGGTCATACGAGACCGAGATCTTCCTTGACCTGCTCCCACGGCGTTGGTTCTGTCTTCGTGCGGCGCATTTCTTCACGGGATTCTTCCGCAGCGCGGATATCCGCCATGTCTTCGGCCAATTCCATCAAGCGCTCCAGGTCGTCAGCATCGATGACAGCAGCAACCCGGCGTCCTCGGCGTGACAAGAAGACGGGTTCGTGGTCGCTTTGTACGCGGTTAATGATCGAGGCGAGTTGATCGCGTGCGTCGGAGATGCTGACTGGGCCTGCAGTAGTCATAGCTCAAGTGTACGTGCAGTTGTTGATCTGTACAACTACTGCATTTTACGTACATTTATGCCCGGAAGAGGTTCCTCTTACGGGACATACGACCACAAGCCGGTGGTTCCTCGTCTCGCTGTCTCCTGCTCCCAGGCCAATCGCTGGCGACACGAAACCCGGATTAGTCACAAGTAGATCCGGACCCTCCATGAAGCCATATCTCCCAGCGATGTCACGCAATTTAGACAAGTGACACGCTGATGTCACCAAATTGGGACAGGTGTCAAACAGCTTGGGATCCTACTGCATCGCATGGAGGGAAATATCCCCGGACCGCTTGCAGTTGCCACTACTGAGACCTCAATGAGGCATTACTTTTGAAAGGCACCACCCATGACGCTTCCCCTGTCCATCCTTGACCTTGCCCACGTTGGCGACGACGGCATTGCCGAGAGTTTCCGTGCCTCCGTGGAACTGGCGCAAAAGGCTGAAGGGTGGGGGTATAAGCGGATCTGGTTTGCAGAGCACCACAACATGCCCTCCATCGCATCCTCGGCAACGAGCGTGCTGATTGCCCACGTGGCTGCGCACACGAAGTCCATCCGACTCGGCGCCGGCGGAATCATGCTCCCGAACCACTCCCCGCTGCAGATCGCCGAGCAGTTCGGCACCTTGGAAATACTGCACCCCGGACGCATTGATCTGGGCCTGGGCCGTGCTCCGGGCAGTGATCAAAACACCATGCGCGCGCTGCGCCGGGACCCGATGGCTGCAGACACCTTCCCGTCCGACGTGCAGGAACTGCAGGCCTACTTCACCGGGCAAAGCCGGATTTCCGGAGTGAATGCCTACCCGGGCAAGGACACCAAAGTACCGCTGTACATTCTGGGCTCGTCACTGTTCGGTGCGCGGCTTGCCGCGGCGCTGGGCCTGCCCTACTCCTTTGCCTCGCACTTTGCCCCGCAGGCCCTCGAGGACGCCGTGCGTATTTACCGCCGCGAATTCAAGCCCTCCGATGTGCTGGCAGAGCCGTATGTGATTGCCGGCGTGAACGCGATTGTGGCCGGCACCCAGGAAGAGGCAGACCAGCTTGCATTGGTGGCCCGGCGTGGCCGGGTGGCGTCGCTTGTGGGGCGGGGTCAGAAGTTCACGGACGCCGAAATGGATCTGCTGCTTGATTCCCCGGCAGGCCAGCAGGTCAACACCATGTTCCGGTACGCAGCCATTGGCACCCCGGCCGTTGCCCGCCAGTACCTGGAAGAGTTCGGCACCCTGGCTGACGCCGACGAGCTCATCGTGGCCACCCAGGTCACCAACCGTGCAGCGTGGGTCCGCAGCTTTGAACTGCTGGCAGGGGTTATGGAATTGACGCCCTCCGTGTAGCGTGCAGGCATGGCCATTGCACAATTTCCCAGCGTCGTCATTGACTGTCCGGATCCAGCCCGTTTAGCGGATTTTTATGCCGCGCTGCTGGGCTGGGAAGCCACCGCAGAGGACAGCTGGGTGGAGCTGCGCTCGGAGGACGGGACCAACAGCATCTCGTTCCAAAAGGTCGATTCCGGCTATCGGGCGCCCAAATGGCCGAGCCCGGACAAGCCGCAACAAATGCACCTGGATATGGTCGTGGCAGATTTGGATGCGGGGGAGACGGAAGCGCTGAAACTCGGGGCAACGAAACCCGAGTTTCAGCCTGGCATTTCTTTTCGAGTGTTTCTTGACCCCGCCGGCCACCCTTTTTGCCTTTGCTTGTCCTGACAGCTGACAGTTGACAGCGCGGAGGGTGTGCGCGCCTAGGCCTTTGCCGGCTTGGCAGGCAGGTGGTGGTGGTGGTCCGCCCTGGAAATGCTCACGGCGGCCACCAGCGTTCCAATCACCACGCCCACCAGGGTGTCGGCCACGCGGCTGAACGCTGCATCCGGGCCAATCGTGCTGCCCAGCCCGGTCATGATCAGCGCCATCGGGGTCACCGCAATGGTCGTTAGTGTGTAGTTCTTGAGCACAAGCAGTTCCGCCAGCACCTGGAACACAACCACGAACGCCACCGACGGCCAGAATCCCAGCGACAGGTTCAAGATCACCAGGGCCACGGCGGCGCCGAGCGCATTGCCCACCAACCGTTGGATGCTGTGCTGGACCGTGAGCGCAAAATTCAATCCCTGCAGCACGGCAATGGCGCCCATCGTGGCCCACCGCGGATGGTCCAAACCAAGCCCGACGGCGGCCCGGCCCGACAGTGCCGCGGCAGCAGCCATGCGCAGGGCCTGGTGGATGCCGGCCCGGGACTTTAGCCCATTTTTGGCTGCTGCCAGGAAGCCCAAGGGCTCGATGCCCCGGGTTGACTGGGCAGTCGATATAGCAGATTGCGCCGGTGTTGCAACGGCAGGAATTCCACGCATTTTGCGCAGCTCAGTTTCGTGCCGGGACAGCTGGCCAAATGCCTCCGAATGCGAGGCAGCGGATGTGGTTTCAAACAGCGCCAGCGCGCTCTCGGCCTCGTCCAGCAACAGATGGAGCCGGTCGGCATCCCGGTGCATTTGCACGGAACGGGAGCTTGAGCGACGCAAGGTCCCGGCACTGACCGTCACCGATTCCCGGGCCGAGCGCAAGGCGACGCGCGCGGCGGACCGGTGGGGACCGGCGTCGTCCGTTCCCAAACGCACGACGGCGGCCATGGCACGTGCGACGGCGAGGCGGGACGGGGCCATGGGCACCCACAGGGCCGGCGCCATGGCTGCGAGCCAGCCCACCACCACGCCAATCACGATCGCGATGATGGGCCAGGGCATGTCGGCAAAAGTGCGGGTGTAACCGGTGCCTGCTGCCGCGGCGAACACCAGGATCACGGCTCCCGGCCCGGAGATGCGGAAGGCCATAAAGACGTGTGCGGCCAGGCCTGAAAGCAAAGAGAGCACCACGATTTGAAGCGTCATGGGCACAGCCGCGGCGCCCAGCAAGGTGCTCACAATCATGGCGGTCACCATGCCCACGCCCACAATGGCCATCATGCGGGCCAGCCGGCGATAGGGCTGGTAGCGGCCGAATGCGCTGGTGAGGGCGCCGAGTGCGGCCATTCCCGCGAGCTGCGGTTGGCCCATCAAGCCACCGGCAATGAGCACAACGGTGGCGGCGATTCCGACCTTGATGGCAGTGGTGAAGATGGCATCGGCGGGCCGCACAACAAAGGCATTGCGCCACGCCGTGATGGAGAACTGATGTGCCAAGGCGTTGCCAGTACTGCGGAATCGGGTGGTTGTGCTCATTGAACAATTCTACAATCTATTTTACTAGTAAAATAGATGTGGCGTATGTGAGAGTTGTCTCTAGACTGGATGCATGAACGCTGATGCAATGGATTTTGTGGACCGGGCTCGCCAGGGCTGGGCAAGGTCGCGGCCCGAGTTCGATGTTGCCAGCATCGAAGTCATGGGACGCATTGGCAGAATCGGGGCTCTGGCGTCGCATCGAGCTGGCCGGGAATTGCAGGCGGCCGAAGTGACCCGGGCGGAATTCGATGTGCTGTGCACGCTGGCCCGCGGTGATGGGCCGCTGCGCGCCAGTGAGGTCACCGCCGCCTCGATGCTCAGCGGGGCATCCACCACGAAGAACGCCGAGCGGCTTGAGAAACGCGGGCTGATCGAGCGGCTGCCCTGGGAGCGTGACGGCCGGGTGGTGCTCATGCAGCTGACTGCGGAGGGTGAGGCTCTGGTTGACCGCGAGTTCCCGCGTTTTCTGGAGATTGACCGGGCCATGCTGGCCGGGCTGAGCGTCAAGGAGCAGGCCCAGTTGGCGGCGCTGCTGCGCAAAGTGGCGCTGAGCGTCGAGGCGCTGGCCTAGTTTTGTTGCAAACCCTGAACTCATACGCACCGCTTGAAGTTACTGGTGCGTCCAGGTACTCAGACGCACCACCGCGCCTGAGTCGTGCGTATGCGTTCAGGCGCGGCAGGCCTTCGGTCAGCCAGCCAGGACCAGGCAGGTGCTGGAGGCCGTGGCCAGGAGCCGGCCATCGCTGTCGCGGATGTCGGCCTCGGCGAACGCGGCGCGGCTGCCGGGCTTGGTGACCCAGCCGTGCACGGTGACCCGTCCGGTGTCGCGGGTGATGCCCCGGATCATGGACACCTTCAATTCCAAGGTGGTGTACCCAACCCCGGCCGGCAGGGTCGACTGGACAGCGCAGCCGCACACCGAATCGAGCAGCGTGGCCGCAAATCCGCCGTGGATGGAGCCGATCGGGTTGTAGTGCGAGGCATCCGGCGTCGCTGTCATGACAACGTCTCCCACACTCGCGCTCAGGAATTCCATGCCGAAGTGGCTGGCAATTGGCGGTGCCGGGAAACGTCCGTCAATGATCGCCTGCAACTGCTCAATACCCGGAAGCCCAAACACGTCCTTGAGGTACGGACCGGGATCCTCGTACTCGATGGTCTTGCTCTCAAACGGAAAACCTGGACGTGCTTTCATGGCAAAGCTCCTGAACTGGGGGACAGCTGAATGTGAAAAGCGCGGCGGGTGCCGTGGCGCAAGTCAGCCCAGCGTAGGCAAACGGGAGAGCAGTTCCTGTGCGGCCGCCGTCGGATCTTGGGCCTCGGTGATGGCGCGGACAACAACAATTCGCGACGCACCGGCGTCGACCACCGCATCCACAGTGGACAAATCCACTCCACCAATGGCGAACCAGGGCTTGGAGGTTTTCAGCGTGGCGGCATGCTCCACCAGGGAAAGTCCGACGGCGGCCCGGCCCGGTTTGGTGGGGGTGGCCCACAGCGGGCCCACACAGAAGTAATCTGCGTCGGGATGGGCGGCGGCGGCTTGGACCTGTGCCGGGTCGTGGCTGGACAGGCCCATGGACACGGCGGGCCCAACGAGTGAGCGGGCAGCCGGCAGGGGCAGGTCCTGCTGGCCAATGTGGAATACGGGGGAACCGCTGAGCGCGGCGATATCGGCCCGGTCATTCACGGCCCACAACGTGCCAAACTCGTCCGCAACAGAGCGCAGGACGGCGAGGCATTCCAGCTCTTGCGCAGCCTCAATGTTTTTGTCGCGCAGCTGAATGATATCCACACCGCCGGCGTAGGCAGCACGCAGGAACTGCTCGAAATCGCCCTGTTTGGCACGCGAATCGGTGCACAGATAGAGGCGGGAGTTCTGGAGCGACGCGGCGGCCGGAGAGTGGGCCGCGGCGCCCGGAGCGCCGTGAATGGCAGAAGTTTGGTTCATAATCTCATAGACTAGTGCAGTACCGCGGGAGCCAGTGAAGCTGGCTGAGAGGGCGTCTGATGCGCCGACCGAAATGCGTCCCCAGCGGGCGCAAAAACCTGATCCGGATCATGCCGGCGTAGGGAAGGGATATATGTGAACGAGAATTTAAGCACCGACGTTGCCGTCATTGGCGGCGGAATCGTGGGCCTCGGCATCGCCTGGGAAGCGCAACGGGCAGGTCGCACCGTCACCGTGATTGATCCGGCGCCGGCAACCGGAGCCACATTCGCCGCGGCCGGCATGTTGGCACCCGTCAGTGAACTTCACTACCAGGAAGAAGATCTCCTGGAGCTGACGTTGGCTTCGAACAACTGTTGGCCCGACTTTGCCGCATCACTGCAGCGGGGCGACGGGCACGGTCAGGTCCGGACGGGCTTCAACGCCTCGCCCACCCTGGTGTTGGGCGGCGACCCGGCGGACCGGCAGGCGCTGAAGGACCTGAGCGAGGTCCAAACCCGGTGCGGGCTGGAGATCTCGCAACTGACCACTGCCCAGGCCCGGGCCATGGAACCCATGGTGGGTCCGCACATCTCCTGCGCCTACACCGCACCGCATGATCACCAAGTGGATCCGCGAGCCATGGCCGCAGCCCTGCGCGAAGCCCTGGAAAGCGGTGCCGCTGTCAGTTCAACGGCGGGCCCCGCCGCGGACACGCTTACCAACTCAGCCACGGGCGCGCCGGCGCCGGCGTTCGTGACGGAAACCGCGGTCGGACTTCTTCACCAGGATCCGGAAAACAGCCACTCGGCAGTGATCGGCGTGCTCCTCGCCGACGGTCGGGAAATCCATGCCCGGGATGTGGTGGTGGCCAACGCCCTGGGCGCGCCGAAACTGACCGGTCTTCCCGACGGGCTGGAATTGCCGGTGCGTCCCGTCTACGGTGATGTTCTGCGGCTGCGCGTGCCCGAGCATCTGCGCCCGCTGACCACGGCGACCATCCGCGGCCTGGTGCGTGGACTGCCCGTATATATTGTGCCGCGCGAGGACGGCACGGTGGTGGTTGGCGCCACCAGCCGCGAGGACCACAACCCCGGTGTCAGCGCCGGGGGAGTGCACCAGCTGCTCCGTGATGCACAGGTGCTGCTGCCGGCCATCGCGGAACTTGAGCTGATCGAGTGCACCGCCCGCGCCCGCCCCGGCACCCCGGACAACGCACCGCTGCTGGGCCGGGTGGCAAACCGCAACGGGCACGACATCCCGGGCCTGATCATCGCCACCGGTTTCTTCCGGCACGGTGTTCTGCTCACCCCGATCGCCGCCCTGATCGTCCGCCAGCTGCTGGGGGACATCACCGACCTGGCCTGGACCCGATTCCGCCCCGACCGTTTTTCGCCCACCCTCAACCCGGCACCGCACGCCGGCCCAACCGCGCAGGAGCACCCATGAACACCATCCAACTCAACGGCGTCACGGAATCCCACCCGGCCGGGACCACGGTTGCCGACCTTGTCACGACCATGACCGGCCGGGAACTGTTGGCCACGGGGCAGGCGGTCGACGGCGGAAGGCTGGGTGTCGCCGTCGCCCGCAACTCCGGCATTGTCCCGCGCAGCCAATGGGCCACCACCGCCGTGGAACACGCCGACGATTTCGAAATTGTCGCCGCAGTGCAGGGCGGCTGAGATGCCAGCCCCTGTTTCCTTGCCCGCCGCTGCATTGACCGCTGCTGCTTTGCCCACTGCTACTTTGCCCACCGCTGCTTTGCCCACCGACCTGACCGCAGCCCGTGACCGAAAGTGAATCCCATGACGCAAACCCTGACCCGCAATGATTCCCTGGTGATTGACGGGGTCGCCCTGAATTCCCGGCTCATCATGGGCACCGGCGGCGCGCCCAGCCTATCCGGTCTCGGTGCGGCGCTGATCGCCTCCGGCACCGAGCTGACCACCGTGGCCATGCGCCGCTACTCTGTTGACGAGGCGGCAGGCGGCGGCACCAACTTGTTTGCGCTGCTCCTGGAGAACAACATTCGCATCCTGCCGAACACGGCCGGTTGCTTCACCGCCC
Organism: Actinomycetales bacterium; assembly: GCA_038199275.1. GTDB lineage: Bacteria > Actinomycetota > Actinomycetes > Actinomycetales > Micrococcaceae > Specibacter. The sequence continues at coordinate 7,621 of JBBPZC010000244.1, forward strand.
GCGAAGCAGTCATGACGGCGGAACTGGGCCGCGAGGCGCTGGATACCGACTGGGTCAAGCTGGAAGTGATCGCGGACGAGCACACCCTGCTGCCGGACGCGCTGGAACTCGCCGACGCCACCGAGCAACTGGTCAACCGCGGTTTCAAGGTCTTCGCCTACACCAACGACGACCCCGTCCTGGCCCTGCGCCTGGAGCAGCTCGGTGCCGCCGCCGTCATGCCACTCGGCGCTCCCATCGGCACCGGGCTGGGCATCCTGAACCCGCACAACATTGAGCTGATCGTCTCCCGCGCCTCCGTTCCCGTGGTGCTCGACGCCGGAATAGGCACCGCCTCCGACGCCGCGCTGGCCATGGAGCTGGGCTGCGACGCCGTGCTGCTGGCCACCGCCGTCACCCGGGCGCAGAACCCGGTGGTTATGGCCGAAGCCTTCAAACATGCAGTGATCGGTGGCAGACTGGCAGCACAGGGCGGCCGCATTCCCAAGCGGGCGCATGCCTTGGCCTCCTCGGCCATGGACGGCCGCCCCGACCTATAAACGGAGACCCCAAGGGAGCCTGCCATGGCTGCGAACGATGTTTTGACCCGGCCCGAAATTGATGCAGCACTGGAGTCACTGCCCGGGTGGCGGTACCGCCTGGGCGGACTGGCAGCGGTGCTGAAGTGTCCGACGTCGGCCGCGGCATTGGAACTGTTGGCCACCATTGGGGGAGCAGCCCAAGATGCCGGCCACCACCCAAATGTGGACTGGCGTTACGACACGTTGTTTGTGGAACTGACCTCGCACGACGCAGGATCGCGGGTGACCACGCGAGATGTCGAGCTCGCCGCACGGATCAACTCCGCAGCACAGGTGTCCGGTGCCACGGCCCACCCGGAGCTCATGCGCGCCGTTGAGATCGCCATGGACACGGCTGATTATGCGGCCGTGGCGCCTGTCTGGGCAGCGGCCCTGGGCTTTGTGGCGGGGGAACCGGATGAACTCAGGGATCCGGCCGGCCGGCTGCCGACACTGTGGTTCCAGCAAACCCCAACACCCAACGCGAACCGTTTCCACGTTGACATCTCCGTGCCGGCAAGTGAGGCGCAGCAGGTGCTCGCTGCGGTGGAGGAAGCCGGCGCCACCTTGGACCGCAGCAGCGCACCTGCGTTTGTAATTGCCACTGACGCGCAGGGCAACCGGCTTTGTATTTGCACCGAAGACGGCCGCAGCGCCTAAGAGTGCGGCCCGTCCCACAGTGGAAGTCGTTGTTGGGGTGGTTGGGTTCCCTTATGCCTTGGCCCAATGTGCAATAGTGCATAATCGATGTATCTAACTGAATATACGAGGACAATGCCCTTGCGGTCTCAACGCCCTGCTCAAAGCCTGTGGCAACCTGGCGGCATTGTCGATGACGGGATGGGAACCCTTGAAAAAAATTTGGCACGCTTTCCTGGGGGGAAGCGCAATTGCTGCGCTCGCGTTCGGCGCCATGGTGCCGGCCCAGGCAGCCCCGGACGTGAATGTGCAGGATGGCAACCTTCGAAGCTGCATCAACAAACGGCTCGGACAGGCTCCAAGTGAGGTCATTACTGAGACTCAAGCCGCCGGGATGGATGGCCCATTGGACTGCAGTGGCAAGCAGATTACTTCGTTGACAGGTCTGGAAGCATTTGTCGGCCTTGATAAGTTGTATCTTGCAAGCAACAGCATTGGGAGCGTAGCGCCGCTGGCCGGCCTAACTCAGCTCACGGTCCTTGGTCTGGGACAAAACCAAATAAGTGACATTTCAAATCTCTCCGGTCTTGTGAATCTCACCAATCTTAACCTGGGAAATAACCCCGTTGACGATATATCAGCGCTGAAACTTATGACAGGACTTCAAGAGCTGATCCTCGACTACACTCCGGTCACGGATCTTTCCGCTGTGGTTGGAATGTCCCGATTAGTCGCATTGGACATCTTCGATGCCGACGTCACTGATCTTGCTCCGCTAGCGTCGTTGAGTCAGCTGGTTCACCTTGACCTTGGCCGCAATTCCGTCAGCGACATTTCAGTTTTGGCGGACCTGACCGGGTTGGAATCGCTTACCCTCGGCGGGAACCTGATCACAGAGCTGTCGCCGTTGGGAAAACTGCCCAACCTTCACGTGCTGACGTTGGACAGCAACTCCATCGTCGACATATCGGACCTTTCCGGATTGGACACCCTCACACAGCTCTTTCTGGGGAACAACGAGATTGACGATGTAAATCCCTTGTCCGGACTGGCGAACCTAACCCGGCTGACTCTGAATGGCAACAAGCTGGTGGACATGTCTCCGTTGGCCGGTCTCACGCTGCTTGACACTCTCGCGTTGCATGAACAGAATATCGAACTTCCCGCGATACCTGCAGGCCAGAATCAGCCGTCTCCATTTGTCACAGTCGGAGGAATGCCAATAGTCCCCAGCTCTAGTACAGCGGTTGTGAATCCCCAGTCGGGAGATTGGGTGTTCCCTCGAGCCGGTTCCAACACCCTGACGTGGCAGACGAATCTTGTCATTGCTGGAAAGACATTTGTCTACTCGGGACAAATCGACCAGCGAGCCCTGCCGTCGGGTCTTCAGGTGACTGATCCGGCCAATGTTTCGGTGCTGGCCGGCGAAGACGTGCGTTTCACCTCGACGGCGACCTCCTCCTTCGGTACAAACACGGTGGTGTGGGAGTCTCGTGCTGCTGGCGGTTCTTGGGCTGTGGTTGCTGGGGCGACTTCTCCTGTTTTGACTGTTGCTGATGCGGCGATTGAGTTGGATGGCACTGAATACAGTGCGACGTATACGAATAGTTCTGATGGTGCCGTGGTGACCAGCGGCGTTGCCAAACTGACTGTTATTCCGCCGTCGGAGCTTGTGGTAACTAATCCGGCCAGTGTTTCG
>JBBPZC010000245.1:0-4753 GCA_038199275.1 Actinomycetales bacterium
GGAGCCGTCGCGGGACTGCAGGCGCGTGACATTTCCGCCCTCTTCATCAACGCCAATCACGGCGTTCGGGTTCGCGGCGCGGATGGCGGCGGAGAGCGCAGCCACCTGTTCCGGTGCGTCAGGGGCAATGTTGTGCGCGAAATAGACGACCCCGGCCAACCCGTTGGTGAGGGCACCCTCCAACCACAGTGGCACAGTTGTGCCAACAAACCCGGGGAGGATGACCGAGTTGATCAGGCGGGAGAGGTCCGCGGGGAGTTCTTCCTCAGGAGCGAAGTCCGCTATGGCCCGGGTGGGCAAAGTGGCAGGAGGCCCGGCTTCGAGGGAGGCGGTTTCAACAGTGGTGGGAAGGCTCTGCGTTGGCAATGGCGCGTGGTGTGGATCACGGGATGTCATAAGGGAGATCATACCGGCGCTCCAGTGGCATAAACTGATGAGCGTCGCCACCATCAAGCCACCCTTGGAGAATTTAACGTGACCAGCGTTGCCCTTAACCGTGTTCCCCTGCGCCGAGCCTTGATCTCGGTTTACGACAAGACCGGTTTGGAGGAGCTGGCCCGCGGCCTGCACGCCGCCGGTGTTGCGATTGTTTCCACCGGTTCCACCGCCGCCAGGATCGCCGCTGCCGGCGTTCCGGTCACCGAAGTCTCCGAAGTCACCGGCTTCCAGGAGTGCCTCGACGGCCGCGTCAAGACCTTGCACCCGTTGATCCACGCCGGCATCCTGGCCGACCGCCGCCTGCCCGATCACGTGCGCCAGCTCGAAGAGATGCACATTGAGCCCTTCGACCTGGTTGTGGTCAACCTGTACCCGTTCGTCGACACCGTGAAGTCCGGCGCCGGCCAGGACGCCGTTGTTGAGCAGATCGACATTGGCGGGCCCTCCATGGTCCGCGCCGCAGCGAAGAACCACCCCTCCGTTGCCGTGGTTGTTGACCCGGCCAGGTACGGCTCCGTCATTGCCGCAGCCCAGGAAGGCGGCTTCACACTTGCCGCCCGCCAGCGCCTGGCCGCAGCAGCCTTCGCGCACACCGCCGCGTACGACAACGCCGTGGCCGCCTGGACCGCCGACCAATTCCGTGACGAAGACGGCGACGGCGTCATCGACTGGCCCGCCTACGCCGGCTACTCGCTGGAACGCTCGGAGGTCCTGCGTTACGGGGAGAACCCCCACCAGCAGGCAGCGTTGTATGTGGACAAGGGTGCGCCGTCGGGCATTGCCCAGGCAGACCAGCTCCACGGCAAGGCCATGAGCTACAACAACTTTGTGGACGCCGACGCCGCCCTGCGCGCAGCCTTCGACTTCGACGAGCCGGCCGTTGCGGTCATCAAGCACGCCAACCCGTGCGGCGTGGCCGTGGCCTCCCCGGATGCCGCCGACCCCATTGCCGACGCTCACGCCAAGGCCCACGCCTGCGATCCGCTCTCCGCTTTCGGCGGCGTCATCGCAGCAAACCGCACCGTCACCGCCGGCATGGCCCGCACCGTGGCAGGCATCTTCACCGAGGTCGTCATCGCCCCGGACTTCGAGCCCGAAGCCGTGGAGATCCTGTCCAAGAAGAGCATCCGCCTGCTCGCCCTGCCCGAGGGCTACGGCCGCTACCCGGCAGAAGTCCGCCAGGTCTCCGGTGGCATGCTCGTGCAGATGAGCGACAAGGTTGACGCCGACGGCGACGACACCGCCAACTGGACCCTCGCGGCCGGCGCGCCCGCCGACGAGGCGACACTTGCCGACCTGAAGTTCGCCTGGACCGCAGTGCGTGCCGCCAAGTCCAACGCCATCCTGCTCGCCAACAACGGCGCCGCAGTGGGCATCGGCATGGGCCAGGTCAACCGCGTGGACTCCTGCAAGTTGGCCGTTGAGCGCGCCAACACCCTAGGCGTCACCGTGGAATCCGACGTCGATGCGGCCGGCGGTGCCTCAGGCGCAACCGGTGCTTCGGCGCAGCGCTCCATTGGCGCCGTTGCCTCCTCCGACGCATTCTTCCCGTTCGCCGACGGCCTGGCGATCCTGCTCGACGCCGGTGTCCGCGCCGTCGTTCAGCCGGGTGGTTCAGTGCGCGACGCCGAAGTGGTTGAGGCCGCGAACGCTGCCGGCATCACCATGTACTTCACCGGTGCACGCCACTTCTTCCACTAGCATGTTGTGGCTGTGGGAGCCCGGCGTGCTCGCGACCCTGATCATCGGTGCGGGCACGCTGGCGTTCCTGGTCCTGCTGGTGGGCATCGTGGTGGTGATGTTCCGCCGCTAGTCTTTTTTGCCTGACGTTCGACGCCGGGACCTCACCTTTCGTACGAAAGGTGAGGTCCCGGCGTCGTCCATTTGGACGAAAGTTCCTGGTGCGGGCCACAGCCCCGGAACGCCCCGCTGCGTGCGTGCAATACTGGAAAGTACGCGCACGATAATCAATTTTTGTGGGAGTGAGCATCATCTCGGGGTCTCTGGGCATGGCAGTGGTCGTTGGTATTTTCGTGCTGATTGTGGTGGTTCTGGTGGTGTTGCTGCTGGTGGGCCGATTCCGCACTGCCAGGCATGATGCACTGCCGCCCGAGCATGTGCCCTATCCCGGAGGCCAGTCCATCCCGCCCACCGGCTCACGCTGAGGGCCGCGGTGCGGGACTTCTCTAAACTTGGCGAAACACCACCGGTGGGCATGGCCGAGAACTTGACCGGGATGATGTTTTCCGGCACGTTTTTCATCGTCTTCTTCATTGTGGTGGCGCTGATCGCGGCAAGCATCATTGCGACCGCCGCGGGGGTGCTGATTCGGGGGAGGAAGTCGCTTCAGGACGTGCCTGACGACGAGCAACGAGGCATTCAGCCAAACTCCAAGCCCCATGCCAGGGCGGCGGATGCGCACAACGCAGCGCATCAGCAGGCGATGAACGCGCACAACTTAACGCAGCAGAATGTGACGCAGCAGGGCCTGAACAACCTCTGACCCGCACTGCCCTCAATCGCTATCGCACCTTTGGCGCTCTTAACGGGATCCCTATTCCGCCCTTCCCCAACCCTCGCTCACTTCTGGCGGATTAAACGGAAACGCCCGCTCAGTGGACCGAGCGAGCGTTTCGAATAATCACGCCGGATGTGAGCGAGCGTTTGTGGGGTGGAGCTACTGGATTGCTGGGGCTTGGGGGGCACCCAGCTCGGCATCCAGGCGCAACAGGCCGTTGCCATCTTCACCGATCAGCTGCACGCGGCCAATGATCTCGCTGACGCTGGCTTCCTCCTCCAACTGCTCGCTGACGAACCAGTTCAGCAGCGGAATGGAGTCAATGTCGCCCTCCTGCTGGGACATCCGGTACAGGTTTCGGATCGATTCGGAGACCTTCTGCTCATTCGCGAGTGAGGCCTCGAATGCTTCCAGAACCGAATTGATCGTCAAGCCCGGGGCCTTGATGGTTTCGATTTTGGGGGCTGCACCACGGTCGGTCATGTGGTCGGTGAACTTTTGTGCGTGCACCAGTTCCTCGGCCGACTGGGCCAGGAACCAGCCGGAAATTCCGGGTAGGTCCTGGACATCCATTTCAATGGCAAGCTGGCGGTAGACCACGGCAGCCTCGATTTCCATCGTGACCTGGTCGTTGAAGGCTTCTGCGAGATTTCCTTTGAGTTCCATAACACCAACGTAACGCCACTGGCCCGAGCTTGCACAGTAGATGAGGCTCACCTCACCCCCGCGCGCCCAACCTGGTGCGATTCCGGTGGCGTTGGCGTCGCCGCGTCACTTTGCGCCCCCGATAGCTGGCAAATGCGCGGACTCGGGTAAGTTAGGTAGGGAAAGAAATCTCATCAGATTTTCAGTTATCCATTGAATTTTCGCAGGAGACAGCCCACCCATGGCCAAAATCATCTACACACTGACAGACGAAGCGCCCATGTTGGCCACGTACTCACTCCTACCGATCGTCGAGGCCTTCGCCTCCACCGCCGGCGTAGACGTGGAAACCCGTGACATTTCGCTCTCCGGACGCATCATCGCCGTGTTCGGCGACTACCTCACGGAAGACCAGCGCGTCGACGACGCCCTGGCCGAGCTGGGTGCCCTGGCCAAAAGCCCGGACGCCAACATCATCAAACTGCCGAACATCAGCGCCTCCATCCCGCAGCTGAAGGCCGCCATCACGGAACTTCAGGGCAAGGGCTACGCCCTCCCGGACTACCCGGACGATCCCTCAACCGATGAGGAAAAGGACGTTCGCGCCCGCTACGACAAGATCAAGGGCAGTGCCGTCAACCCGGTCCTGCGCGAAGGCAACTCTGACCGCCGCGCACCCTTGTCCGTCAAGAACTACGCCAGAGCCAACCCACACAGCATGGGTGCCTGGAGCGCAGATTCCAAGACAAACGTTGCCACCATGGAATCCGGCGACTTCCGCCACAACGAGAAGTCCGTTGTCATCGCCGCCGATGACAAAATCAAGATTCAGTTCGTGGCAGCCGACGGCACCGTCACCGTACTGAAGGATGCCTTCCCGGTCCTGGCCAACGAAATCGTTGATGGCACGCTCATGAGTGCCGCCGCACTGGACGAATTCCTGGCCGCACAGATAGCCCGCGCCAAGGAAGAGGGCATCCTGCTCTCGGCACACCTGAAGGCCACCATGATGAAGGTCTCCGACCCGATCATCTTCGGCCACGTGGTGAAGGCATACTTCCCGGAACTGTTCGCCAACTATGGTGAAGCACTGGCAGCAGCAGGACTGAGCCCGAACAACGGACTGGCCTCCATCCTCAACGGCTTGGACGA